>NZ_JALAGT010000088.1 GCF_022712295.1 Galactobacter sp.
GCGCGTGGACAGCGTGCGGGAGATGCCGCGAGCGGCGGTCCGCAGGCTCATCACGGCCGCGTTGGTGGCGTCGTACCCTGTGGGGACCACCACGCTGAGCGCCGCGATGGCGCTGCCGCGGGAATCCAGGACGGGCACGGAGATGCCGGTGGTGTCGGGGTCGATGAAACCGTCGAAGGTCGCGAATCCGGTGCGGCGGATATGGTCCAGTTCGTTGACCAGGTTGGGGTGACGTTGGCGGACCTCCGGTCCGTGCCGTCTGAGGTAGGAGTCCAGGACAGGGGTGGCCGAGTGGGCCAGGAGCACCATGCCCATGGAGGTCAGGTGGACGGGCATGCGGGAGGCGCGGCGGGCCTGGTTCACGGCGTGTCCGGGGCGGGAGAGGCGTTCCAGAACCAGGACGTCGCCCTGGTCCAGGATGGAGAACTGGACGGAGTGGCGTACCACCTGGTTCACGTCCTCCATGTACGGCAGCGCGACAGTGGCGAGGTCTTGCGTGTCGGACGAGGCCGTGACGAGTTCCCAGAGCATGATGCCCAACCGGAAGGTCCCGTCGGGGCGGTGGGAGAGCAGGCCGAGGTCGGTCATCTGGGACACGAGCCGGTAGGATGTGGTGCGGGGCAGGCCCGCACGTTCCGCGATCTGTGCCACCGAGAGGTGGGGGCGCTCGGCATCGAAGCAGCGTAGGACCCGCACTGCGCGGTCCAGCAGGGCATCACCCGAGTTCGAATTCGCCATGGGCGTCGTCCTCCTCGGCGTACAGGGCATTGATGATGAGGTCTCGATCCAGGTCCTCCGGGGAGGCGGGGTCCCAGCGAGGCGCATCGTCCTTGTCGA
Source organism: Galactobacter sp. (assembly GCF_022712295.1). GTDB lineage: Bacteria > Actinomycetota > Actinomycetes > Actinomycetales > Micrococcaceae > Galactobacter. The sequence continues at coordinate 838 of NZ_JALAGT010000088.1, forward strand.
CGATGCGCGCACGGATTCCCTCGGCGACGTCGGGGTGGTCCATGAGGAAGGCCGCAGCACGGTGCTCGCGTTCCAAGGACCCCCGCAGCTCGTCCTCGTCGCGTGCGGCTCGGACCACCTCGAGTGCGGTGGCGACGGCCAGCGGGGAGTTCCTGCGGATCCGTTCTGCCGCCGCCCGCGCTGTGGGCCACGGTGCGGCTTCGAGCTCGGTGAGGATGGCTGGCAGGTCCTCCGCGGCGTAGCAGTGGTCCATCCATGCTCGTTCCCTGGCGACCGCGGGGGCAGGAGGTCGGGTGCCGTGCATGACCTCGAGGCCGATGGAGATCTCGCCCGCACGCAAGGTGGCAAGGTCCGCGAAGGTGGAGATGAGGTCCTCTTGAGTCTCCGCCGCGATGCAGAAATCGGCGAGCCCGGCCTCCACCGCGTCACCCGCACCGATGGTGTCCCCGGTAGCCGCCAGGTGCTCTCCGAGCCGGCCGGGGGCGCGGCCCAACAGCAGTGAGCCGCCGGCATCGGGGGAGTAACCGATCCGGGTCTCCGGCATGCCGAGCCTGGCATCGGGTGTGACCACCCGGATCGAGGCGACTCCGGCCATGCCGAGGCCCGCGCCCAAGGTCAGCCCGGACATGATGCTCATGATCGGTTTGGGATAGGTGCCCACCAATGCGGCCAGCTCGAATTGCTCAACCAGGATGTCCAGGAAACCGCCCTGGTCCCCGCCTGACTGGGCCTGGTGGAAGTCGGTGAGGTCGCCGCCTGCGCAGAAGCCGCGCTCGCCCGCACCGCGCAGCACCACGGCGTTCACCTCCGGGGCATAGCGCCAGGCGCGCAGGGTTGCACCGAGCTCGGAGACCATGCCCGGGGTGAGGGCGTTGATCTTCTCCGGTCGGTTCAGTGTGATGATGCCGAGCCCTGCATGGATCTCGACGGCGAGGTGCGGATTCACGGGTACATCCTCTTCGATATGCGTCCGCAATGACCGTACCTCAGTGGTGGCCCGGCGTCGTCATGTCGGCTTCCGGTGGAAGGTGGTCCACGAAGGGCCTGCCTCTTGCGCAGGTGACCACCATCGGTCAGAATGTTCATGCTGCGAACACACGTTCGCACAGCGAACACAGTTCAACGATTCAGCATCGTGAAACGAGGAGACTCATGCAGGAAGCGTTCGTCTACGACGCCGTACGCACCCCCTTCGGCAAGGTCGGCGGTGCACTCGCCGGTCACCGACCGGACGACCTGGCGGCCCACGTGGTTTCCACGCTGGTCTCCCGCGTACCGCAGCTGGACCCCACCACCATCGACGAGGTCACCTTCGGCAACGCCAACGGCGCGGGCGAGGAGAACCGCAACGTGGCCCGCATGGCCACGCTACTGGCAGGCCTGCCGCTCTCCGTTCCCGGCTCCACCGTGAACCGACTCTGTGGCTCCTCCCTGGACGCGGCCATGATGGCCTCCCGCCAGGTGGCCGTGGGCGACGCGGACCTGGTTCTGGTCGGTGGCGTCGAGTCCATGTCCCGTGCCCCCTGGGTGCTGCCCAAGACCGAGCGTGCCTTCCCCATGGGAGACCTCAAGGCCGCCAACACCACCCTCGGTTGGCGCCTCGTCAACCCCAAGATGGACGCAGACTGGACCGTGTCCTTGGGTGAGGCGACCGAGCGCCTGGTGGAGAAGCACCAGATCAGCCGCGCGCGCCAGGACGAGTTCGCCGCCCGCTCCCACCAGTTGGCAGCCAAGGCCTGGGACGAGGGACGCTACGACGACCTCGTCACCACCGTGGCTCCGGTGGGCAAGCGCGGCGTGCTCCTGGAGCGCGACGAGACCATCCGTCCCGAGTCCACCGCCGAGACCCTCTCCGGGTTGCGCACCGTCTTCCGCACAGGCGACGACGCCACCGTCACTGCAGGCAACGCCTCCCCCATGAATGACGGCGCGTCCGCCGCCTGGATCGGTTCGGAGAAGGCGGCCGAGCTGCTCGGCAAGGCCCCGTTGGCCCGCATCGTCTCCCGTGGAGCCCATGCCAACGAGCCGCAGTACTTCGGTGAGGCTCCGGTCGAGGCCGCCAACCAGGCCATCGCCCGCGCGGGCCTGACCTGGGCCGACATCGACGCCGTGGAACTCAATGAGGCCTTCGCCGCTCAGTCGCTGGCCTGCCTGGACCAGTGGGGTTTCGGGCGCGACCTGGATCCCGAGATCGTCAACGCCTGGGGCGGTGCCATCGCCATCGGCCACCCGTTGGGTGCCTCCGGCCTGCGTGTCCTCGGCACCCTGGCCGCTCGCCTACGCGCCACCGGCGGACGCTACGGCGTCGCCTCGCTCTGCATCGGAGTGGGCCAGGGCCTCGCCGTGGTCATCGAGAACACGAACACCGGCGCCCACTGATCCGGCGCGTAGCGCCGCGATGAAAGGCCCGACGGCGGTACCCGCCTCCCGCGCGAGCGGCGGGCATCGCCGTCGGACACCTGAAACCGACTTTTTGAACAATTCAAGGAAGGGAATGCTCATGGCACCCCGTATCGCCGCCTCCGCGGCCGAGGCCGTGGCGGGCATCGCCGACGGCTCCACCGTCCTCATCGGCGGGTTCGGCAACGCCGGCCAGCCCATGGAACTCATCGACGCCCTGCTCCAGGGCGGCGCCACCGACCTGACGGTCGTCAACAACAACGCCGGTCAGGCCGACGAGGGCCTCGCGCTGCTGATCAAGGAACGTCGCGTCTCCAAGATCATCTGCTCGTTCCCACGCCAGTCCGATTCGTGGCACTTCGACGGGGCCTACCGTGCAGGCGAGATCGAGCTGGAGCTCGTACCGCAGGGCAACCTGGCCGAGCGCTTGCGCGCCGCGGGCGCGGGCATCGGGGCCTTCTTCACGCCCACCGGTTACGGCACGCAGCTGGCCGAGGGTAAGGAGACCCGCGAGATCGACGGCAAGCACTACGTGCTGGAGTACCCCATCAAGGGTGACGTCGCGATCATCAAGGCGCTGACCGCAGACACCAAGGGCAACCTGGTCTACCGCAAGACGGCCCGCAACTTCGGTCCCATCATGGCCGCTGCCGCCGCGCAGACCATCGCCCAGGTGAAGAGCATCGTGCCGGCCGGCCAGTTGGACCCCGAGAACGTGGTGACCAACGGCATCTACGTGGACACCCTCGTAGAGATCGCCAACCCCGCCACCCCGGTCTCACAGCAGAAGAAGGACAAGTGATCATGGCCTACACCCACACCGATGCTGCCCTGAGCAAGCCGGAACTCGCAGCCGTCGTCGCCGCCGACATCACGCCAGGTTCCTTCGTGAACCTCGGGATCGGTCAGCCCACCCTGGTGGCCGACCACCTCACCGCAGAGCAGGATGTCACCCTCCACACCGAGAACGGCATGCTGGGCATGGGCCCGGCCGCTCACGGTGACGACGTGGATCCCGACCTCATCAACGCGGGCAAGATCCCGGTGACCGAGCTGCCCGGCGCAAGCTACTTCCACCATGCAGATTCCTTCGCAATGATGCGCGGCGGCCACCTGGACGTCTGTGTCCTCGGTGCCTTCCAGGTGGCGGGCAACGGCGACCTCGCCAACTGGTCCACCGGCGCTCCTGACGCCATCCCGGCCGTGGGTGGTGCCATGGACCTCGCCATCGGCGCCAAGCAGACCTGGGTCATGATGGGCCTGTTCACCCGTGCGGGTGAATCCAAGCTCGTCGAGGCACTGACCTACCCCGTGACCGGCCTGGGCTGCGTCACTCGCGTCTACACCGAGTCCGCCGTGTTCGAACTCGGGGCGGAGTCCGTGGTGGTGCGTTCCACGCACGGCATCACCTTCGAGGAGCTCGCTGAGCGGCTCCCGGTCACCCTGGTCAAGGCCTGATTCCATCGTGACCACGTCCACCGAGGTGAAGGCCGCAGCCAAGGAGTCGGAACTCTTCGTTCAGTCCCTGGCCCGCGGTCTTGCGACCATCGAGGCCTTCGACGCCCAGCACCCGGAGCTCACGCTCTCCGAGGTCGCCACGCGTTCCGGGGTCTCCAGGGCCAGCGCCCGGCGCTTCCTGCACACCCTGGTGGACTTGGGGTTCGCGGCCACCGACGGCCGCTTGTTCCGCCTCACGCCGCGGGTCCTGCGGCTGGGCTATGCCTACCTGGCATCCCAGCCGCTGCCCGGGCTGGTGGGGCCATACCTTCAGGAACTCTCCGACCAGGTGGGCGAGTCCGTTTCCGCCTCGGAGCTGGATGGTTCCGAGGTGGTCTACGTTGCTCGCGTACAGACGCGGCGGATCATGCACGTTGCCATCGGCGTCGGAACGCGCTTTCCTGCGGCGACCACGTCCATGGGCCGGGTGCTCTTGGCCGGCTTGCCGCCGGAGGAGGCGCTGCATCGGATGCGGGCCACACCCATCCCTGCGCTCACGGAGCGTACGTTGACGTCACCCGAGGCGGTCGCGACCGAGCTGGACCGCGTGCGTGAACAGGGTTGGTGTCTGGTGGACCAGGAACTCGAGGCGGGCCTTCGTTCCGTGGCCGCACCCGTGCACGGGCCGGACGGCACAGTGGTCTGCGCCGTGAACGTCTCGCTGTCCGTTGCAGGCCCCGACGACGATGCCGCGGCCGCCGCCGAACGCGTCCTTGCGCCGCTGCTCAAGTGTGCATCGGACATCGAGGCGGCTCTGGCCCGCCGCTGACCTCTCGCCTGTGCCGAGGGCCCACAGGGGTGCATGGGTCAGGTGGTCGCGAAGAGGTTGTCGAGGTGCGTCTCGATGGCCGCAATCACGTCGGAGGGTGGGACGACGCCGAGTTCCAACAGCGGCGTGAAGCCGGTCAGCGCCAAGAGCAAGTCGGTTTCGGTGTCCGGGTCGCGATCGGGGTCAATCTGAGCGTTGGCCTGCGCCTGAGTCACGAGTTGCTTGAGTCCGTCCCGTCCGTCCCGCATCCCTGATCCGATCTGCTCACGCATCGATTCGTTGTGCAGGGCCTCGAGCACGCACGCGGCGTGGATGCGGCTGGTCGGTCGCGCGTCGGGATGCAGGGGGAGCATCTCCACCAGAATCAGCCGCACCACGTCGCGTGGGTGTGGAGACTCTCCGAGCTCTTCCATCCCTCGAGCGACCCGACGCGAGGTCTGATCTGAGGCGGCTTGCACCGCGAACTCCAGCAACTCATTGCGCGAGGCGAAATAGTGCTGCACCTGTCCCAGTGACATCCCGGCCTCTGCGGCGACTTCACGCAAAGAGGCTCCGGCCCAGCCCCGTTGGTCCACCACCGTCCACATGGCACGGGCGATGTCATCGCGACGTCGACGGTGATCAACCTGTTTGGGCATTCGGACTCCTCGGTTTCGATACACGTGACATAATACAGGTGACTTGTAATCCCCGCTCGGAGGAGGAGCCATGCCTCAATGGCAGGTGCCCGCCGCGTTCTACGACCCCTGTGCCATCTCGTTCGACCCCGGCATGATGATCTCACTCATCGCCGACGTCCAGATCCGCAAGGCCATCGAGCGTGGGGACTTCGACAACCTCCCGGGTGCTGGTAAACCGCTGGATCTCTCTGACAGCGACGATCCGGACTGGTGGTTCAAGGCCCTCATGAAGCGGGAGGGTCTGGCCGTACTGCCGCCGTCCATCCAACTCCGTCAGGATGACGCAGGGTTGGACGAACTCCTTGATCAGCAGTGGATCGAGGCTGATGTACGTCGTGAGATCGAGCAGTTCAACCAGAGGGTGATCCGGGCGCGCTACTCGCTCCCGGTAGGTCCTCCTCTGATCACCATGCCACGCGACGTCGAAGCCACGGTTGCCGCGTGGGCAGAGCGCAGGACGGAGCGCAGGAGGCAAGCTCGCCAAAGGGCGGAGGATCAGGCCAGAGCACGCGAGGAGGCGTGGAAGGAGGAGCGCAGCCGCATGGGGTGGTTACGTAGGCTGCTCACCAGCGCGGGGAGTCGTCCTTCTCGGTCAGATCCGTGACGCTGGCTTCCCCGTCCATGCCGTCGTAGGCCTCACGAACGTTGTTGCGGGTGCGCTTCAACGGGTCCATGAGATCCAACGAATCCGGGTCGTCGGAACTGGGGCCGGGCGTCCCATCGCGGCCATCGTTCTCATCCATGAACGGTTCCTCGAGACGCATGTCCTTGTCCTCGAAGTCCTTGTCCCGCCTGACGGACTGGGGCTTGTCGCGGTTGGCCATGACTCCTCCTCGGCTTGAGCCGTCGGTGGGCTCCAGCGCCGCGGGTGCCGACGGACTGCTTAGTTCTGCTCCTGATCCTGCCACTGCGACCATGCCTTGCCCAGCCTCTGGACCGAATCCACGCGACCAGCTGCGTCCGGGGCATGCGTCACGGTGATCAACTCATGTGCGCCGTACTCCTCGGCCAGCGCCGCCAGCTGCGCCGGCACGGAAGCTGCCGTCCCAACGATGGAGAAGTCCAGCATCTGTAGGATCTGGCGGCCGGTCGGATGGTCCATCACCAGGTCCAGCTCCTCCTCGGTGAAGGTGTGGTTCCCGCGAGAGAGCATCTGGCGGACCCGGTCGCGGCCCACCAGCCGGAATCGTTCCTCGGCCTCGTCCTGAGTCTCCGCTACTCCCACGCCGACACCGATCGCCAAGTGCGGGGCGTCCAGGTACTCGGATGGGCGGAATTCGTCCAGGTAGACATGAGCTGCATCCCGTAGCGCGGCCGGGGCGAAGTGGGAAGCAAAGGCATAGGAGAGGCCCAGCTGCGCGGCGAGGTGGGCGCCGAAGAGACTTGAGCCGAGGATGGTGACCGGGACATGGGAAGCATTGCCGGGATAGGCGCTGACGCCGGGGATCGAGGATTCTCCAGCGAGGTAGCCCAGGAGTTCGGTGACGTCCTGGGGGAAGTGCTCGGCGTCGTTGGGGGAGCGGCGGAGGGCGCGCAGCGTGTTGGGATCCGTACCAGGTGCCCGGCCAAGGCCCAGCCGGATGCGCCCAGGGTGCATGGCCTCAAGGGTTCCGTACTGTTCCGCGATCACCAGTGGTGCATGGTTTGGCAGCATGACGCCCGCCGCCCCGACCTTGATCGATGAAGTGTGATCGGCGACGTGGCCCATCAGCACCGAGGTGGCGGACGAAGCGATGGTCGCCATGTTGTGGTGCTCCGCGTAGTACACCGCGTCCAACCCTGATGCTTCGGCGGCCTGCGCCAATCGGACCGCATCGCTGAACGCCTGACCGGGCGGGTCCTGAGCGTTACGGGGGGCGAGGTCGAGCAGGGACAGAGCGGGCGAGGAAGTCACGACAAGTGACAACCGTCGCCGGGTTTCCCCTATTCCCGGGGACGCAAGAAGGGGAGGCCAAAAGGCCTCCCCTTCTCATCGAGTCACGCGGGTGGTACCCGCGGACAACTCGCCGTCTGAAAAATCAGATGGCGCGGATGTCCTGTGCCTGCAGGCCCTTGGGGCCCTGAGCAACCTCGAACTCGACGCGCTGACCCTCGTCCAGGGTGCGGAACCCGTTGGACTGGATGGCGGAGAAGTGTGCGAACAGATCATCGGAGGAGTCATCGGGAGCGATGAAGCCGAAGCCCTTGTCAGGGTTGAACCACTTGACGGTTCCAGTAGCCATGAAGCTGCTGATCCTTTCTTCGGTCCGGAGACGATCGGACGATCAGGCCCGGACACTGGGGTGTTGGACGTGAGCCATTGTGGCCCACGTGCAGTCGGTCCTGATCTTGCCTCAAGGACCGGGACTGCCGGACCAGCGTGGTGAAGAACTGGGAACTACGGGTTACACGCTACGGGACTGGACGGCCCTTGGCTAGTCAGAGCGAGTCAGTCTTCATCAACTTGTGCCCAAGAAGACTTCAGACGGTCCAGTTCGCGTCGGTCCTTCTTGGTGGGCCGCCCTGCTCCGCGATCGCGCACAGGAACCATCGGGATCGCCGTGCGCACGCGGGGTGGGGCATGGTCAACGTAGGCCGCGCGAGCCACTTGCGCGGAGACACGTTTGGACAACAGCTGGGTGACCTCGAGGTCGAACTCGTGGCCTGCCTTGCGTACACGGATGCGATCTCCGATCACCACGGCTTGGGCGGCCTTGACCGGGTTTCCGTTGAGGCGCACATGCCCGGCTCGGACGGCAGCAGTGGCCTCCGAGCGAGTCTTGTAGATCCGCACCGACCACAGCCAGGCATCCAAGCGGACCTTGGCGGAGGCCGTGGGAGTCACTGTGTGTTGGAGCCGTTGCCCGCCGACACCGGAGCGCCGCTATCGGTGAAGCCGCCGGAGACGAGTCCGGCCACCAGCCGCTGGGTGGCGAGTTCGAAGAATCCAGGCGTGGTCATGGAGGTGCCGAACCCCGACAGGGTGGTGTCCAGAACCGCAATGACCTCCAAGGACACCCCACCGTGGAGCAGGGAGACCACAGCCAGCGTCAGCGGCCCCGCCTGGTCGGGGGTGCCGCGGAACGCGCCGGACTCAAGGCCCGCTTCGATCACGGTGTGGATGGGCTCCAGAACGGCGTGCCATGCCTCGTGCACGCTGTCGAGGTAGACCCCGGGGGTCGTGAACGCCACGAACTCGGAGTTGGCCTCGGTGGGTTGAGCCATGAACACGTTCTGGCGTGGGCGCGAGGCCGGGCCATTGGTGGCGCGCGGCGGTTCGGAACTGTGGCGAACGGCCTTGCCGAGGGCATCGTTGAACACAGATCGGTACTCGTGCGGGTGCTCAACGGCCCAGTCGCGGTAGGCGCTGGAGAGATTGAAGAGCTGCTGCACCGGGTCGGTGTTGGCCGGAACCGCGTTCAGTGCATCCTTGAGGTCGGACAACGCCTGAGCTGTCAGTGCAGCGCGCAGGGAGTTCATGCCGCCGAAGAGCGTGTAGATGGCAGCGGTGGTGGTCCCTGACTGAGTGGCGAGCCGGCGAGCGGACAGTGCTGAAGGGCCTTCTGTTGCGCTGATCAGAGCGGCATCCTGCAGCAGTCGATTCCTGACTGCGGCGTCATAACGGCGTGGGCGTGGCATGTGCTTTAGTCTCGCAGCACTTAGCCCCTGTTACCAGTTCATCCGGCAAATGGACTCAACGAGTCGTGCATCGGCCCATGAATCTGAAGGGAAGGCTTCCCTGATCGGGTTCCGTGACGCGCGTGGCATCGGGCCGGGGATAGTTACGCCTGTCCTTGGGTGCGTAATTCACGAAAGCTGCCTACTCTGAAGCCATGGAACTTACAGGGAAGCTCGAAGAAGCATTCAACCGCCAGGTCACTATGGAGCAGGAAGCCTCCATCACCTATCGCCAGCTCGCGGTGGAGATGGAATTGGCCGATCTGCCCGGTATCGCATCCTGGTTCCGCGCTCAGGCCGAAGAGGAGCTGGAGCACCGCGACAAGTTCATCGATCACATGACCGATCGCGGCGCCCGCCCCGTCTTCCAGGCCATTCCCGCCAACGAGCTGAAGATCGAGTCCGTGCTGGACGCGTTCGAGGCCTCGCTGGCTCACGAGATCAAGGTCTCCGAGGCCATCCGTGACATCTACCGCCTGTCCCTGGAGGCCGGGGACATCGACTCGATCCCGCTGCTGAACTGGTTCGTGGACGAACAGGTCGAGGAAGAGGCAACCGTGGGCGAGATCATCGGCCGCGTGAAGCGCATCGGCAACGATGGCTCCGGCATCCTCGCACTCGATCGCGAGCTCGGCTCCCGCGGCGGCGACGAGGACTGATCGTCGGCTTCAGTACGGCGCCGTAGGCGCCGTGGACCAAGGCCCGACGGTTGGTTCCCACTCGGGTGGGGACCAACCGTCGGGCCTTGTGGTTTTCCTGCTATTCGACTCTCACCTTGATCTTGATGTCTGGGACCTCGTTCTTGTCGCCGCTGAGGCTCTGATCGCACGTGGCGCTGAGCCGGTCGCGGAAGCAGTACCTGAGGGTCAGTTCGGTGCTTCCGGCGAGCTTGCCCGTGACGAGGAGGCCGAACTGGCTCGGGCTGCCGTCGGAATCCTTCTCACCCAGATAACGGTTCTTGGTCTGCGTGTCCACGACGCCAGGATCCGTGGATTCCAGGACTCCCCAAGAGTCGCCGACGGTGCCGTTGTACTTTCCGATATCCAACAAGACCTGGTCGCCGACGTCGAGAGTGACCGACCCCGAGCGGGCCGATCGAGTGGGGATGCCTGCCTCGGGATCGGCCGAGCGTGTCGATGCCGCGGTGCTGGTGGGGTCGGGCGCCAGCTTCTTCTCGGTGCACGCCGACGTTGCCAGGAGGGCGGCGGCGATGAACAGAGTTGCTGTGCAACGTCGCAGGGAGACACGCTGGGGCATCGTCATCGGCTCCTCGGAAGCATGCTGGTCGGTCAGGCCCGCTTGGTGGACTTGAGGCGCTTCTTGGCCTGTTTCCTGACCGACTTGTGTCGTTTGCGCGCCTCGGGATCGTCCAGGGGACCCTCGCGGTCGCTGATCACCTTGACCATGGCCCAGCCTGCGGCGATGAGCGGAACGGAGATCAGAGCACCCACGATGCCGCCGAGCACGGTGCCGCCGGTCAGGCCGAGCAGCACCACAAGCCCGTGCAGGCTCAGGGTGTTGGCCATGACCACGGGCTGCAGCAGGTTGCCTTCCAACTGCTGCACCACGATGGTGCCGATCAACACGACCACGGCCGGCCAGAAACCGGAGGACACCAGGGTGACCAGCACGCAGAGGATGCCGGCCACGGTGGCGCCGACCATGGGGATGTACGCGCCGAGGAAGACCAGGATGGCCAGAGGGAAGGCCAGGGGGACGCCGCAGAAGAGCATGACGAGGCCGATGCCGAGGGCGTCGACGGCGGCCACGATGGTGGTGCCGCGCAGGTAGCCGCCGAATGAGTCGCGGGCGCGGGAGCCTGCCTTCTGCCACGTGGAGCGGTGGCGTTCCGGCACCCAGGAGACCAGGAACTGCCAGATCTTGTCGCCGTCCTTCAGGAAGAAGAACATCACCACGAGGGCCAACACCAGGCCGGTGACGAAGTTGCCTGCGGTGGAGAGCCCGGAAAGGGCGCTGGAACCGAAACTGGCGCTGGTGAGGAAGTCACCCGCAGAACTCAAGGCGGAGTCGACCTGGTCCTGAGTGATGCTGATGGGAAGGTGGGCAACCCACTTCTGGAGTTGTTCGAACCCCTCCACCGCCTTCTTGGCCAGCCCGTCCCACTCGTTGACGACCGTGGCAACGATGCCCGTGACGATGCCGCCGAGGACCACGAAGGCGCCGATGAGGACGGTCCACGCGGTCAACAGTGGCGAGAGTTTCTTGCGCAGGAGCTTCACCAGCGGCCACAAGGCACAGGCCAGGATCGTGGAGATCATCACCGGGATGACCACCACGGACAGGGTGGAGATGCCGATGAAGATGCCCGTCACCAAGATGATGAGCAGGATGATCTGCAGCGACCGCGTTCCCAGGGTTCCCAGGTTGTCTGACCACAGGTGAGCCACGCGCTCGCGGCCGGGCGTCAGGGGCTGGGAAGCCTGGTCCTCGTTCTCGCCGGCGCGCGAGGCGTCGCGGCGTGCGACGACGGGCATGGAGCCCGTGGGCGGTTGCCCTTCCGAGTACTGGCGTCTGCGTGAGATCAAGTGGTGTTCACCTTCCGGGTGCGGGTCCCTTGACCATGCGCGATGAGGGCGTGGATCGGAGGGAACCCGGGTGGAGCACCATCGTTGCACAGGCCGGTCGCTGTGTCGCGGATCCGGGGTTTCCGGCTCCCGGTGTTGCCGAGGTCACCTTGTGGGGGTAAGGTGACAGCCCGAATGGATTGAATCGTTTCATTTCGCGGCAAGGTTCCAAGACCTTGACGGCACAGCTTGAGGGCAAAGGAGACCCGAGCATGACCACACGCACACTCGCTCCCAAGAAGAGCGTGACGGGTTGGAAGGCGACGATCGCAGTCGCCATGTCCAACTACATCGAGGCCGGCGCCATCATCGCCATCGCCACCTCATCCACCGCCTGGCAGAACGAATTCGGTTTCGGAGACGGCGCACTCGGCCTGCTGGCCGCGCTCTCCGCCAACGCCTTCGGCGCAGCCATCGGTGCAGCGATCGGCGGGCCGCTCTGCGATCGCTACGGTCGCAAGTTCATCTACACCTACGACCTACTGCTGTTCCTTCTCGGTTCACTGGTCGTGACCTTCAGCTTCAACTTCAGCGCACTGCTGGTGGGCGTCGTCATGATGGGCATCGCGGTGGGCGCAGGCGTTCCCGCCTCCTGGACCTACATCGCGGAGGAGGCTCCGCACGAAAAGCGGGCAAAACACGTGGGCACAGCCCAGCTCGCCTGGTCCGTCGGCCCCATGATCGGATTCCTTCTGGCCATCCTCGTGGAGCCCCTCGGCCTCTTCGGCAATCGCCTGATCTTCCTGCACCTCGGCGTGATCGCCGCCATCACCTGGTGGGTCCGCCGTGGCCTGCCCGAGTCCCGGCGCTGGAAGGAACAGCGCGAGTCCGAGCTCGCCTCCGGCATCAAGGTGAATTTCTTCTCCGGCATCATCGGCCTGTTCAAGAACCCCAAGAACCTGCTGCCGCTGCTCTTCCTCTTCGGCGTGTACGCGCTGTGGAACATGGTGGCCGGTCAGGCCGGGATCTTCCAGCCGCGCGTCTACTCCGCGGCCGGTCTCGAGGATGCCACCGCACAGAACTGGTTGCAGGTCCTGGTGTGGGGCTGCACGGTGCTTGCCACCTACTTCGGCTTCATGCTGCTGGCAGACAAGGTCTCCCGCCGCTGGCTGTACTTCGGCGGAGCCGCTCTGGGCGTCGCGGCATGGATCGTGCTGATCTACGCGGAGCCGGGCATGACCTCCATGCTGATCTTCGCCATCGGCTGGGGTATCTCCTCCGGTGTGGGCGCTCAGGCCTTCTACGGTCTTTGGGCCTCCGAGCTCTTCGCCACCAAGTACCGGGCCAGTGCGCAGGGCGTCCTGTTCTTCGCCGCCCGCGTCATGGTCGGCCTGCTCAGCTCCGTCTTCCCCGTCCTGCTGGGTACCATCGGCCTGGCCAAGCTGGGCTACCTGATCGTGGGCCTGCTGATCCTCGCGATGCTGATCGGCACCATCTTCGCCCCCCGGACCCAGGGCAAGACCCTGGAGCAGATCGAGGCCGAGCGCTACGGCGAGAAGGCATCGGCATGAGCGACTCGAACCGCGTGATGTTCCGTTTCCAGGTCCGCCCTGAGCTCCTGGACGAATATCGCGAGGCACACGCCGCCGTGTGGCCGCAGATGCTGGAGGCTCTCAAGGCCGCCGGCTGGAACAACTACTCCATCTTCACGGCACCCGACGGGCTCGTGGTCGGCTACGCCGAGGTGGACGATCTCGCCGCCACGGAGGCCGCCATGGGCGCCACCGAGATCAACGCCCGCTGGCAGGAGAGCATGGGCCGCTTCTTCGCGGACTCCGGACCGGACGAGGACATGGACCGCCTGGACGAGGCCTTCCACCTCGAGACCCAGCTGGACGCAGCACGTGAGACGGCCGAAAACCTCGGCGGCAACGGACAGATCAAGCAGAACCAGAAAGTGAAGTGAGCAAAGATGACGAACTTCAATGACATCACCCCCGTCCTGGATCGCCTTGCGATCGAGGTGCCCTCCTGGGCCTACGGCAACTCCGGAACCCGCTTCCGCGTCTTCGGTACCCCCGGTACCCCGCGCAGCGTCGAGGAGAAGATCACGGACGCCGCCCAGGTGCACAAGTTCACCGGTCTGGCGCCGAAGGTGGCCATTCACATCCCGTGGGACAAGGTCGATGACTACGCAGCACTGTCCGCCTACGCGCAGGACCAGGGAGTCGAGCTCGGAACGGTCAACTCCAACACCTTCCAGGACGACGCCTACAAGCTGGGTTCCCTGACCCACTCGGACGCCTCCGTGCGTGCCAAGGCCATCGACCACCACCTCGAGTGCATCGACATCATGCGCGCCACCGGATCCCAGGACCTGAAGATCTGGTTGGCCGACGGCACCAACTACCCGGGTCAGGGCGACATCCGTTCTCGTCAGGACTGGCTGCACGAGGGACTCCAGAAGATCTACGCCGAGCTGGACGATGACCAGCGCATGGTGCTGGAGTACAAGTTCTTCGAGCCGGCGTTCTACCACACGGACGTCCCGGACTGGGGCACCTCCTACGCCCATGTGAACGCCCTCGGTGAGAAGGCCTTCGTCTGCCTGGACACGGGCCATCACGCCCCCGGCACCAACATCGAGTTCATCGTGGCGCAGCTGCTGCGGCTCGGGAAGCTGGGCTCCTTCGACTTCAACTCCCGTTTCTACGCCGATGACGACCTGATCGTGGGCGCGGCCGACCCGTTCCAGCTCTTCCGCATCATGGCGGAGGTTCACCGCGGTGGCGGCTTGGACGTGGACTCGCCGGTGTCGCTGATGTTGGATCAGTGCCACAACATCGAGGAGAAGATCCCGGGCCAGATCCGGTCGGTGCTCAACGTCCAGGAGATGACGGCGCGTGCGCTGCTCGTGGACCGCGAGGCCCTCACCGCCGCGCAACAGGCCGGCGACGTGCTGGGAGCCAACGCCATCCTGATGGATGCCTTCTACACGGACGTTCGCGGCGACCTCGCGGCCTGGCGCGAGTCCCGTGGATTGCCTGCCGACCCGATGAAGGCCTACGCAGAGTCCGGCTACCAGGAGCGCATCAACGCCGAGCGCGTTGGTGGCTCCCAGTCCTCCTGGGGCGCCTGAGCGCCCTCGCCCGCAGCGCGATGCCCGACGGGTGGGCACCAACCGGTGCCCACCCGTCGGGCCGCGCCACTCACCTTTCACATCGCGGCCGTGACGGCGGCCGCAGCGTCAGTACCCAGACACGTAAGGACATGTCATGGCCGAGCCAGCCATTCACCCCACCGCCCAGGAACTCCTGGACCGTTCCCACCGCCTCGGGGCGGACCCCACCAACACCAACTATGCAGGCGGCAACACGTCCGCCAAGGGCATCACCACCGACCCGGTCACGGGTGAGGACGTGGAACTGATGTGGGTGAAGGGCTCCGGCGGTGACCTCGGCACCCTGAAGCCCGAGGGCCTGGCCGTGCTGCGCGTGGATCGCCTGCGGGCGCTGAAGAACGTCTACCCGGGAGTCGATCGCGAGGACGAGATGGTCGCAGCGTTCGACCACACCCTCTTTGGCCACGGCGGCGCAGCCCCCTCCGTCGACACCGCCATGCACGGGTTGGTGGACGCGAACCATGTGGATCATCTGCACCCCGACTCCGGGATCGCCATCGCGACCGCAGTGGACGGCGAGGAACTGACCAAGACCATCTTCGGTGGCAAGGTCGCGTGGGTCCCGTGGCGTCGCCCCGGCTTCCAGCTTGGCCTGGACATCTCCGAGATCAAGGCTGCCAACCCTGACGTCATCGGTGCCATCCTTGGCGGCCACGGCATCACCGCGTGGGGTGAGACCAGCGACGAGGCCGAGGCCAACTCGTTGTGGATCATCAAGACCGCAGCCGAGTACATCGAGGCCAACTCCAAGGCCCGGCCGTTCGGCGCAGCACTGGCCGGCTTCGAAGCACTGCCGGAGGACGAGCGGCGGGCCAAGGCGGCGGCTCTGGCCCCGCACCTGCGCAACATCGCCTCCCACGACCACCCCATGGTGGGCCACTTCAACGACGACGCTGCGGTGCTGGACTTCCTGGCCTCCACCGAGCACCCCCGTCTGGCCGAGTTGGGCACGTCCTGCCCCGATCACTTCCTGCGCACCAAGGTCAAGCCGCTGGTGGTGAACCTGCCCTCCTCCGCCACCGTGGAGGAGATCGTGGAGGCGCTCCCGGCGCTGCACGAGGCCTACCGTGCCGACTACGCCGCCTACTACGAGCGTTACGCCACCGCTGATTCCCCGGCCATGCGTGGTGCCGACCCGCTGATCATCCTGGTGCCCGGCGTCGGCATGTTCTCCTACGGTGCAGACAAGTCCACCGCCCGCGTGGCAGGCGAGTTCTACGTCAACGCGATCAACGTGATGCGTGGCGCGGAGGGTCTGTCCACCTACGCGCCCATCGACGAGGAGCAGAAGTTCCGCATCGAGTACTGGGCGTTGGAGGAAGCCAAGCTGGCGCGCAAGCCCAAGCCCAAGCCGTTGGCCACGCGTATCGCGTTCGTGACCGGCGCAGCAAGCGGCATCGGCAAGGCCATCACCACCCGTCTGGTGGCGGAGGGTGCCTGCGTGGTCATCGCGGACCTGGACCGTGAGAAGGCGCAGGCCGTGGCCGCCGAACTGGGCTCCACCGACGTCGCCGTCGGCGTTGCAGCCAACGTGGCGGACGAGGCCGCGGTGAAGGCTGCCCTGGACGAGGCCGTACTGGCCTTCGGCGGACTGGACCTGATCGTGAACAACGCCGGTCTGTCCCTGTCCAAGTCCCTCTTCGAGACCACGGAGGCCGACTGGGACCTGCAGCACAACGTCATGGCGAAGGGGTCCTTCCTGGTCTCCAAGAACGCGGCGCAGATCCTGGTGGACCAGGGTCTTGGCGGGGACATCATCTACATCTCCTCCAAGAACTCGGTCTTCGCCGGTCCCAACAACATCGCCTACTCCGCCACCAAGGCGGACCAGGCCCACCAGGTGCGCCTGCTGGCCGCCGAGTTGGGTGCCTATGGCGTGCGTGTCAACGGCATCAACCCTGACGGCGTGGTCCGGGGTTCCGGCATCTTCGCGTCCGGCTGGGGCGCCAACCGTGCCAAGACCTACGGCGTGGAGGAAGAGGATCTGGGCAAGTTCTACGCCCAGCGCACCATCCTCAAGCGTGAGGTTGTCCCGGAGAACGTCGCCAACGCGGTCTACGCGCTGTGCACCTCCGACTTCTCCCACACCACCGGGCTGCACGTCCCCGTGGACGCCGGCGTCGCGGCGGCCTTCCTGCGATGAGTTCTCAGCAGGTCGCGGCGGTCGACCTCGGCGCCACCAGCGGTCGGGTGATCCTGGGTGGTGTCGAGGGCGGCCGGATCCGCTTGAGTCACGTTGCCCGCTTCCCCAACCACATCATCCCCCTGCATGAGGGGGAGGCCGAGGGGCTGCACTGGGACCTGCCGGAACTGTTTCGGAACGCGGCGGCCGGCCTGGCCGCCGCGTTCCGGACGGGGTCGGATGTGGTCTCCGTCGGGATCGATTCCTGGGCGGTGGACTACGCGCTGATGCGTTCCGGTCGTGTTCTCGGGTTGCCGTACAACTATCGGGATGCCCGCACGGGCGCCGGTGTGGCCTCCGTGCACGCCGACGTGGACGCGGCGTCGCTGTACCGGGCCAACGGCCTGCAGCATCTTGATTTCAACACCCTGTTCCAATTGCGGGTCGACGCCCTCAACGGGGTGTTGTCGCTGGCCGATTCTGCTCTGATGGTGCCGGATCTGTTGGGCTATTGGCTCACGGGGGAAAGCCGTACCGAGATCACCAACGCCTCCACCACGGGGCTGTTGGATCCGCGCACCGGGCAGTGGTCCACCGCATTGTTCGACGCATTGGGATTGGATCACGGTCTCTTCGCGCCTTTGGTGCGCCCCGGTGAGCGGGTGGGAACCCTGCTCCCCGGCGTCGCCGAACGCGTCGGGGCCCCGTCCGGAGTCCCCCTGGTCGCGGTCGGGTCGCACGACACCGCCTCCGCCGTGGTCGGGGTCCCGATGACCTCCCGCAACAGCGCCTTCATCTCCTCCGGCACCTGGTCCCTGGTGGGGCAGGAACTGGATGCTCCGGTCATCACCGAGGCCTCCAGGGAAGCCAACTTCACCAATGAGGGTGGCGTGGACGGGCGGACGCGGTTCCTGAAGAACGTCTCCGGGCTGTGGATCCTGACGGAGTCCATGAAGCAGTGGGAGCTCGAGGACGGCGTGGCCGCCACGGGTGAACAGCGCAGCTCCGACCTGCAGTCGCTGTTGGCGGCCGCGGGGGCAGTGACCGCGGACGTCGCTGTGTTCGATGCGGCCGATGCCCGCTTCGTTCCTCCGGGGGACATGCCCTCGAGAATCGCCTCCTGGTGCGAGGAACACGGGCAGAGTGCTCCCCGCACGCGTCCGGAGTTCGTGCTCTCCATCCTCCGCTCCCTTGCCTCCGCGTATGCGGAGACACTCTCCGAGGCAACGAGGCTCTCCGGGGTGCCCGTGGAGACCGTGCACGTGGTGGGCGGTGGTTCGCAGAACGTCCTGTTGTGTCAGCTCACTGCGGATGCCACCGGATTGCCGGTCGTGGCCGGACCTGTGGAGGCCACGGCCATCGGCAACGTCCTGGTCCAGACCCGTGCCGCGGGTCTGACGCCGGGATCCTTGGAGGATCTGCGCTCCTTGGTGATCGATTCCTTCGAGACGGTGACCTACCTGCCGCGCTGAGTCTGCGACCGGGTGAGTCCCGGTCCGAGCCGGCCGTTCACGAGCCCGGGTTGACGGTGGAATTGCGCACCGTCAACCCGGGCTCGAACAGTTGGTGAGGGTTGTCATCCAGGTGACCACCCAGCAGCATCTCCACGGCGGCCTCGCCGATCTCCTCGGCCGGCTGATGGATGGAGGTCAACGGGATCTGCAGCATCTCGGCGTAGGGGATGTCGTCGTAGCCCACCACGGCGATGTCCTCGGGGATGCTGAACCCGCCGTGGGCCTGGACGGCACGCATGAAGCCGATGGCCAGAAGGTCGTTGGCTGCAAAGACGGCATCCGGTGGGGTGCCGAGCAGGAGCTTGGAGCCCGCAGCGAGCCCGTCCTCGATGCCCAGGTGCTCGGTGTTGACGACCCGTAGGTGTGCCCCCGGAACGGCCTGGACCGCTTCGCGTGCCCCGTCGGTGCGGTCACGGACCTGCGGAATGGAGTCCGGACCTCCCAGGAACAGGAGGTCGCGGCGGCCCAGGCTCAACAGGTGTTCCACCGCGAGACGGGCGCCGAGCCGATCGTCGACGGAGACCGAGGAGAGCCCTGGGATCTCTCCGGGGGACTGGTCCACCAGAACGGTGGGTAACTTGCGGGCGGCCAAGGCCGTGAGATGGTCGGCAGACGTGCTGACCGGGGTGATGAGGATGCCAGCCACCTGCTGCTGCATGAACAGGTCGAGGTATGCGTCCTCGCGTTCCGCCGATCCGTCGGTGTTGCCGAGCACCACGGTGTACCCATGGCTCAGCGCGGCCCGATCGGCGCCACGCGCCAGATCCATGAAGAACGGGTTGGTGGTGTCCAGGACCAGAAGGCCGATGGAGCGTGAACTGCCGGCACGCAGCTGGCGTGCGGCGTCGTTGCGGACGAAACCGAGGTCCTTGATGGCGGCCTGCACACGTTCGCGGGTTTCCGCTTTGACCCGTTCCGGACGGTTGAGCACGTTGGAGACGGTGCCGAGGGAGACTCCCGCGCGGGCGGCCACCTGTTTGACGCTGACTCTGGGCACCGTCGTCCTCACCTTACGCATCCGAATTGCTTCCTGCTCAAGACTAGCGGCGTTCGGTTGCGGTCACGTGACCGCGGACCGGTGGCTTGGCTGAAGGCAACCCGTGAGAATCACGTATGTGCTTGCCAGCCGAGCGGGCATGGAATAAAACTTGAGTCGGGTGCGCTCAATACAAGTGAACCGGTCATCGGGACCGGTACCAGAACCTCAACCTGGGCCCACCGGCTCAGACCCACACAAGATGGAGTGATGTGAAATGGCCAGCATCTTTGATCCGTTCCGCGAATTCGACCGCGTGGTGCAGGCGGTCCGCCCCGGGAACTCCCCGGAGAAGATGCCCATGGACCTCTACCGCGATGGCGACCGCTACCTGCTCGAAGCCGACCTGCCCGGAATCGACCCGGACAGCGTGGACCTGGACGTGGACGGTCAGCTGCTCACCATCCGTGCCCAGCGCCGCATCGCCGACGCCGGTGAGGTCCAGTGGAT
Source organism: Galactobacter sp. (assembly GCF_022712295.1). Taxonomy (GTDB): domain Bacteria; phylum Actinomycetota; class Actinomycetes; order Actinomycetales; family Micrococcaceae; genus Galactobacter. The sequence continues at coordinate 20,669 of NZ_JALAGT010000088.1, forward strand.
CACCCGCGAACGCCGAGACGGTGACTTCGTCCGCCAGCTCAATCTGGGTCAGGGCGTGGACACCGAGAACATCACGGCCCGCTACGACCGTGGCGTCCTCACCGTGACCATCCCGGTGCGCGAATCCGCCAAGCCCCGCAAGATCGCCGTGGCGACCGGCACTCCGGAGACCGTGAAGGCAGCCGAGTCCGCCGAGTCGGAGCAGGTGGAACCAGCCGCCGAGTGACCCGCTGGCCCTCCCACACCGACCGTGTCCGGAGGTACCCACCCGGACCGGGGAGCGAATCTCCGGATCGTGTCGTTGGAGGGCGCCGAGTGCGGAAACCGCGCTCGGGACATCGATGGCCGACGGTCGGCACCCGGTTGGGTGCCGACCGTTGGCCATTCTTGTGCGCCCCGCGTTCCTGCGACCCTCCGGAGTCATCTTTCGCGCTGCGCTGATTCCCTTGCTCTACCCAGGCCACTGGTGTGCGATGGCCCTATGAACATCACCTTGATCGGCGGCCACGGCAAAGTCGCGCTGCTTCTGACCCCTCTGCTCGTGGATGCAGGGCATCAGGTCACGTCGGTGATCCGTGACCCGGCACAGGCCGAGGACATCACCGCCGCGGGGGCGAAGCCCTTGGTGCTCTCGGTGGACGAGGCATCCACCGACGCCCTGGCACACGCCTTCGAGGGCCAGGACGCCATCGTCTGGTCCGCAGGTGCCGGGGGAGGGAGCCCGGCTCGGACCGTCGCCGTTGACCGCGACGCTGCCATCCGCTCGATGGATGCGGCCTCGGCCGCCGGCGTGAAGCGTTACGTCATGGTCAGCTACATGGGCGCAGGACGCGTCAACCGTGTGGACGAGTCCAACTCCTTCTACACGTATCAGGAGGCGAAGCTGGCGGCGGACACTCATCTGCGCACCACGAGCCTGGACTGGACCATCGTGGGGCCGGGAACCCTGACTCTGGGGGAGTCGCCGCACGGAGTGAGCCCGGCGGGGGCTCCAGCCGAGGCCAGGACGGGTGGTCGGGAGACGTCGCGCGCGTTGGTCGCCGAGGTCGTCGCCGCTTCTCTGGCCAACCCTCAAAGCGTGGGGCAGACCCTGGACTTCAGCGACGGGTCACTAGGGCTCGACGAGTGGATCGGGGGCGTGGCCGCCGGGAGGATTCCCGGCGCGCAGGCCTGAGCGGTACGATCGCGCCGACACAGTGCCTGTTGTGGACGGAGACGTTGTCCGGTCCCGACAGGGCGGATAAGGTCGGGCTATGGCACCAGAGCGCCCGTCGGCGCGGCATGACCACAGATCCTCGTCGAGACGTCGTCCCGGGGGAGTGGCGCGACCTCTTGGCGGGGCTCCGAAGTGGCTGCGGATCCTGCTTCCGGCCGTCCTGATCGTGGTGTGGCTGGCCCTGGGCGGGACCGGTGGACCATACTTCGGCAAGGTCAGCGAGGTCTCTTCCAACGACTCGAGCGCTTACCTGCCTGACTCCGCAGAGGCAACTAAGGTACAGGCCCTGCGCGGCGAGTTCGAGGAATCGGATGGGGTCCCCGCCATCCTGGTGTTCGCCAGCGATGACGATCTCACGAAGGATCGGCTGACGGAGCTGGGCGACGCGTTGGACAGCGCCGTCGGCGCGACCGCTGGTGTCGATGAGGGCTCCCCGATCGTTCCATCGGACGACGGCCGCGCTGCTCAAGCCTTCGTCTCGATCGCGGCCGACGCGGACGTCGGGGACGTGGTCTCCGACTTGCGGGCTTTGCTGCGGGACTCGCTCCCGGACGGCGTTCAGAGCTACATCACCGGGCCCGCGGGCTTCAGCGCGGATCTGAGTGCTGCGTTCTCAGGGATCGACGGACTGCTGCTCGGTGTGGCGCTCGCAGCCGTGCTCGTCATCCTGATCGTGGTCTACCGGTCCTTCCTCTTGCCGATCGCCGTCCTCGGCACCAGCATGTTCGCGCTGTGCGCCGCGCTGTTCGTGGTGTGGTGGTTGGCCAAATGGGACATCCTGCTCCTGAGCGGACAGACCCAGGGGATCCTCTTCATCCTCGTGATCGGCGCCGCCACCGATTACTCCCTGCTGCTCGTGGCCCGTTTCCGTGAGGAACTGAGGTTCAGCCAGGACAAGTGGGCCGCCGTGTGGAAGGCGGTACGCGGCTCGTTCGAACCCATCGTGGCCTCTGGCGCCACGGTGATTGCCGGGCTGCTGTGTCTGTTGTTGAGCGATCTCAAGTCCAACAGCACCCTGGGGCCGGTCGCCGCGATCGGCATCGCGTTCGCGATGCTCTCGGCGCTCACGTTCCTCCCCGCCGTGCTGTTCTGCTTCGGTCGGGCCGCCTTCTGGCCGCGGATGCCCGCGCTCCAGAGCCCGACGACGCGCGGTTCCGGTGACATCTCCGGTGAGGGATTCTGGGCCAGGTGGCAGGGCGGGATCCGTCGGCGTCCGCGTAGGACCTGGATCATCACTGCAGCACTGTTGTTGCTCGGTGGGCTCGGGATCTTGCAGCTGAACGCCTCGGGTGTGGCTCAATCCGATCTGGTACTCGGGACCTCGCAGGCACGCGACGGGCAGGAGGCCCTCGAGAAGCACTTCCCGGGAGGCAGCGGGAGCCCGGCGCTCGTCATCGTAGACCAGGAGCAGAGCGTGGAAGCTGCCGGCACCTTGCTGGAGAACTCTGGAGTGGAAGCGGTCTCGGTCGTCTCCTCGGCATCCCGGAGCGGAACCACGGCGATCACCGAGCAGACCTTGGAAGGCGCAGCCGGTTCGACCGACCTGGGAGTGGATCACACGGTGGTCCAGGGCAAGGTGCTGCTGGAGGCCACCTTGTCCGATGCCGCGGACTCCGACGCCGCAGGGTACACCGTTCGTGACCTGCGTCAGTCGCTGGCGGAGAGCGCATCGAGCGCCATGGTGGGAGGGGTGACGGCCACCGCCGTGGACACCAACACTGCCTCCATCCACGACCGCACGCTGATCATCCCGGTGGTGCTCGCGGTGATCACGCTGATCCTGATGCTTCTGTTGCGCGCGGTGGTGGCGCCGCTGATGCTGCTGCTGACCACCGTGTTGTCCTTCGCAACGGCCATGGGTGTCTCGGCACTGGTCTTCAACGACCTGTTCGGGTTCCCCGGAGCGGATCCGGCCGTTCCGTTGTTCGGCTTCGTCTTCCTCGTGGCCCTGGGCGTGGACTACAACATCTTCCTGATGAGCCGTGTCCGGGAGGAAGCCCTGGTCCATGGCACCCACGATGGCCTCTTCCGTGGGAGCGTGGTCACCGGCGGTGTCATCACCTCGGCAGGCCTGGTCCTGGCCGCGACCTTCGCGGCGCTCGCCGTGCTCCCGATCCTGTTCCTGGTGCAGCTGGCCGTGACCGTGGCCTTCGGTGTCCTGCTGGACACCTTTGTGGTGCGCACCCTGCTGGTGCCGGCACTGGGGTACGACCTCGGGCGTTCCCTGTGGTGGCCCGCGAAGCTGTCGCGTGAACCGAAGGCCCCTGCGAAGAGCCGGTGACGCGAGCCGGGCCGGGGTTCAGTCGGTGAAGGCCGGTGCCACGGAGGCAGATATCCCCGGCTGGAACGTACAGGAGAAGCGGTGCACTCCCGCCCCGACCTCCCGGGCTGCCGAACCGTCGGGCAAGAGGACCTCTTCTCGGGTGGAGGCCGGGACGGTGACGGTCAGGGCGAACTCACTGTCTTCCAACGTCCACGAGACCTCGGCAGGGCCGTAGGGGTCTCGTGGGTGGCCCTGGCCCAGGCCAGTTCCGGCGTGGGAAGCGGGGCAACGCGGAGCTTCCGGTACCCGGGCTCGGCAGGGGCCAGCCTGCCGACGCGCCGATGCAGGAAGTCGGCCACGGCCCCGAAGGCGTAGTGGTTGAAGGAGGTCATCTCTCCTGGGTTGGGACCCTGAACGGGATGGGTCCGGCCATCGAGCCCGGATCGCTGGCCGGCGCCGTACGGTGTGCGCACCAGCGCTCAGGTGTCCCCGTCCTGGTGACCGAGCACGGTATGCAATCGGACGACGACGGGCTCCGGGAGGACTTCATCCCGGCCGCGCTCGCGGCGCTAGCGGAGGAGACCGCCCCGGGGCACGCTCGTGCTCGGCTATTGCCACTGGACCCTCATGAACAACTTCGAGTGGATCTTCGGTTACCGGCCGAAGCTGGGGTTGGCCTCGGTGGATCGAACCAGTTTCCGGCGGACCCTCAAGCCCAGTGCGGTGCGTATGCGGCCGCTGTCAGGGAGGATCGCGCCGCCCGCGTGTGAACCCGCCCATGTGAACGGTGAAAAGCCACAGTGACGGGGCCGACTGACCGGTCGGCACCGTCGTTGTGGCTTCTTGCCGTATTCCCGTCACCGACGCGAGAGAATGGGGACCATGCCCCAGACCCACAACCCCATCGACGGCACCACGCTCTCCTTCGACCTGACCCCGGCTAAATCGGCGGCCGGCGGCGAGGACTCACCGGCCATCGTCTGGTTGCACGGTTCGGCGCTCTCCCGTGTGCCGTGGCGGGGTTTGAGCTACATGTCCGCGTTCCCTGGGCACAAGCACCTTCGACCGGATGCCCGCGGACACGGCCGCAGCGACAAACCCCATGAAGCGGAGTCCTATCGCCCGGAGCTGATGGTCTCCGACGTGCTCGCCTGCATGGATGCCGTGGGAATCAAGTGCGCCATCATCGTGGGCTATTCGATGGGCGCGCGAGTGGCCTGGCAGCTGGTGGAACAGCACCCGGAGCGGGTCATCGCCTTTGCGGCGCTGGGCGGCTCGCACCGCGCGCAGCAGGCGGAGGAGATCGAACACATCTTCTTCCCCGGCTACCTCGACGTCCTGGAACAGGGGGACATCGACGGGTTCGTGAGGGGATTCGGTCCCGGTCTGGACACCAACACTGCCGCGGCCTTCAGACGCAACGACCCATTGGCACTGGCGGCGTGGTTCCGTGCGACGTCCACCTATGACACGGGGATGCCTGACCTCGCCGTGCGCAAGGTCCGGCAGCCGGCGCTACTGGTGGCGGGTACGCGCGACGAACAGCGCTACCAGGACTCGCTCGACGCCGTGCGACTGTTGCCGCACGGGCGTTTCCTCGGCCTGCCAGGCGCGACCCACTCGGCCACGCTGGCCCGGGCGCCGGAGGTCCTGAAAGGCCTTGCTCCGTTCGTGGAGACGGTCTCCGGACGCTGATGGCGCTCGCCGCGGCGGCCGCCGGGCAGGAATGGGTCGCCGAGTTCCCCTGGCTGAACACCAGGACGCACCGCATTACCGACACGCACCGTCTTTCTCGGTAGCTGGTGCCGGACTGTGCAGGCGATGGCAAGGACACCTGGTGCTGCGACGCCAATGGCAACTACGACTTCAGCGGCGGTGCCGCAGGCGGCCGGGTGGAAGATCACCGCTGGCGGTCCGATGTCGTCCGGGGGTGCTACTACAGGTGCAGGCACATACAGAAGGCCAGGGCGGCTCGGGTCGGAGCACGCACCTGGCCTTCGAGTACGGGGAAAGTGTGCACCCCGCGCAATAGATGTTGGGCCGGTCAGCCCGTGAAGGTGGATTTCCCGGTCACCGAGCGTCCGATCAGCAGCGCCTGCACCGTCTCCGTTCCCTCGTAGGTGTGCAGCGCCTCCACATCCGCGAAGTGCCGTGCGGCGCGGTTGCCGATCAGGATGCCGTTGCCACCCAGCAGGTCGCGGGCGTTCGCGGCGATGGAACGTGCCGCGCGGGTGGAGGAGTACTTCGCCAGCGACGCCTGCGGCCCGGTCAAGGCACCGGCTGCCTCCAGGCGTTCGCAATGACGTGCAAGCAGCTGGATCTGCACCATCTCTGACTGCATGCGGGCCAGGCGTTCGTTCACGATCTGCGATGAGGCGAGAGGGCGGCCGAACTGTTCACGCTGCTTGGCGTACGCCACGGCGGTCTCGTAGGCACCCATCGCTGCACCCACAGCGGACCAGGCAACGCCGAGGCGGGTCGCGAAAAGCACCTGCGAGGTGTCCTTGAAGGAACGCGCATCGGCCAGCAACGCGTCGTCGGGCACAAACATGTTCTTCAGGGTGATGTGGGCCTGCCAGATGGCGCGCAGCGCCAGCTTGCCCGTGATTGTCTCCGCCGAGTAACCGGGGGAGGCCTGGTCCACCACGAAGCCGCGCACGTCGCCGTCGTCGTCCCTGGCCCAGACCACGGAGGCCGCCTCGAGTCCCAGCTGAGGTCCGAGCGAACCGTTGCCGATCCACTTCTTCTCACCGTTGAGTACCCATCCGCCGCTCACCCGGGTGGCGCGGGTCCCGAGCCCCACGGAGTCGGAGCCGTGGGTGGGTTCGGTGAGTGCGAAGGCGCCGGGGAGTTCACCGGTCGCCATGGGGCGGGCCCAGCGTTCCACCTGCTCCTGCGAGCCCTTGTCGGCCACGGACCGCAGCGCAAGGGCGCCCTGGACACCGACGATGGTGGCGACCGAGGCGTCCACGCGCGCCAATTCCATGTTCACCAGGCCGGCGGCCAGGCGGGACTGGTGTGGGAAACCATCCAGGTTCACGCCGTCGCGCAGCAGGTCGAGTTCGCCGAGGCGGCGCACCAGCTGCAGGGGGTAATCGGCGCGGTCCCAGTAGTCGTCGATGATGGGGGCCACCTCGGTGAGTGAGAACTCCCTGGCGCGCTGCCGGTACTCGGCGTCCTCGTCCGGCACGTCGGCGAAAACCCCGGCCGGGTCCACATCCACCGCGTGCTCGCCGCGCCCGTAGAGCTCGTACTCGGGCTCGGTCACGCCGTCGGGGAAGGTCTCGTTGTATTGGCTCTGCTGGTCCTGCGTCATGACGTCTCCTCTGCGCGTCGCGATTACTGCAAGCAGCCTAATGGAACTCGGTACCAAAAAGCGAAACCCAGTTTCACTGCCCGACGGTGGTGCTCGCCTCAGGCGCGCCCGCCTCCGTGGGCGCGCAGCGCCTGCTCCACCTGCGAACCGACCTCGGCCGGGTCGCCGGAGCCTGCCACCACCACGACCACCGGCGCCTCCGCAGCCGGGCTGGGGAGCGAACGATTGATCACGTCGGTCAGGGCCGCCTTCAGCGCGCCCCGAACGGCGTCGTCGGGCTCTCTGGTCCACGCTCTCAGATGATCATTGTGGACCGCTACCGTGGAGGCCGCCAGGCCTACGGCCCAGGTACGGGTCGAATCGGGGATCGGCCCGCGAGCGTGGGGTCCCAGACCCTCCGGCACGGGGGAATCGTTGAGCAGAAAATCGCGGAAGAGACGCTCGAAGCGATGCGTGGTGACCAGTTCACGGTCACGCAGGGCAGGGACCTCATGCAGCAGATCCCACCGGACCTCGGCCAGGTCAGGGTGTGCGGTGTGGTGATCGAAGACGCTCAGTGCTGCGGGAATCAAGGCGTGCGGGCCATCGTCCGCATGGACCTTCAGAGCCAGCGAGGCCGCCGCGAGTCGTTCCTCCTGATCGGCGAAGACCATGCCTTCCTTGGAGTGGAAGCGCCGGAAGAAGGTGGAACGGCTCAGGCCGGCGGCGGCGGCGAGATCGTCCACGCTGGTGGTATCGAATCCGCGCTGCAGCAACAGCCGGAGCGCCGCAACGGGGACCAGATCAGTGCGTGCCATGGGTGGTCTCCTGTTCTTCTGGGTGAGCATGGTTGCGCGCTTCTGGATCGTCCTGCGCCCGCGCGGCCTCGGCCCGGGTGGAAGCGCGTGGGGCAAAGCACAGGGCCACGAGGGCCCCGAGCAGGGCCGCGCAGGCCGGCACCAGGACCGAGACCCCGTAGGCCGAGGCAAAGGCATGATGCAGGAAGTCTGGCACGTCGGTTCCGCCGCTGCTGCCTTGAGCCGTGAGGTGCTGGGCCTCCCGCTTGGCCGCTGAAGGCAAGCCAGCGGTAGCGCCGCGCACCTCGGACTCGATCTGGGCTTGCATGACCCAGGCGATGACGGCGGAACCGATCACGGAGCCCACCTGTCTGGTGGTGTTGAAAACGCCGGAACCGGCTCCGGCATCCGCTTGGGTGAGGTCGCGGTTGTTGGTCAGGGAGATCGAGGGCCACACGGCGGCAGAGCCGATGCCCATGACGGCGGAGGACAACAAGAGCCAGATGAGGTCGGCCTGCTGGACCAAGCACCAGGAGGACGCGAACATTCCCGCGGCGAAGATCGCGAAGCCCGGAGCGGCCATCCACTTGGTGTCCACCCGGGAAACCATGGAACCGGCCAGCGGGGAGGCCAGGATCGAGACCACGGACATGGGCGCCATGACCAAGGCCGCCTGGGTGGGTGAGAAACCGTCCACGGTTTGCAGATACAGCACCACGGGCAACCCGAAGGTCGTCACGGCGATCCCCATACAGGTGGCAGTGAGGTTGGCCAGGGACACATTCCGGGAACGGAAGAGATGCAGCGGTAGCAGTGGTTCCTTCGAGTTCACGGACTGCCACCAGATGAACACGCCAAGAATCACGCAGCCGGCCACGATGAACTCCCAGGCCGTGAACGGCCCCCAGATGCGGCTCCAATCGTGGCTCTCACCCTGCTGGATCCCGAAGACCAGGAGGAACAGCCCCACCGAGGAGAGAACAACCCCGAGCAGGTCGAAGCTGTGGGAATGCACGGGCAACTTGGGAATCCAGATGGCGACCATGATGAAGCAGAGCACGCCCACCGGCAGGTTGACGAAGAAGATCCACTCCCAACCCAGGGCATCGACCAGGACACCGCCGAGCAGCGGGCCCGCGAGCGTGGCCACGCCTGCGGTGGCGCCCCAGACCGCCATCGGCGCGCCACGCTTCTCAGGCGCGAACATGCGGGTGATGAGGGTCATGGATTGAGGACTCAACAATGCGGCACCCAGACCCTGAACGGCGCGGGCGGCGATCAACCAGGCCACCGAGGAGGAGAGCCCACACCACAACGAGGCCCCGGTGAAGATCACCAGCCCCAACACGAAGATGTTCTTGGCTCCGAATCTGTCGCCGAGCCTGCCGGAGACCAGCAGGGGCACTGCATAGGTGAGCAGGTACGCGCTCGTGATCCACACGCCCGCGTTGAGATCGGCGTCCAACTCGGTCATCATCCGCGGCAGCGCCGTCACCACGATGGTGGTGTCGACCAGGAGCATGAAGAAGCCGAGCAGGAGCCCCACCATGGCCTTCCACGCCTGGGAAGCGGGAAGCCAAGGAGACGCTGCGGCGGGGGATGAGGAACTCACCGGTCAACTCTAGTGCGTGTCCGGTGAGTGGAGAGCGAGTACACAGCGCGCGGTTGGTACTCATCCGGGGTGGATGTGCCACCCTTGAGTTCATGCAGTCCGCGTTCCTTTCTCTCGCCAAGACGCCGACACCCACCCCGGATGCCACCACGGACGACCCCACCGGGTCGGGTGAGTCCTCCACCGACCCGAGCGGCGCCACCAGCACCGATCCAAGCGGGTACCCGACCGACCCGAGCACGGACCCGGTCATTCCGCTCACGCCGGAGCTCAAGGAAGTGGTCTCCGACGCGCCGGACTACCTTCGTCCCGTCCTCTCCATCCTGATCCCGGTGGGCGCGGCAGCGCTGATCACGGTGGTCGCCGGGTACATCATGATGCGGCTGCTGCGGAAGGTCCCCGCCGTTCAGACGCAGGCCAAACGCATGCTGCTGCCCGTGTTCTGCCTGATGCTCTCGCTCGGCCTGGTGATCGGTACCGACGGGTTGATCTCGAATGACACCGGGAACCAGGTGGTCCAGGCCATCCTGAAGGTCACCATGATCGTGTGCATCACGTGGACCGTGGTCACGCTGATCTCCGTCTTCGAGCGTTCGGTCCTGGCCCAGCATGTGGACGACCCGGCGGACGTCACCTCCAAGCTGGCCAAGATGCGCACCCAGGTCACGTTGCTCAAGCGTGTGGCCACCGCCGTGGTGCTGGTGCTCGGTATCGGCGGAGTCCTGTTGATGATCCCAGCGGTGCAACGGCTGGGAACCACCATCCTGGCCTCCGCCGGTCTGGTCTCCGTGGTGGTCGGCCTCGCCGTCCAGGGTGTGCTCGCCAACGTCTTCGCCGGGTTGCAGGTGGCCTTCACGAGTTCCATCCGCGTGGACGACGTGGTCTTCGTGGAGGGTCAGCAGGGCAAGGTCCACGAGATCACCCTCACCTATGTGGTGATCGCGATGGCGGACGGCCGCAGCATGATCCTGCCGAGCACCTACTTCACCACCACCCCCTTCGAGAACTGGTCTCGCGAATCGAGGGAGCTCAATGGCACGGTGATCTTGGACCTGACCTGGGACGCACCCGTGGACTGGATCCGCCACCGCGTGGAACAGCTCGTGGACGCCTCAGAGTTGTGGGACGGGCGCAGCGTGGACACGTCGGTCAGTAATGCCGAGGGGGGACTGATGCGGATCAACATCGTGCTCTCGGCACGCAATGCCGGGGACCTCTGGACCTTGCGCAATCTGGTCAGGGAGAAGCTCATCACCGAGCTGAAGCAGAAGTACCCGAGTTCCCTACCGGTGCCGCAGATCCAGCGTCCACCCCAGGCCTGAGCCGCCGGTTCATCCTCTGGTCTGACCCGGAGGCCGCTGAATCCAGACCCTGCTCCGACGCGGCGCCACCCTGCCCGCCACCAAGCTTGGATCATGACGCATCAAGCCCCGTGGCAGCAGCCACCGTCCCAGAACCAGACGCCCACTCGAATCGCGGCCCGCGGCCTGCTGAAGACCTATGGCACCACCCACGCCCTGGCCGGCGTGGACCTTGACGTGGCTCCGGGGGAGGCGCTCGCCGTGATGGGCACCTCCGGCTCCGGCAAGTCCACGCTGCTGCTGACGCTGGCTGGAATCGAACGCCCGGATGCCGGCCAGGTCGATTACAACGGCTCCGGCGGCAGGAACATGGACATCGCTGCCCTGAATGAGGGCGAAAGGTCCAAGCTGCGTCGCGCCGAGTTCGGCTTCGTCTTCCAGGAGGGCCTGTTGATCCCCGAACTGACCGCGGTGGAGAACGTGGCCCTGCCGCTCATGGTGGCAGGTAGTCCACGCCTGAGCGCGGAGACCCAGGCGGCCGGCTGGCTGGCACAACTCGGTCTGGCCGGCATGGAGACCCGCCGGCTCAACGAACTCTCGGGTGGCCAGGCACAACGAGTGGCCATCGCCCGGGCTCAGGTGGGTGGCGCCCGCGTGGTCTTCGCGGACGAGCCGACGGGCGCTCTGGACTCCCGCACCTCGTCAGAGGTCATGGACGTCCTGCTGACCTCCACCGTGGGTCGAGGGGCCACCCTGATCGTGGTGACACACGACGCGCAGGTGGCGGCTCGGTGCGACCGCACCGTGACGATGCAGGACGGGCGGTTGGTGGGATGACCCCGATTCGGATCTCATGGCTGCTGCGCCGCAGCACCGATCGACGTGCCGCGTCGCTCGGCTCGGGCGCCTATGCGCTCGTCACGACGCTGGTAGCGCTGACCATGGCGGGCGCCCATTCGTTCTTGCGCTGGGACGACGACGTCGGTGCGGGCCTCCAAGGACTGGCAGCGTTGGCGCTCGTGTTGCTGGTGGTCCCCTTGGTCTATCTCGGGGCTGCCGCGGCACGACTCTCGGCCCGGGCCCAGGACCGCAGGCTCTCCACGTTGCGGTTGGTGGGGGCCACCGGCCAGCAGGTGGCGGGCGTGACGGTCCTCGGCGCAGCGGCGGAGGCCGCGCTCGGCGCCGTTGCTGGACTGGTCGCGGGCGCGGCGCTGGCACCCGCCGTCGGGCTGATCCACTTCCGCGGTGAGGCGATCGGCACGGCCATCTGGATGCCGTGGTGGTTGGCCGCACTCGTGATGGTGGCCGTGGTGATCGTGGCCGCGGTCTCCGCGCTGGTAGGGATGCGGCGCGTGCTGGTGACTCCACTCGGCGTGCGGACTCGGGCGGCACGCCCGGTGCCGGGGTGGCTGCGCCTCGTGATTGCTGCCGGCCTCGTGGTGCTGGGCATGATGGTGACGTCCTCGACCTCCACGTTGGGCCAGGTGGTGGGCGTGGCCGGAGTGGTCATCGCGATCCTCGGGGTGTTCCTTGGCGGCTTCGTGGCACTGAATGCCGTTGGCCCCTGGGTGCTCGGTGTGTGGGCGCGGCGCAAGCTCCGCTCCGCCTCGAACGCAGCATCGCTGCTTTCGGCCCGTTCGGTGCTCGACGACGCGGCCGCCACCTGGCGGCAGGTGTCCGGTGCCGCGATGGCCGGCTTCGTCGCGGTGGTGGGCGGCGCGGGCGCCGCCCTGAGCAAGGGCCTGGATTCTGAGCCCTCCACCGACGTCGTCAGCGGTGTGGACGTGCGCACAGGCGTGATCGTGACGCTCGTGATCGCCTTCGTGGGCGTCGCCAGCACAACCCTGGTCTCCCAGGCCGCCACGGTCCTGGACCGCGAGGACCTGGACCACTCGCTGTGGATGATGGGCGTTCCGCCGGAGATCCCCGGCAAGGCCAGGGTGCAGGGGCTCATGGGGCCACTGGTGCTGACGCTGCTGGTGGCGGTGGTGGCCTCCGCGACGCTGCTGTTCCCGTTGGTGGGGATGAGCCTGATCACGGACCCCGTGACACTGTTGGTGGTTGCACTGGTCTGTGTGCTCGGCGTCCTGACGGTCAGGGTGGCGGCGGTGGTGGCGGGCCGGGTGGCTACCCGGTAGGCCGGACGCCGCTCAGTAGTAGACCGCGATCCGCCCACGCTCGGTGGAGACCACGTCCACTTGAGTGTTGAACACCTCGGTGAGGATCTCGGGGTCCATGACCTCCTCCGCCGTTCCGAAGTGGGCCACCTGGCCGTTCTTCATGGCGCAGATATGTGAGGCGTAGCGGGCGGCGAAGTTGATGTCGTGCAGCACGATCACCACGGTCTTGCCCTGTTCCTTCACGAAGGTGTCCAGCCGGCGCATCATGGCGGCTGAATGTTCCATGTCCAGGTTGTTCAACGGCTCGTCCAACAGGATGCAATCCGTGTCCTGGGCCAAGACCATGGCGACGTAGGCGCGCTGGCGCTGACCGCCGGAGAGCTGGTCGAGGTAGCGGCTCTCCCGTTCCGAGAGACCCATGAAGTCGATGGCCTCGGAGATCTTGTCCTCGTCCTCCGAGGTGAGGTGCCCCTTGGAGTAGGGGAAGCGGCCGAAGCCCACCAGCTGGCGTACGGTCAGGCGGGTCACGAAGTGGTTTTCCTGCCGCAGGATGGAGACCACCTTGGCCATGCGCTTGGAAGGCGTCCTCGAGACGTCAAGGCCATCCACGGTGATGGAGCCGGCGTCGGCCTGCATGAGGCGGCCGATCATGGTCAGCAGCGTGGACTTGCCGGCACCATTGGGACCCACCAGTGCAGTGATGCCGCCCCTGGGGATCGACAGATTCACGGGCCCGATGGTGACTTCGTCGCTGTAGCGGCGCATCACGTCGTCGAGCCGGATCATGTGTGTCGGGCTTGCAATGCGCGTATCGGCACTCATGCCAGGCGCCCCTTCCGGAGGATGTAGACCAGGAAGGCGATGCCTCCCACGAGTTCGATGATGATGGAGACCGAGCCCTCCGCCGGGAAGACGTGCTTCAGGACGAAGTAGGCGCCGCCAAAGACCACGAAGGCCAACAGGGCCCCCATGGGGAAGAGCAATTTGTGGTCGTAGGTGTCTGCCAGCTGGTAGGTCAACATGGCAACCAGGAATCCGAAGAAGGTCATGGGGCCGATCAACGCTGTGGAGACGGACACCAAGATGGCCACGAGCACCAGCACCAAGATGGTGAAACGCTGGTGATGAAGGCCCAGGTTCACGGCGGTGTCCCGGCCGAGGGCCAGCACGTTCAGCCGTCCGGAGAGTGCGTAGAGCACCACGGAACACACCACGACCGCGGGGATCGCGAGACCCAGTTTCCCGACGTCGGCGTTGCCCACCGAGGCGATCTGGCGTGCCAGGAGCAGGTCGAACTCGGCAGGATCGAGGAGCCGCTGCATGAAGGTGGACAGGGAGGCCAGACCTCCACCCAGTACCAGTCCCACCAGCAGGGTCACATGGAGATCGGCGCGTTTGCCGGTCAGCAGGAACCCATAGAGCAGACAGGCGAAGATCACCATGATCAGGACCTGGAGCACGAATTGGAGTTGACCGGACAGGAAGGTGACTCCGGCAGCACCGAGCAGGAAGACCATGCCGGTCTGGATGACCCGGTACAACGACTCGAAGCCCAGGATGGAGGGCGTGAGGATGCGGTTGTTGGTCACGGTCTGGAAGGCGATCGTGGCCACTGACTGGGCCACAGCGACCACGGCGATCACGCCGAGGGCGCTCACGCGCATCTTGGAGATGATCCAGAAGCCCTCGGTGCCGAAGGGAAGCGGGTTGTCCCAGGCCATGGTCAGGAACACCACCGCGGCGGCGGCGATCACCAGGGCGATGATGGAGATCAGGTAGCGCAGCTGGTGACTGCGGCCGGGGAGGGGCCCCGAGTGTCGACGGGCGGGGGAGATCGGTTCAGCGGACAACTTTGCGCCCCTTCAACAACAGGGTGATGAACACGACGGAGCCGGCCACGCCGAGGATCAGGGAGACCGGGAGCTCGAACGGGGAGATCACCGTGCGACCTAGCAGATCGGCCACGGTCACCATGCCGATTCCGCCGAGGGCCACCCAGGGAAGGTTGGAGCGCAGGTCGTCGCCGCGGAAACGTGAGACCAGGTTGGGGACCACGAGCCCCAGGAAGGGCAGGTTGCCGACCACCACGGTGATGATGCCGGTGGTGACGGCGATCAGGCCGGTGCCGAGCAACACCACGCGATCGTGGTTGAGGCCGACGCTGGTGGCCATGTCCCGGCCCAGCCCGGCCACGGTGAAGCGGTCCGCGGTGATGAAGATGATCACCACCACTACGGCCACGGCCCAGATGGGCTCGTACTGTCCACGCAATACCGAGGTGAACGAGCCGGTGAACCACACCTCGAGGGACTGCACGGCGTCGAAGCTGAGCGCCACGTAGTTCGCCACGGAACCGACGACGGCACCGAGCATCATGCCGACGATGGGTACCACCACGGAGGATTTCAGGGTCACCCTGCGTACAAAGGCGAAGAAGAGCATGGTGCCGATGAACGAGGCCACGATGGCGCCGCCCATCTTGGCCAGTACGGGGGCGGTCGGATCGATGATGTAGACCAGCAGCAGCCCCAGCCCGGCCCATTCGGTGGTTCCGGTGGTGGTGGGTTCCACGAAGCGGTTCTGTGTGACCATCTGCATCACGAGTCCGGCCATGGCCAGTGCGGCACCAGCCAGCAGGAGTGCGATGGTGCGGGGCACGCGAGTGATCATGAACATCTCCCAGCCGTCCCGCCCGGAGAGAATGTTGTACTCGCCTACACAGAGGCTGGCGATGAGGAGGCCCGCCACGACGGCCACGCCGATGATCAGGGGCCAGGTGAAGAGGCGTTGCTTCTTGCGCGGGCGTCGCTCTGGTGGCGCCTCTGGGTCCTGCGACGGTTCGGTGCTGGTGCTCATGCGTCCGCTTCGGTGGGGTGTGAGTGCGTTGGTGCGTGACGTGTGTAGGCGGCACCCCATGGGATGCCGCCTACACACTCAGGACGTCGACTGACGGTGATCCAGAGGAGCGTCAGGGGTCACTTGGCTGCGGAGAAGGCCTCTTCGGCCTGATTGAAGATGTCCGTGTACATCTCGATGCCCTCGTCCAGGTACAGGTCGGCGGGCAGGTAGATGATCTGGTCGTTCTTGACGGCCGTGGTGTTCTTCAGCGCGTCCGACTTGGTCAGCAGATCCTTGGCAGGGGTGTAATCCTCTGCGGCCTCTCCACCCTTGGCGGCCAACGGAGCATCGCGGTCGAGCACGATCATCCAGTCCGGGTTGGCCTTGGCGATGGCCTCGACGGAGATGTCGTTGCCCTTGTCGGTGGAGTCCCCACCCTTGACCTCCAGCGCGGGCTTCAGATCCAGGGCCTCGAACAACGGTGAGGCACCTCGACCCTCGGCCGGGTCGGAGAAGTTGATGTCGCCGCCGGAGGTGGTGATGCCCATCGTGGTGGCCTTGCCGTCATAGGCCTCCTTGGCCTTGGCCTGAGCGTCCTCGAACTCCTTGATCTTGGCCTTGGCCTCATCTTCCTTCTCGAAGATCTTGCCGAGCTGCTCGGTGTGGCGCACCAGGTTGTCGATGTGGCTCTCGTCGTCCTTGCGGTCGAACGTGACCACAGGGGTGTCGGGCAGGAGCTTCGCGATCTTGTCCTGGTACTGCCCGTAGCGGTAGCCGTTGATGACCAGGTCCGGCTGGGCGGCAACGAGCTGTTCCAGATCCGGCTCCACGTGCAGCCCGGTGTCCTTGATGGACTTATCGTCAGTCCACTCCCAGTCCTTGGGCATCAGGGAACGAGCGGCGGCAACGGGCTTGAGATCCCAGTCCATCAGGGTGCGCATCGAGAGGTTGTCGGTGACCGCGTACTGCTTCGGCGGGTTGGGGACCTCGACCTCACCGCTGTTGTCCGTGATGGTGATCGTGGAGGACGAGCCCGAGGCGCCGGTCTTGTCGTCGCCGGAGTCGGAGGAGCCGCAGGCGCTGATGAACAGCAGGGAGGCGGCGGCGCTCAGTGCGCCGAGGGTACGAATGGAGGACTTCATTGATCGTCTCTTCGTTAGGAGGCAAATGACCGGTCACCCTGCAGAGGTAGGCGTGTCAACTTTCAAGAGGTGACACCGCTGTGTCCTAATGGGCAACAGAACCAGCATAAGAGGGGTCAAAAGCTATTCACAATCCAAACCTTCGTCGGACGATAACGGTGTTGGATGGTCGCAGAGGCGGTTTTGCCTGAGATCACGCGGGACCCGGGATGCCGACATGAAATGCGTCACGCGTGCAGTTCATGTCGCCTGGTGGAGTCATCAGCGATCCACGACGCGCTCCACGGTGCTCTTGGGCAGTACGTTCGCCACGACCCGCGCGGTCTTGTAACGCAGCGACGGAGTGGAACGCGACTTGCCCGCCGCGGAATCCGAGAGCGCCTGGCGCACCACCTTCTCCGCCTTCAGCCAGCCGATCCTGGGGAACTTGGAGGTGTCCTGGCCGCTGCGCTCGTGGAACTCGGTACGAGTCAGTCCGGGGCAGAGTGCAGTGACTGCTATGCCGGAACTCGCGTAGTGAAGGTTGGCCCATTCGGAGAAATTGACCATGGCGAGTTTCGCGGCGGAGTAGGTTCCGCGCGGTGTGAAGGCCGCGGCAGAGGCCACGTTGATGATCCGTCCTCCGCCGCGCTGCAGCATGGTGGAGAGCGCGGCATGGCAGAGCCGCAGCGGGACTTGGGTATGGATACGCCAGTGGTCGCGCTCCTGATCCCAGGTGGTCTTGTCGAAGGACTCGCCCAACCCGTAGCCGGCGCTGTTGACCAGCAACTCCACCGGATCGACGTGGGAGAGCAGTCGTGACTCCACGGCCTGCTGCCCGTCCTCCGTGAGCAGGTCAGCCACCAATCCCTCCGCATGGATGGAGTAGCGCGATTCCACTTCCTCGCACTTGGCCGCCAGTCGCTCGGCGTCGCGGGCAACGAGGATCAGGTGGCGGCCCTGGGCCGCTACCTGTGAAGCGAACTCTGCCCCGATCCCGGAGGTGGCCCCGGTGATGAGGGCGGTGCGGTGGGCAGTGGCGTCAGACGGGGAAGGGGTCGACATGCCACCTACAGTAGTCAGCCCTCCTCCTCCAGGAGGGCCAACTGGGCCGCCACGGTGTGTTCGGCGGCCTTGCGCACGGACGGATCCACGTCCGCATAGACCAGGTCGGTCACCTGCCCGACGCCGATGGCCTTGTCTGCCGCACGCAGCTCCGCCACCGCGTGGCGCACCTGGTCGAGGCGCTGCGCCCGGTGGGCGCGATAGCTGTGAGCCAGAGAGTCCACGGGCCCTGGGAACCCGCCGTGGGCCGGCAGCGCGGGGATGGGCCCCAGCTCGGCCAACCGCTCCAGGGACCGCAGATAGTCGCCGAGCCGGCCGTCGGGATGGTCGATGATGGTGGTGCCATGACCCAAGAGGGTGTCCCCGGTGAGGACGCCGACCGGGCCACCTTCATCGTGGAGCACCAGCGACACGGAGTCCGAGGTGTGCCCAGGAGTGGCCAGGACGCGTGCGAAGGCGAGGGTGCCGCCCAAACGGATCGACGCGCCGTCGGACAGGGGATCCGCGCCCACGCTGAACCGGGCATCGTGGCCGCGGGACGCGGCACCGGTGGCCGCGCGCAGCCGTGCCAAGCCACCCACATGATCGTGGTGGCGGTGGGTGACGAGGACGGACTCGATGGGGCCAACGGCAGCGATCGCGGCCTGGTGGCTGGCGTCGTCGTCCCCTGGGTCCACCACGATCCAACCGTCGGCGCCGGGCAGGAAGTAGGTCTGGGTTCCCTCGAGGCTCATGGGTCCCGGGTTGTTCTGCAACAGGTATCCCACCCCCGGAACGGGCGTGGGGTGTAGCGGAGAAGGTAGGAGACTCGTCACGCTCCCCAGTATGCACGGGTCGGTTCTCGGTAGGATCGCAGGTGTGTTCGTTAAGCGTGAATCCCTGAAGTCCCCCCTGACCCTCGCTGCGATCCTGGCACTGGCGTTTGCGTTCATGGCACCGGTGTTCGTGGGATCCGCGTCCGCGCACTCGCAGCTGATCGACGGCGACCCGCGGGACGGGACCACCGTGAAGAAGGCACCCGCAGCCATCACCCTGACCTTCAACGAGGACCTCCAGGACCTGCCCGGGTCCAAGTCCAATCAGATCGTGGTGCTCAACCGCGACGGTGACGAGGTCACCGCCGGGGACGTCGAGGTGGACGGACCCAAAATGAGCCGGTCGTTGGGCAAGCTTCCGGCAGGCACCTATGACGTGCAGTGGTCCGCGCTGTCCGCGGACGGTCACCGGATCAGCGGCGACGGGAACTACGCCTTCACGGTCACCGAGGGTGAGGAGGCGCCGGCCACGAGCCAGGCGCCGGAAACCAGCGAAGCAGCCGCTTCCGGCGAAGCGACCGCGAACTCGGAGGCCGCCGAGTCGTCCTCATCCGTGGCGATCGCCACCAAGGACGATCCGGCGGGAACCGTCCGGCTCATGTGGATCATCGGCGGCTGCCTGGTGGTGGCCGTGCTGCTGGGGATCGTCCTGCAGCTGACCCGCAAGAAGAAGACGAATCACTGACCGGTGTGCGCAGCACCCTGTCCGTGGCGACCGTGCTGGGGTACGGGATGTTCCTCGGTCAGTTTCCCCAGGATGCGGGCCAGATCGGCCGCGTCCTGCGGCGAGAGCGAGGCGAAGTACTCGGTTCCCGCCTGATCTCGTAACTCGCCGACATGAGCCTCGACATCACGTCCGGCCTGTGTGGCCGTGATGAGCATGGCACGCTTGTCCTCCGGGTGCGGAGAACGGCTCACCAGGCCAAGTTCCTCCAGTCGCCGCACCACCTCCGCGGCCGATCGGGGCGCGATGTGCAGTGCCTCCGCCAGGTCCCGCTGTCGCAGCGGACCCCGATCCGTGACTGCATCGGTGGCCCGAGTGCTTCGGATGATGATGTTCAGCGCCCTCCACTCGTGCGGCGTGATGCCGTGGGGCTCCAGCTCCTGGATCCAACTGCGGCGCAGCCCCCTCGAGACGGCGTGGACCAGGGAGGGGAGGGATGCGTCGATTTCGCTCATGATGAAGAGGTTACCTCTGTACTTCATACGATGTAGAGAGGTAACCTCGGTATGTCCATCGGGGTACGCGCACCCCGACCTCGGCATCAAGGAAGCCTCGTGTCCTCACCCACTCCCATAGCCCTGCCCCCGGTCCAGGGGCCACGCCGCGTCAATCACGACGACCAGGACCAATTGAGAGCCCACCCCGTGAAGCTGCGGAGGATCGGCTCTCTCTTCCGTCCGCACCTGCGCGCACTGCTGGGTGTGGTGGTGCTGATCATCGCCTCAGGGCTGATCAACCTGAGCCAGCCCTTCCTCGTCAAGGGCGTCATCGACGATGCCCTGCCGCACGGGAACACACGGATGTTGGTCTGGCTGGTGATCGCCATGATCGTGGTCGCGATCCTCACCGCCGTGGTGGGTGTCATCCAGACCCTCATCTCCACACGCGTGGGCCAGCGCGTGATGCACGCCCTGCGCACGGACTTGTTCAAGCACCTGCAGTCCCAGTCGCTCGGCTTCTTCACCCGGACCCACGGCGGTGAGGTCCACTCCCGCATGACCAATGACATCAACGGCATGCAGACCCTGGTCACCAACACGGCTACGGGGGTGGCCTCCAACCTGACCACCGCCATCGGCACCATCGTGGCCATGCTTGCGCTCTCCCCCTGGCTCAGCCTCATCTCACTGCTGGTGATCCCGCCTGCCGTGCTCGTGGCCCGCCGCGTGGCCCTGCTGCGCCGCGACGTCACCGCCAAGCAACAGGCCCAGATGGCCGTACTGCAGAACGGCGTGGACGAGGGCCTCTCCGTCTCAGGCATCCGCCTGGCCAAGACCATGGGAACCACCAAGCGTGACGCGGCCCGCTTCGACGAAGCCTCAGCGGATCTGGCCGAGCTGGAGGTGCAATCCCAGCTGGCAGGCCGCTGGCGGATGTCCACCATGCAGATCATCTTCGCGGCCATCCCCGCCCTCATCTACCTCGCGGCAGGCTTCCCGGTGGGCGGTGGCATGTCCATCGGTACCGTGGTGGCCTTCACCGCACTGCAGGCCAACCTCTTCCGTCCCGTCCTGGGCCTCATGTCCGTTGGCGTCCAGTGGGTCACCGCCATGGCCTTCTTCTCCCGCATCTTCGAATGGCTCGACCTGGTCCCGGAGATCCGCGAACCGGAGCACCCGGTGAAGGTGGATCTGGACCGCTCACGCGGCGAGGTGCGCT
Organism: Galactobacter sp.; assembly: GCF_022712295.1. Classification (GTDB taxonomy): domain Bacteria; phylum Actinomycetota; class Actinomycetes; order Actinomycetales; family Micrococcaceae; genus Galactobacter. Next base: position 41,495 of record NZ_JALAGT010000088.1, read on the forward strand.
TCGAGGGCGTCGGCTTCGAGTACCCGGACTCGGGCGGAGCGACGCTCACCGACGTGGACGTCCTCGTCCCGGCGGGTACGAGTACGGCCGTGGTGGGCCCCACGGGCTCCGGGAAGTCCACCCTGGTTTCCCTGGTCTCCCGCCTGAACGAGGCCACCAGCGGGCGGGTCACCATCGACGGAGTCGACGTACGGGACATGGCCTCCGCCGACCTCGCCTCCCTGGTGGGGGAGGTATCCCAGGAGACCTACCTGATGCACGCCACCGTGGCGGAGAACCTTCGGCTCGCGGCACCGGAGGCCACGGACCAGCAGCTCTGGGAGGCCCTGACGACCGCCCAACTCGCGGCCCGCGTCAGCGAACTGCCGCAGGGTCTCGACACCGTGGTGGGGGCCCGTGGACACCGGTTCTCCGGCGGGGAGCAGCAGCGGCTCGCCATTGCCCGCACGCTGTTGCACGATCCGAAGGTCCTGGTGTTGGACGAGGCCACCTCGGCACTCGACAACACCACAGAGGCCGCGGTGCAAAACGCTCTGGATCGCTTGGCGAAGGGGCGTACCACCATCACCATCGCCCACCGGCTCTCCACCATCGAGGACGCTGACCAGGTGCTGGTGCTTGACGGCGGCCGCATCGTGGAGCGCGGCAGCGCTCCAGACCTGCGCGCAGCGGGAGGCGCGTTCGCGAGGCTCTCTCGCAACGCGGCCGTCGGACACTAGAAGCTGCAACTTACACAGGTGAGGGACAGGTGCAACCTGGGAGGGAGGAAAGTTCAGGGGTCAGACTGGACGAAGTTCGATACGAAGTAGTTTTGAATCGTCTCGTAATTCTGACCACCAGGGAGCGCCATGACCGTCCACCACCGCACAGGCAGCCGCACGAGTTCGCGTCCGGTTCTGCGCAACACCGCCATGCTCAGCGCCTCCGCCGCGATCGCTCTGATGGCGGCCGGCTGTGCCACCGCAGCCTCTGAGGGCACCAAGAACAACACGGACACCAAGTCCTCCGCCAGCTCCAGCACCGCCGGCTCCAGCACCGCCACTGGAGCGGAGTACGAGGACGGCACCTACTCGGCCGACGGGGAATACACCTCGCCCGGAGGCCAGCAGAGCGTGAGCGTGGAACTGACGCTGAAGGACGGCGCCATCTCCGACATCACAGTGACCCCTGGCGCGGTGGACTCGCAGTCGCAGCGCTTCCAGAAGGACTTTGCCGAGAACGTCGCGGACCAAGTGGTGGGGAAGTCCCTGGACGAGGCGGACGTCTCCGTGGTGGCCTCCTCCTCCCTGACCTCGGAAGGATTCAACGAGGCCCTCGCCAAGATTGCCGAGGAAGCCGTTGCCTGACACTGCGGTCTGGGAATTCGACGCGATCGGCACGCGCTGGCGGATCCACACGCCAGAGACGCTGCCTGAGGCCGATCGCGCCGCCGTTTCTGCCGTGATCGAGGACTACGACAAGACCTTCTCGCGCTTCCGGCCCGACTCCGTGGTCAGCCGGATGGCCTGGGACGCAGGACACTGGGAACTACCCGCCTACGCCTCCGACCTGCTCGGACTCTACAAATTGGTCTCCGCGGTCACGGACGGTGCCGTCAACCCGCTGGTCGGTGCCTCACTGTCCCATCTGGGCTACGGAGCCGACATCACCCTCGAAGCCCAACCGGGTACGCTGCCCGCACCTCAGTTCAAGGACGTGTGCACCGTCAACGGCCGGGAGCTGACCACCTCGGAACCCATCACGTTGGACGTCGGCGCGCTGGGTAAGGGGCAATTGGCGGATCTGGTGCTGGCCTGCCTCAAGGACGCCGGACACTCCGACGTCGCCGTCGACGCCGGCGGCGACGTGGCCTGCGCCGGTGGTGCTCGCCGACTCGGCGTCGAGGATCCCGCCGACCCCACCCGCGTCCTCGCCGCGGTCACTCTGACGGATGGCGCACTCTGCGGCTCGTCCACGCGCCGCAGGGCCTGGCAGCGCGGCGGCTCGCAGGGTAGTGAGGACCTCCACCACGTGCTCGACGCGCGGACGGGGAGTCCCGTCCGCGGCGTCACCGCCGCCTACGCGTCCGCTCCGGACGCGATGACCGCCGATGCCGCGACCACGGCCCTTTTCTTTGCCTCCCCCAATACCGTCTCCGACGCCCTGGGAGTGGAGACTTTCGTGGTGTACGACGACGGCCGGGTGGCATGGAGCGTGACGCGCGGCTGGAAACCTGGAAAGCGAGAATGGGAGGTTTGGGCATGACCGGATTGGGTCAGGCCCTGCGCCGGATACCGATGTACGTGGTGGTGGCAGCGGCCTTGGGGCTGCTGGCGCTCTGGTCACTGCTGGGGGCCACCCTGCGCACCATCCCGCAGTACAACGGCGACCTCTTGGCCTCGCTGCTGGTCAGCGTCGTGGCGACGCTGACCGCCAACACGGTGGTGTCCGCCGTCCTCAGGGCGCCGCTGCGCTTCTCCTCGGCGTTGACCACGGGCCTCTTGATCTACTTCATCATGTGGCCCACGGCCACGGTGGACGACCTGACATCCGTGGCCCTTGCAGCGGTCATCGCGGTGGTGGGCAAGTTCCTGCTGGTGCCCTTCGGCCGACGCCTCGTCAACCCGGCGGCCTTCGGTGCTCTCGCCGTCGTGGTGCTGGGCCTGGGGACGCCGTCCTGGTGGGTCGCGACCAGCTGGATGCTCTGGGCTGTCCTGATCCTTGGGCTGGTGGTGTTGTGGCGGGCCGGAAGCTGGGATGCGGCGCTGGCCTGTTTCCTGGTGTATCTGGTGCTGAACATTCAGTGGCTCATGAGCACCAACTCCACCTCGTTGTTGTCCACCATGCGCACGGCGTTGGTGTCCTATCCCATGGTGTTCCTGTGCCTCTTCATGGTCACGGAACCGCTCAGTGGGGCGCCCGCCCGCTGGCAACGTGTGGTGGTTGGAGCCGTGACCGGATTGATCGCCTCACGCCCCATCAACGTGACGGTGGGGGACAGCGGCTTCACGCTTGGCCCTGAGTTCGCGTTGGTGGCCGGGAACCTGGTGGCTGCCGTTCTGGCCTTCGTGGCCGCGGCCGTGGACGGCCGGGCCACCGGCGCCGGAGGCAAGCTCACCGTGACCAACGTGGAGCGGCTGGCCCCCAGCCTCGTGGAGGTCGAGTTCTTCTCCAAGCGTGCCCGCAAGTACCTGCCCGGCCAGGCACTGGAACTCACGGTTCCGGGTGGTGGGGGAACCCGTGGGAACCGGCGGGTGCTCTCCCTGGTGGGCACGGACCCCCAGAAATTGCGGGTGATCTACCGGCTTCCTGCCAAGGCCAGCCAGTTCAAGCTGCGGCTGGCGGCGGCCCAACCTGGGTTCAAGGTTCGCAGCGAAGGCATCCGTGGCGACTTCTCGCTCGGCAACGGCAACGAACCCGTGGTGCTGGTGGCCCGCGGCGTCGGGATCACCCCGTTCTTGTCACAGATCGAGGCCGTGGTCCGCTCCGAGGGCACCCGCGACGTGGTGCTGATCCACGTGGTCTCTTCACCGGGTGACGAGGTGCTCACCTCACGCCTGGCGGCACGACTCGGCTCGGAAAACCTTGTGTCAACGGGCGTGAAATTGATCCAGGTGGATCCGGAAGCCTCCTTGGTGATCCCCGAGCTGCTGCGGATCTGCCCTGATGTTCAGCAACGCAGGGCCTTGGTCTCGGGTTCACCCGGTTTCGTGGCCCGCGCCAAGTCCGCACTCCAGGATGCTGGGGTCGCCAAGGTCAAGACGGACTCGTTCGCGGGCTACTGAACCCCGCGACTAGCATCGAAGGCGTGACATCGAGCGCAGAGAGAAGCCCCCACGGCGGGGCACCCCATGGCGGCGGCCATGGCAGGGCTGGTCATGGGAAGGGCGGACGCCCCAAGTTCGGGCCACCGCATCCATTGGTCCGTGGTTCCGTTTCTCCGCCGGTGACCGTGACCCTGGTGCTGCTTGCGTGGCTGCACGCGGCCCTTCTGGTGGGCGTGTTCGTGGCGCTGGGCCGGGTGCTGGACTCCGGCGCCTGGGACTTCGGCTTCGTGGAATTCGCAGGCCTGGGCTCTGGGCCTGAAACGGCTGTGCTCACGGACCAGGGCGATCAGGGTGACGGGAGCCGCAGCGCGGGGATCGTGGCCATGATCGTCTGCGGTGTCGGTGCAGCCGCCTGTTCTTACGTCGAAGCGAGACTGGTGGCTCGGGCCCAGGACACCGCCGAGCGGCGCCTGCGCGGGGCCGTTCTCCTCTCACATTTGTCCCAGAAGACGGCTCGGACCTCCCGCGATGCTCGGGTCATCCCGTTGGCCACCTCCTCCGTGGAACGCGCAGCCCACTATCGGGCGGGATTCCTGGCGCCCACCATCGGGTCCTTCACCACTCCACTCGTGGTGGTGCTGCTCCTCGGGGTGCTCGTGGACTGGGTCGTGGCCGGCTGGCTGGCCCTCATGATCGTGTTGGTGCCCCTGGTGATCGGCGTGGGGCAGCGCCTGTTGAGTGGCGCCGGCGGCGAGAATCGTCGTCAACGTGCGGCGCTGTCCGGTCTTTTCCTGCGCAGCGTGCAGGGGCTGTCCACGCTCGTGGCCTTCCGCGCAGCGGGTCGGGCCGAGGGGGAGCTCAAGCAACTCGGGGAGAAACAACGCCAAGGACTCATGACGCTGCTGGCCAAGAACCAACGACTGGTGCTGGTGCTCGACCTCAGCGTCACCCTGGGATTGTTGGTCGTCACGACCGCAGTGTCCGCGGCAGGCGTTCAAGCTGGACGGATGGGCGTCGGAGCCGCACTCGCCGCCATCCTCATCGCGGTCCTGGCCGGGCAACCCGCCGATTCCGTCGGCAAATTCTTCTACATCGGGATAGGCGGCAGAGCCGCAGAGGCCGCGCTGACCCGCTACCTGAACTCGGCCGGCGCCGGGGCCACAGCCAACGTCGGAGGTGGCACCGGCGGCACCGCTGCCACCGTCGCCGGCGCAACCGCCGCGGCGGCGACGGAAGCCCACCACACGGCGTCGGGCACAACCCCCGCGATCCTGCTCAGCGGCGTCACCGCGGGCTGGGACCCCGCGCGCGCCGTGATCCGGGACCTGGACCTGACCGTGCAGAGGGGAGAGCACGTGGCGCTCGTGGGGCCGAGTGGCGTCGGCAAGTCCACGGTCGCGGCGCTGATCCGGGCAGACCTGCAGCCCAGCAAGGGCGAGGTGAGGGTGCTCGGCGAGTCCACCGCGGGAACGTCTGCGCAGGCGATTCGTGAGCGGCTGGCCGTGGTGGACCAACGCACCTACCTCTTCCAGGACAGCATCGCCGCGAATTTGCGGCTGGCGGACGCGAACGCGGACGAGGACAGGCTGTGGTGGGCGCTGGAGGCCGCCGGCTTGGCCAGGGAGGTCAGAGACATGCCGTCGGGCCTCGCAACGCAGGTGGGGGAGCACGGACTGACGCTCTCAGGTGGGCAGGCGCAACGTTTGGGACTGGCTCGGGCCTTCCTCAAGGATGCGCCCGTTCTGGTGTTGGACGAACCCACGTCCCAGGTGGATCTCGCCGGAGAGGCCGCCTACCTGGCCGCGCTGGAACGGTTGTGCCGTGACAAGGCGGTGCTGATGATCGCACACCGGCCCGGCGCCATCATGGCGGCCGACCGGGTCGTGACGCTGGGAGCGAGCTCATGAACCGTCTGCCCCTGATCGGGTGGATGCTGCGCATCACGCGACCGCTGCTACCGCGGCTGACTCTTTCCGTCGCGGCGCGGGTGGTGGGGCACCTGCTCTCCGCAGCAGTACTGGTGCTGGCCGCGCACGCCGTGGTGTCCGCCCTGACCGGCGCGTTCTCGGTGAGCTCGATCTGGTGGATCGTGGGGTTGAGCCTGGCCAAGGCCGGGCTGCGCTTCCTTGAGCACCACGCCGGGCACTGGGTCGCCTTCGCCGCGCTGCAACGCCTGCGCGAACTGTTCTTCTCCCGCCTGATCCCGCAGGCGCCGGCCGCGACCACGGGCCGGGCGTCCTCGGAGATCACCGAGATCGCCACCGCCGACATCGACCGGATCGAGGTCTTCTACGCCCACACCATCCCGCCTGCCATCTCCGCCGTGGTGGTGCCCGCGGTGGCGCTGACGTGGTTCGGGCTGGCCGTGGATGGCGGGCTTGCGCTGGTCATGGGTGCGGTGCTGCTGGTCGCCGTGGTACTGCCGTTCGGGTTCGCGCGATTCTCCTGGGCGGCGGCGCAGGATCAGGCGGCGGCCAGGAGCTCGGTGGCGGTCCAGGTGGCCGACGACGCGCAGGGCCTACGCGAGATCCTCGCCTTCCAGGCTTCGACCCCTCGGTTGGCCTCCCTGGGTGCGGCCTCACGGTCGGTCTCCGCGGCCGGCGCGCGGCTGGGAGGGGTCGGCGCCTGGCGCACCGCGGTGGCTCGGCTGGTGTGGTGCGCGGGGCTCGTTGCGCTGGTGGCGACCGGTTCGTCGTTGGAGGCCACCGCGATGGCTGTGGCGCTGTTCGTCTCCCTGTGGGCCTCCGATGCCGGGGCCGAGGCGTTCTCGCTGTCGTTGGATGCGGCTCTTGCCTCGTGTGCCAGGGTGCGGTCCGTGATCGAGGCGTCTCCGTTGGTGTCGGATTCCGGCGACGGTGATGTGGCAGGCACCAGCGGGGTGTCAATGTCCTTGAGTGAGGTGAGTTTTGCGTACCCGGGTGCTGGATCTGCTCTTACCTTGGACAACGTCTCCTTGTCCTCACCTGCTAGCTCGTGGACCTATGTGTGCGGCGTTTCCGGGTCCGGGAAGTCCACGCTGGCGGGTCTCCTCACGCGAGGGTGGGACGTGGGTTCCGGTGAGGTGCGCGTGGGTGAAGCGCCGGTCGGCTCGCTGTCGCTGGGCGCCTTGCGTGCGGCGGTGGTGACGGTGGACCAGCGGCCCATTCTCTTCCCAGGCACCGTGGCGGAGAACCTGCGGCTCGGGGCGCCTGAGGCCACGGATGCCCAGCTGTTGGCGGCGCTGGACGTGGTGGACCTATCCGGATCCCTGCCGGATGGACTCTCGACGCGGGTGGGCGAGCGCGGTGCAGGGATCTCCGGCGGCCAGCTGCAGCGCGTGGCCCTGGCCCGGGCCCTGGTGGTGAGGCCGCGATTGCTGATTCTGGACGAGGCGTTGAGCCAGCTGGACGCCGAGACGGCCGCGGTGGTGCGGGTCCGGCTCGGTGCGTTGGATTGGGCCCCGACGGTCCTGGAAATCACGCACCGCACGGACATGATCCCCGATGACGGGGTTGTGGTGGTGATGGATCGTGGCCGCGTCGTCGAGGCCGGTGCGGCCGGCGTGCTGCGGCAGGCGGGCGGCCCGTTCTCCCGCTTGGCTCTGCGCGCTTGATGCAGCCTCATGCCCAGGTCGCAGTGCACCTCCTGATGGCGCCCACCTGCGCCTCACACACCGACACAACTTCAGCGCGATTCTCAACTTCAGCGAGAAAGCGGGATTCGCGCTGAAGCCAGAAATCGGGCTGAAGTGGCGTTGGGCCGCATCACGCGGAAACGGAGGCCGGATCGAGCTCGTAGCGGTAGACGGGCCAATCGTCCTCGTCACGCCACAGCCAGCGCACCGTCTTCGCGCTGGTCCGGTCGCTGAGCCACACCGTGGCATCCGGATGCCAGCCCGCGATCATGGACGCCCCGTTCTCGCGCCCGTTGCTGGGCGGAACCGGGATCGCGGTGCCGGAACAGGCCAGGTAGGCGGCGATGGTGAGGTGGATGCCGTCGTAATGCCTGGAGGCCGCGGCGATGTCAGGCGTCACCCAGCCGGGGTCGGTTCCGTCACCTGGGCTACGCGGATGACGGCCAGTCGACTCCGACCACTCCCGGGCGTTCCGGGTGATGTCCCGAGGGAACTCGGCGCACAGGTCGGCCCAGTCCTGGCCGGAACAGATCTCCAACACCCTGTCCGAGTCCGAGACCACCACCCGTGTAGCGCGACGATCCTCGGGCCCATAATCGTCCTCCTCGCAGTAGAGCTGCAGCGGTCCCGGCCGGTCGGGATCCGGGGAAAGGCCCGTGGTGACCGTACCGTCGCCCATTGGGGTGCACCAACCGACCTCTGGGTCGTCATCATCGAACTCGGACGTAGCGTCGTCACCGGTGGTCGGAAGCGGCATGAACTTCCAGTTCTTGAGAAACTCTTCCTGGAGAGCGGCTGGATCTCCGTAGTCGCCCGCCACCTCGATGTTCTCGGTCTCGGCTTCGTGGTCCTCGTACGTGACCTCGACCGGGGCACCATCCCTGACCGCCCAGCTCTGGTCCCGGTCGATGGGCCGTTCCATCCAGTCACATGCGGGCAGCACGTGCTGGGCCACCCGCAGTAGGGCGTCCTTCACTCGGGGGTCGGCCAGGGCAACATCCAGCCCATCGGGATGCTGCCAGTACCTGGCGGTGGACACGGAGTCCTCCAACGCCTGCATCAAAGCGGACACGGTGGGCGGCGGTAGCGGGGTTCGTGCAAGTCCGGCCGCGATCGATTCCAGCAACGGGCCGGGCTCTGCCTTGGCTGCTTTGATCTTCTCGGCGCGTTCCTTCCGAGCTAGTTCCAGTTCGCGCATGAGCTCGTCATGGTCGTACCCCGCGCTGCCAACGGCCACGGCCATCTGCAACGGGCCATACGACCCATCCACGTCGAGGGCCTCGTCCGCCACGTTCAGCGCGGCATCCAGCTCGGGGTCGGTGCGGTCCTGCTCATCCGGCCACGAGGTGACGAAGCACAGCAACAACCTGCGCCCGCGCGGGCCCATCAACAGCGTCTCAGCATCCATGTGCTCACCGTACCCTTGCGCAACTTCAGTCCAGTTCCTAACTTCGGCCCAATCACCGCATCCGCGCTGAAACTGGATATCCCGCTGAAGTTGAGATCCCAGGATGGGCGTTGAGCGCCGGAGACCAGGGCTTGGACGCAGTTGGCGGTCCCACTTCTACCCTCGGTAGAATGGGACCCGACCGTGCCCACTCGCGCACCACCAGGAGGCCCCCGATGCAGAATCGCCTGCGTCCACTGGGTCATGCCTGGGCTGCCTCGGGTGTGGCGGTGGCGCTCGCCGTCCTCACTCACGTCCTGGCAGGTGGACACACCCCTAATCCGGTCCTGGTCGCGGTCACGTGGGCCCTCGGCGCCGTGGTGGCGTTGCCGTTCGCGACGCGCAAACCTAGCGGGGCTCGCTTGGCCGGACTCCTGCTCCCGGCCCAGCTGATCTATCACCTGGCCTTCGGCGGCACTCACGTGGGTTCTCACCACACGACCGGTCACCTGCATGGTGCGGAGCTGACGGCGGCTTTGAGCCCCACGACCCACGGTGGAGCAGGCAACGAGATGCTGCTGGCTCACCTGGCCTCGGCCCTGCTCTCCGTCGCGGCGATCCGTTATGCGGAACGCAGCCTCGACGTGGTCCGCGAACTGGCAAACCACCTGGCCGACGTCGTGTGTCGGCTCGCGCGCGCGGCGCGCCTGCCGCGGGTGCCCGCCACCCGGCGTCGGGCCTGGGTCGCCAACCGGACCCCCGCAATTCTCACCGCCGTGGCCCTGCCGGGCCCGGTCTCCCGCCGCGGACCACCCGCTTTCCTCACAGCGCACGCCTGATCGCCTCGGCAGAGGTCGTTCGGGCGCGCCAACGTGTCCCGAAGAGACCACACACAATGTTGAGGAAAACATCTTGAAGAAGACCTTTGCTGCCCTGTCCGCATTCGCCCTCGTCGCAGGCCTGGCCGCCTGCGGTGGCAACAATTCCAGCGAATCCAGTGGTTCCACCGACGCCGCAGCCTCCGGCAAGATCACCGTCGAAGACGCGTGGGTCAAGGCCACCGACACGGATATGACCGCCATGTTCGGAACGGTGGAGAACGGCACGGACGAGGACCGCACCATCGTCTCCGCCGACTCCGACGTGGCCGGGATGGTGGAACTGCACGAGACCGTCGCCGACGGCTCCGGATCCACCATGATGAAGGAGAAGAAGGACGGCTTCCCGCTTCCTGCGGGCGAGTCCAAGGAGCTGGAACCCGGCGCCGATCACGTCATGCTGATGAGCCTGGACAAGAAGCTCGCCGCCGGGGACACCGTCACGGTGACGCTCACTTTCGATGACGATTCGACCCTGGATGTCGAGGCGCCCGTGAAGCCGTTCACCGGCGCCAAGGAGACCTACGCTCCCTCCGAAGAGGCATCCACCCATGACGGACACTGACCGTCGTTCCTTCCTCCGTGGCGGCCTGATCGCCGCCACGGGGGCGGCGGCCGGCGCCGCCGTGGGTGTGGCCGGGGGAGCGGCCCTTGTGCGCGACGACGGTGGCCGGGTCGGCGCCTCCGGGACCTCGGCGGGTGACGCCGAGGCGTCGGGCAGTGGCGCCTTCGGCACCGAGACCGTCTCGGCCGGCTCCGGCAGGCAACCCGGGGTGGACACCGCGCCGGGCGCGCACGCCATCTTCCGGGCCTACAACCTGAAGGACGGGGTGAGTGCATCCAAGATCAAAGGCTGGCTGATGCTGCTCTCCGACGACATCGCCCGGCTCATGTCGGGGCGTCCGGTGTTGGCGGACGTGGAGCCCGAACTCGGCGCGGACCCGTCGTCCCTCACGGTGACCCTGGGGTTCGGTCCGGGCATGGTTTCGGGGCTCGGCGCATCCGTGCCCTCCTGGCTGGCTCCCCTGCCGAAGTACAGGATCGATCGCCTGGAGAAGCGCTGGGGGCAGGCCGATCTGGTCTTGCAGATCACCTGCGACGATCCGCTGACCCTGGCCCACGCGGATCGCGTACTGCAACGTGAGTGCGCGCCGTTCGGTGAGGTCGCCTGGGTTCAGGAGGGGTTCCGCTACGCCCGCGGTTCGCGGCCGGACGGGACCACCATGCGCAACCTGTTCGGCCAGGTGGACGGGACCACGAACCCGCGTCCGGGGACGTAGGACTTAGACTCTCTGGTTTATCGAACCGGCTCCGATGCCTTCGGGGACGGCTCCACCACCCTGGTGCTGCGGCGGATCTTCATGGACCTGGACTCTTGGGACGAGGTGGACCGCTCGGCGCGCGAGGACGCGGTGGGCCGTCGCCTGTCCACCGGTGGTCCGGTGACTGGAGGTAAGGAACATGCCGAGCCGGATTTCGAGGCCAAACAGGGGCTGGTGACCAAGGTCGCCGACTTCGCCCATGTGCGCCGTGCCCGGACCGGGGACGACGCGCAGCGGATCTTCCGGCGTGCGTATAACTACGCCGCGCCGGGAGCCGCCGGGGACTCGACGGACCGGGCCGGGCTGCTCTTCGCCGCCTACCAGGCCGACCCTGTGAAGCAGTTCCACCCCATCCAGGCGCGCCTGGCGGAGCTGGACATGATGAACGAGTGGACCCACCCGGTGGGTTCCGCAGTGTTCTGGATCCCGCCCGCCGCACAGGCCGGTGGGTCCATCGGGGAGGGGCTGTTCTAGAGCTCTTGGGTTCTAGAGTTCCTGCTGTCGGTGGTGGTCCAGCTTGGCGTGGATCTTGGCCAGGACCGTCTTGAGGGTGTCCTGCTCTTCTTGCGTCAGGGCGTCGAAGACCGTCTCTTGAACGAATCTGACGTGATGGGGCGCGGCCGCCTCGATGGTGGCCCGCCCCTTCGCGGTGAGGTGGACGTCGTGTCCGCGCCGGTCGCAGAGACTGGGGACGCGTTCGATGAGTCCCTTGGCTTCCATGCGCCGCAGCAGGTGGGAGAGGCGGCTGCGTTCCCAGCCAAGATCCGAGGCGGTGTCGGAGGGGCGCAGCTGGTCGTTCTCCGACTCGGAGAGGGTGGCCAGCACGGAGTATTCACCCGTTGACAGGTCGCTGTCATGGCTGAGTTGCCGGTCCATGGCGGAGGGGAAGGCCCAGACGAAGGAGCGCAGGCTGCGCCACAAGGTCTGCTCGTCCTCGTTGAGCCACCTGGGTGCTTCGTTGTCTGCCATTTCATCCTCCATATGCTTGACGCGTCAATCATAACGCGGGATGCTGGAGGAATGAAACAGGAGCCAGCTCAGGGGAGCTACGTCGAGGCCGGGGAATTCAACCGGGACACGAACTATATCGAGGACCGGATCGTGGCCGATCCTGCCGCGATCAGAGAGCTGCCGGCGCCGATCGAATCCAAGATCGGCGCGCTCGGCTACGGGCTCAGTGAGGGTGCAGAGGCGTGGCCTGTCGAGGCCGGACGCTACCGGCTCGTCGCTGCACGCGCCTGCCCTTGGGCTCACCGCACCGTGATCGTCCGTCGGCTCCTCGGTCTCGAGGATGTCATCTCCCTCGGGATGCCCGGGCCAACGCATGACGCGCGTTCGTGGACATTCGACCTGGACCCGGACGGCCGCGATCCGGTGCTCGGGACCGAGCGGTTACAGGAGAACTACTTCAAGCGCTTCCCGGACTACCCGCGCGGGATCACCGTCCCGGCGCTGGTTGACGTACCTTCAGGGGCAGTGGTCACCAACAATTACCCGCAGATCACCCTGGACTTCTCGACCCAATGGCGCGAATTCCACCGTGAGGGTGCCCCGGATCTGCTGCCTGATGACAAGCTGGAGGAGATGTGGCCCGTCATCAAGCACGTATTCACCGAGGTCAACAACGGCGTCTACCGTTGCGGGTTCGCCGGCTCCCAAGAGGCCTACGAGGCTGCGTACGCCCGGCTCTGGGACGCCATGGACTGGCTCGAAACCCGGCTGGAGAACCAGCGATACCTCATGGGGGAGACCATCACCGAGGCCGACGTCCGCCTCTTCACCACGCTGGTGCGCTTCGACCCCGTCTACCACGGGCACTTCAAGTGCAATCGCAACAAGCTCTCCGAGATGCCCAACCTCTGGGCCTACGCCCGCGACCTGTTCCAGACCCCCGGCTTCGGGGACACCGTGGACTTCACCCAGATCAAGCAGCACTACTACGGCGTGCACCGCGACATCAATCCGACGGGGATCGTGCCCGTGGGACCGGACCTCTCCAATTGGCTGACGCCGCACGGCCGCGAGGCACTGGGTGGCTCGCCGTTCGGGGACGGGACGGCACCCGGTCCTGTGCGCGAATCGGAGCGAGTGGCCGCAGGTCACAACCCCCTCTACCCCGCCTGAGCCGCCTCGTGTGATTCGATTGAACGCATGACGATCATCGCTGCAGCGGACGGCTCCGCGCTCGGCAACCCCGGGCCTGCCGGATGGGCCTGGTACATCGACGAGAACGCCTGGCACGCCGGCGGGTGGAAACACGGCACCAACAACATGGGCGAGCTCATGGCCGTGTTGGACCTGCTCAACTCCACCGAGTCCGTGCGCGAGCAGCCCCTACAGATCCTCTGCGACTCCCAGTACGTCATCAACTGCCTCACCAAATGGATGAAGGGCTGGAAGAAGAAGGGGTGGAAGAAGGCCGACGGTAAGCCGGTCCTCAACCAGGACCTGTTGAAGGAACTCGATGCTGCGCTCGCCGGCCGCGACGTCACCTTCGAATGGGTCAAGGGCCACGCCGGGCATCCCCTCAACGAGGCCGCGGACACGCGTGCCAACGGCGCGGCCAAGGCCTACCAGGCCGGCAAGGCACCTCAGGCTGGGCCCGGATTCACCAAAATGCCCGACGGCGTGACGCCCGGTACCGCCACCACCGCGCCTGGGCGCGGTGAGGCACCCACCGGTGACGAGGCGTCGGGCATGGGACCCGTGGACATGGCCCTGACGCTCGAGGCCGAGGTCATGGACGCCATCGAGAACGGCGATCGGTCCACCCTGAAAGTCCTGCTCTCCCCTCAGTTCCGCGGCGTGAGCCACCGCGGTGAGTTGGTGAATGCCGCACTGGTGGTGGATGCGGAGTCGGGCCGTCCCGTGGCCGACGGTGTGGAGCGGCTGTTGGAGGAGGCAGTTTCATCCTCCGTTGTTCAACTGGCCTACCGGATTCATCGCGGCGATTCCTCGTCCGTGGTCACCAGCTGGTGGCGGCGCGAGGACGCGGCCTGGAAGTGTTTCTTCCGCCAGGAGACCCCGGAATCCTGAAGGCTCTTGAGGGCAGGCTTTCCTGCCTGGAAACCCCGTGCGGACCGGAGTATTCATGGTGGCATGAGCATCCCCGACTCCCGCGGTGACCGGAGTTTCCACCCCGGAGAAGAACACACCGAAAGCCTCGCCTCACGACTGAACTGGTTGCGTGCCGGAGTGTTGGGTGCCAACGACGGGATCGTGTCGGTGGCCGCGGTCATGGTCGGTATGGCCGGCGCCACCGAAGAGGTCTGGCCCATCATCGTGGCCGGAGCCGCTGCGGTGTTGGGCGGCGCCATCTCCATGGCGCTTGGCGAGTACGTCTCCGTCTCCTCTCAGAAGGATGCGCAGGAGGCCATGATCGTCAAGGAACGGCATGAGCTGGAGACCATGCCGGAGGAGGAACTCGAGGAACTGACGGGCCTGTATCAAGACCGGGGTCTCTCTCGAGACACGGCCGAGCTGGTGGCTCGGGAACTCACGGCGAAGGACGCGTTGAGTGCTCACCTGGAAACGGAGCTGCACCTGAACCAGGACGACATTCCGTCCCCATGGTCGGCTGCTGGGGCGTCCGCGGTGGCGTTCCTGACCGGTGCTGCGTTGCCGTTCCTGATGTCGGTGCTGCTGCCAGTGGCTCTACGTGTGCCGCTGACGTTCGTTGCCGTGGTCGTGGCCTTGGCCCTGACCGGTGCCGTCGGTGCCTGGCTGGGTGGTGCTCGGCCTGCTTGGGCTGCGCTGCGCACGGTGGTTGGTGGAGCCCTGGCCCTGACAGCCACCTGGCTGATCGGCACGTGGCTCGGAACGGGAATGGGATGAGTCCGCGTACGGGTTTGGCGAGAGAGTCAGAACAGGGTGGCGAGTGAGGGGACCGAACCTGGTTCCCGAGCAATGGTCCTGCCTCGTGCAGCGGCCCTGCCTTCGGGGGTGTCGTCATCCTGATCTGCTTTCAGGCCGTACTTACGTAGGAGCGGTTCCATGCGGGCGCTCAACCACGACCGATACTCGCGGGACGCGTAGGAGGATTTGGCGTACATCCGCCGATAGCGGGGGAGTAGTTCGGCGTGAGTTTCGCCCAGCCACTTCATGAACCACTCCCTGGCACCAGGGCGCAGATGCAACGCCCCGTAAATCACCTTCGTTGCGCCCGATTCCGCTATCGAGCGCACCGCGTGTTCAAGGTGCTCCATGGTGTCTGTCAGGGCGGGCAGGATCGGCATCAGGAACACGGTCACATCGAAGCCGAGCTCGGCGGCTGCTCGTACCGTTTGGAGGCGGGCGGACGCGCGGGGCGTTCCTGGTTCCACCGACTGCTGCAGGTTGTCGTCGAAGAACGCGATGGACATGCTCAGGTCCACCGGGACGTCCTCCGCAGCCCGGGCCAGCAGGGGGAGATCCCTGCGCAGGAGTGTTCCCTTGGTGAGGACGGAGAACGGGGTTCTGTGCTGCGCCAGGGCCTCGATGATGCCCGGCATCAGGCGGTACTTGCCCTCCGCACGCTGATAGGGATCGGTGTTGGTCCCCAGTGCAACATGCTCGTGCCCCCACTTCGGCTTGGCCAGTTGGGAGGCCAGCACTTCCGCCACATTGACCTTGACGATGACCTGTTGGTCGAAGTCCAGTCCCGCGTCCAGGTCCAAGTACC
>NZ_JALAGT010000089.1 GCF_022712295.1 Galactobacter sp.
GCGAGTGAGTTCACGGCCCACGTCGAGCTTCACGTCCGCATCGGACATCAGCAGCGCCTGCGCGTCGGTATTGATCGCGATGAATTCGACGCCACGCAGGCCGACCTCGATCATGCGGTTGACGGCGTTGACCCCGCCGCCGCCGATGCCGACGACCTTGATGACGGCGAGGTAGTTCTGTGGAGCTGCCACGGCTTGCGTCCTTAGGTTTGATGAAGTGTCTGATCCCGTTCGAGGATTCTGAGCAAACCTTCAACCGATACTTTAGGGTTGAAGGATTGTCAAGATCTCGCTTACTGAAGTTAACCGGGCGACAGGCACCCGGGGCAATTGGCCACGCGGCGTGTCGCCGTATCCGTTCAAGTTGTCATCGTGTGACGGGCCTCGACGGGGTGGAGACGTCGATGATCTTGTCCTTCGGTCCGCCCTTGGCCAAGAGCGTCTGGAGCGCAGCGGCCTTCAGGACCCCGTCGGAGGAGTCTCCCCAGACCACGGTCCTTCGGTCGTTCAAGGTGAAGGTCACCGAGTCCACGCTTCCGGCTCCCGCACTCTTGAGCTTCGAGAGCACGTCGGTGGGCAGCTGGGCCAGCGCATGGATCACCGTGTCGAAGATCTTCCCGTCCGGGTCCTCCGCATCGAGGTTCACCACCGGCAGCTTACGGGTCTCGTCCTTGGAGATGCGCTTGAGCTTGGCCCCGTTGTCCCCCACCAGGTAGAACGCCTTCCCCTCCTTCAGGACCGCGACCTCGCGATGCTCCACCACCGTCACAGTGACGGAATGGGCCCCACGAAGCCCCAGCCGAAGGTCACGGATGGCGGGTTCGTCAGCCACGAGGCGTTCCACCTCACGAGTGGACACTTTCGCCAAGGGTTGTCCCTCGAGAGGATCCAGCATCGCCTGAACCTTGGAGTGATCGGCCAGTCGGGTTCCCTCGACCTTGACCGATGTCACCTTCAGAACCGGGGTCAGATACAACAGCACCAGCACCAGTCCGAGCACCACCACGATTCCGGCCAGCACCAGCCACCTCGCCAAACGATGACGTCGACGTACCGGAAGCCGGGTCACGCCCGGAGCCAGTTCCTGGCTCATGATTCGGCGTCCCGGCCTTCTACCGCTGAGAGTGCACGCAGCATCTGGGCCCCCTGTTGGGTCACGTCACCCGCACCGATGGTCATGATCACGTCGCCGGGCCGAGCCTCGGCCACCACTGCTTCTGCGGCGGACTCGGCGGGCACCACCGAGGCATGCTCGCCCGCTGAGCGAGCGACGAGCTCCGAGTCCACTCCGGGGATCGGCTCCTCACGCGCGGGGTAGATCGGCAGGAGGTGCACCGTGTCCGCCGTGGCGAGCGCTTCTCCGAACTCACGATGGAAGGCCTGGGTCCGGCTGAACAGGTGCGGCTGGAACAGCACATGGACGCGCGCGTCACCGGCCACGTCGCGGGCCGCCTTCAAGGCCGCCCTGACCTCCGTGGGATGGTGCGCGTAATCGTCATAGACCCGGATCCCATCCTGCTGACCGCGCAATTCGAAACGTCGCGCCGCACCCCTGAACTCGGCCAGTCCGGCCAAGGCCGCGTGGGCGGTCAGGCCCAGATCCAGTCCGACGATGTATGCGGCGGCGGCATCGAGCAGGTTGTGATCGCCAGGAACGGACAGCTTCAGGAAGTGCGACTCCGTACCGTCGTGCACCGTCGCTGTCGAGGACAGCCCCGTGTGGTCCGCTCCGCTGAGCCGGACGTCCGCGGCATCCGTGAAGCCGTACGTGCGGACCCTCACGTCGGGGCGCGCGCTGCGGAGGCGCTCTGCCGCCGCCGCTGCTCCGGCGTCGTCCGCGCAGGCCACCAGCAGTCCTCGGGCCGGTAACAGGTCGGCATAGAGGTCGAAGGCCTCGTGAACCGCAGCCTCGGTGCCGTAGTGGTCCAGGTGGTCCGCTTCGACGTTGGTGATGACGGCGATCTGCGGGCGGTAGTTCAGGAAGGATCCGTCTGACTCGTCCGCCTCGGCAACGAACGCCTGCCCGGACCCGAGGGCCGCGTTGGTACCCAGTTCAGGGATCGGTGCACCGATCGCGAAGGTGGGTTCCTCGCCCGCAGCCGAGAGCATCACGGCGATCATGGAACTCGTGGTGGTCTTGCCATGGGTGCCTGCCACGGTGATGCCGAGCCGCCCGGTCATCAGAGCGGCGAGGGCCTGGGAGCGATGCAGGATCGACAATCCCAGTTGCTTGGCCCTTGCCAGTTCCACATTGTCCGGCTTGATGACGGAGGACACCACGAGCGTGTCCGCGCCAGTCACCTGAGCGGCGTCGAACCCCACGTACGTGGTGGCTCCTGCCGCCTCGAGCTCCTTCAGGACCGGCAGATCCTTCGCATCCGTTCCCGAGACGCTCAGCCCCTCGGCCAAGAGCAGCCTCGCCACAGCAGACATGCCCACGCCGGCGATACCGAGCAGATGCACGTGTCCCAATGTTTCCACCGCAACGGGTTCCTCGCCTGCGAGACCCTCGTGGAATGCTCGGTTCATCGGTTCTTCTCCTCGTGTGTACCTGCGTCGCTCGCACCAGCGGCTCCTCTGGCCGCCTCAAGGATGAGCTGGGCCATGTCCTGCGCAGCACGAGGCCGGCCAAAGGTCGAGGCCGCACGCGACATGGCCTCCAGTCGTTGCGCATCCCCCAGGATGGACACCACGGTCTCCGACAGCCAAGTCGGAGTCAGGTCCTTGTCGTCCACCATGACGGCACCGCCTGCACCGACCAACGGGGCACCGTTGAGTTTCTGTTCGCCGTTGCCGAAGGGCAGTGGTACGAGGATCGCGGGTAGTCCGACGGCGGCGATCTCGCAGACCGTGCCCGCCCCGGAGCGACACAGCAGCAGATCCGCGGCGGCATAGGCGGATTCCATCCCGTCGACGTATTCCACCTGCTGGTAACCGGGCACGGCGAGCGGATTCCCGTCCTGACCCATGACCTGTTTCCCGTTGCCGGTGATGTGCAGCACCTGGATCCCTGCAGCCGTGATGGCCTCGACGGCACCCGTCACGGCGCGGTTCACAGAGGCGGCTCCGGAGGAGCCTCCCGTCACCACCAGCGTCGGGGTCGTTTCCTCCAGCCCGAACCGTTGACGGGCCTCGGGCCGTGCTGCAGCCCGGTCCAGTGTGGCGATGGCCGAACGCATGGGCATACCGACGATTCGTGCTCCGGGGAGGCCCGTTCCGTCGAAGGCCGCGCCAACCACCGCTGCGTGTTTGGCACCCACCTTGTTCGCCAGTCCGGCCCTCACGTTCGCCTCGTGCACCACCACAGGAACGCCGGCCTTGCGCGCCGCATTATAGACGGGCGTGCAGACGTATCCGCCCACGCCGACCACGACGTCGGCCTGTACCCGCTTCAGGATGTCGCGGGCCTGCCGCTTGGCCTTCAGCCACCGTGCGGGGAAACGTAGGGCATCGAGGTCCGGCCGACGCGGTGCCGGGGCTCGTTCCACCAGTTCCAGCGGGTAACCCGCCGCGGGGACCAACCTGGTCTCGAGTCCGCTACGGGTCCCGACCACGGTGATCCTGGCTTCCGGTTCCAGTTCGCGGATCGCATCGGCCATGGCCAGCAACGGCGATACGTGTCCGGCCGTTCCGCCTCCTGCCATGACGATGGAGACTTGCTTGCTCATGCCTTACCTTCCGGTGACGTCTTGACGGTTGGTCCCAGTGCAGGGACACCGTTGCGGATCTGGTCGCGTGCGGCGTTGAGGACCAACCCCACGGCCAACAGACACGCAAGCAACGAAGAACCACCATACGAGATGAAGGGCAGCGTCACACCGATGACCGGCGCCAGACCCGTGACCATGCCCATGTTGATGAAGGCCTGCCCACCGAGCCAAGCGATGACGCCGGTGGTAAGCACCCTGACGAAGAGATCCTGCGAACGATGCGCCACGCGGTACATGCTGATCACCAGCACGATGAAGATCACCACGACGGCCAAGGTGCCGATCAGGCCCAGTTCCTCTCCGATGATGGAGAGGATGAAATCGTTCTGGGCCTCTGGGATGTAGCTCCACTTGGAACGTGACTGCCCCAGCCCCACGCCGAACCAACCCCCTGAGGCCAGCGCATACTTGGCCTGCATGGTCTGCAGACCGGTCCCCAGTGCGTCGTCCGCACCGCCGCGTCCCAGCCAGGAGTTGATGCGGCCGAGGCGATTGGGACTGATCACGGCGATCACGAGGACGGCAGCCACCGCCGCTGCCGCCGTCAGAACGAAGACGAGTTTGGGCGCGCCGCCGGCCCACAACAGCGCCAAGAGCACCAGCAGGACGATCATGACGGTGCCGAGATCCCGTTCCAGCAGGATCAACAACACCACCAGCGCTCCCACGGGGAAGAGCACGGGCACCACGGTGTGCGTCCACCGATCCAGCAGCTTCTCCTTGGCAGAGAAGACGGTGGCGGACCAGAGGATCAGAGCCAGCTTGGCGAATTCGGAGGGCTGGATACCCACCGGACCCACCTGGATCCAGTTCTGGTTGCCAAGCACGTTCCTGCCGATCCCGGGGACCAACACCGCGACGAGCAGCAGGAGCGCCACACCCAAGGCCACCCACGCCAGTCGTTTGAGGAACTTGGGTGAGATCAGGGCCATGCCGAACATCAGGACGAGTCCGATCACCCCGAACGTTGCCTGTTTGGCGAAGAGCGAGTAGGGATCGCGGTTGGCACTGATGTACTCCACCGCTGAGGAGGAAAGCACCATGATCATGCCGAGGCAGGTCAGGATGGCGGTACAGATGATGATCAGGTAATAAGCGGTCCGGATCCCCGCAGCGTCGGTGGACTCGACCCGGTCCCACTGCCGTCGTAAGAAGGACACCTTGGGTGTCTCTCCCTCGGCGGCTGGACGTCGTCTACGTGCCACTCGCGCTGCTCCCCTCCTCTGGACTACCCGGTTCGGTTGTTGACGGGCTTCTTGGCTCAGTACTTCGTCCCGATCACTCGGCCCCGTCCGGCTCCTGGCCGTTCACCACCTGGTCAGCGACCGCTGTGGCAAAGGCCTTCCCCCGGTGAGCGTAGGAAACGAACTGATCCATCGAAGCCGACGCCGGCGCCATCAGCACCGTGTCTCCTGATCGGGCCCGTTCCAGCGCGGTGGCGACCGCACGACGCATGACCTCGTTCCCGAGTGCCGACTTGTCGGCCGTTGCGGGTAGCGGAGACTGCTCGGCAATATCCAGCACCGGTACATCCGGGGCATGTTCAGCCAGCGCTGCGACCAAGGCCGCATCGTCGGTGCCGATGAGCACCACCGCGCGCAGCTGATGAGCGTGGGAACGGATCAGGTCCTCGTACTCCACGCCCTTGGCCAGTCCCCCCGCGATCCAGACGATGGAGGGGAAGGCGGACAAGGACGCATGGGCTGCATGAGGGTTGGTGGCCTTGGAATCGTCGATCCACCGCACGCCGTCCACGTCGGCCACGACCTGGATCCGGTGTTCGCCACGGTCGTAGTGGCGCAGGCCCTCCTGCACCGCCGTGGCAGGTACGCCCACCGCTCGGGTCAGCGCTGCCGCGGCCAAGGCATTGGCCACCGTGTGCCGCGGAGCCGGGTCACCCAGATCCTCCAGCGTGGCCAGCTCGGCCGCCGAACTCTGCCGCTGTTCGATATAGGCGCGGTCGACCAGGAGCCCGTCCACGACGCCCAGCTGCGACACGGCAGGAACCTGCGTGGTGAATCCGATGGCTCTGCACCCGTCCACCACGTCCGCATCCTCCACCATTTTCACGGTGGCCAGGTCCTCCGCGTTGTAGATCGCTGCGACTTGCGCGCGTTCGTGGATCTTGGCCTTGGCCGCTGCGTAGGCTTCGAAGGAGCCGTGCCAATCCACGTGATCCTCCGCAAGATTGAGTACCACGGAGGCCACGGGTGAGAGCGAATAGGTGTGTTCCAGCTGGAAGCTGGACAGTTCCACCGCGAGAACATCGTAGCCGTCGGGTTCACGCACCACGTCCAGCACCGGCGTGCCGACGTTACCGCAGGCCACGGCGCGCAGGCCGGCCTGCCGGAGGATCTCCTCGGTCATGGTCACCGTGGTGGTCTTGCCGTTGGTGCCCGTGATGCACAACCACTGCGGAGCTGGCCGTCCCTCGCGGGTCTGCACCCGCCAGGCGAGCTCGATCTCGCTCCAGATCGGCACGGATTCCGCACGCGCCTGGGTCAATACGGGGTGCGACGGCCGCCAGCCCGGGGAGACCACCAGCAGGTCCGGACGTCCGCCGTCCACGTCGGGGAGGGTGGCGGTGTGTTCCGTTCCCAACCGGACGTCGAGTGCTCCCACGATCTTCAGCGTGTCAGCGCGGCCACGGTGGTCCTCGTTGTCCGTGCCATCAACGACCAACACGCGTGCCCCGAGTTCGATCAGGGTGTCCGCAGCGGCGAAGCCGGAGAGCCCGAGTCCGGCCACGACCACGCGCAGGCCCGCCCAGTCGGATTCCCAACGGGTCAGTGAGGAAAGATCCCGGGGCATCAACGCACCAACCAATCAACGTAGAAGAGGCTCAGTCCCAGGACCACGAAGAGCAGTCCGAGGAGCCAGAAACGGACCACGACGAGCGACTCGGACCAGCCCTTGAGTTCGAAATGATGCTGGAGTGGAGCCATCAAGAACACCCGCTTGCCTCCGGTCAGCTTGAAATAGCCCACCTGGATGATCACGGAAAGGGAGATGATCACGAACATGCCTGCGATGACCACCATCAGCAGCTCGGTGCGGGTGAAGATGGCAAGGGCGGCGACAGCGCCACCCAGGCCGAGGGAACCGGTGTCCCCCATGAAGATCTTGGCAGGCTTGGTGTTCCACCAGAGGAAGCCGGCCAGAGCACCGACCAGGATGACCGCCACGAGCGCGAGGTCCAGTGGATCTCGGGTCTCGTAGCATGCGGCAGGCGTGGCCCGGAGGCTCGCGCACGACTGGGAGTTCTGGAAGACACCGATCAGGGCGTAGGCACCGAAGACCGCCATCGAGATGCCGGTGGCTAGACCGTCCAGACCGTCGGTGAGATTCACGCCGTTGGTGGTGGCGGTGGAGATCAGGTTGGCCCAGATGACGAAGAGGATCACACCGATCACGGGACCGGCGAAGGCCAGGTTCAACCAGGGGAGGTCCCTGGCCCAGGAGATGCTCAGCGAGGCGGGCGTCTGCCCACGATCGTTGGCGAAGTTCAGCGCCAGGATCGCGAAGGCCACACCGACGATGCCCTGGCCCAGGATCTTCTGCCATGGAGTCAGTCCCAAGGAGCGTTCGTGGGAGATCTTGGCGAAGTCGTCGAAGAAACCGATCAGCCCCATGCCGCCCATGAGGAAGAGCACCAGCAGGCCGGAGACGGAGACCCCAGGGGCCTGTTCCCGGGTGAGGACCATGATCAGATGCGTCAGGAAATAGGCCACGATGACGGCACCGAGGAACAAGGCACCGCCCATGGTGGGTGTACCACGCTTGGACTCGTGGGATTGTGGCCCGTCGTCACGAACGAACTGGCCGTAACTCCGGCGCTGCAGGAATTTGATGAACAAGGGGGTCCCGAACAAGGACAGCACGAGTCCCAGGACACCACCGATGACCAACATGAGCATGGTTCTAGCCTTCCTGGGAGCCTGCGCCGGCCACTCGCTGCCCAAGGGCTGCCAGCCCGGACGCATTCGAGGACTTGAACAGGACGATGTCGCCGGGTTCCAGCCTGGAGTCGAGGTAGTCGTAGGCCTCGTCGGTGGTCTCCACGAACGCGGCCTCGTCGCCCCATGAGCCTTCCATGACCGCTGCGTTGTACGTCGGCTTGGCCCCAGAGCCGATCACCAGCGTCTTCGAGATGTTCATCCTGACCACCAGGCGGCCCAGCCGATCGTGTTCGCTCACCCGGTCCTCACCGAGTTCGCGCATCTCCCCGATGACGGCCCACGTGCGGCGAACTCGGCCCTCCCGATCCGGCCGGCCAAGGACCGCCAGCGTCTGCAGGGCTGCCAGCATGGATTCGGGGTTGGCGTTGTAGGCGTCGTTGATGATGCTGACGCCGTCGGGACGTTCGGTGCGCTCCATTCGGAAGCGAGACCCCGGCCCCTGGCCGTCCAGCGCAGCAGCGACTTCGGCTGCGGGCACGCCGAGCGCGATACATGCTGCCGCGGCGGCCAGTACGTTGTGCAGGTGGTGGCGGCCGATCAGGCCGGATCGCAGCGGAAAGTCGCCCTGACCGTCCACCCGCAACGTGAATTCCGGGTGTCCGGCATCGTCCAGCGTCACGTCGACCGCCCGCACCTGAGCGTGCTCTGCCTCTCCGAAACCGAGCACGGTGGCACTGGTCCGCTCGCGCATGGCCCACACCCGGGCGTCGTCCACGTTGAGCACGGCCACGCCGTCTTCGGGGAGCGACTCGACGAGTTCGCCCTTGGTCGCGGCAATATTGTCCACTCCGCCGAACTCACCCACGTGGGCCGTTCCGACCATCAGGACCACGCCGACGTCGGGTTTCACGATGTCTGCCAGGTAGGCGATGTTGCCGACGTGCGTTGCCCCCATCTCAGCGACGAGGTACTCGGTCGATTCCGTGGTCTCGAAGACGGTCAGGGGCAGCCCGACCTCTCCGTTGTACGAGTTGAAGGGCTTCACCGTCTCACCGCGAGTGGCGAGGACGGAAGCGAGAAGATCCTTGGTGGTGGTCTTGCCCGCGGAACCGGTCACTCCGACCACCTTCAAGCCACCGTGAGCTCGCACCCGCGCCACGACCTCGGTCGCGAGGTCCTTCAGCGCGAGAACCACATCCTCCACAATCACGGCAGGGGCCACAGACCCGTCCGCGGCTTCGGTGTCCCGTTGGGCCAGGACCAGAGCCGCACCGGCTTCGAGGGCCTGGGGTATGAACACGTGTCCGTCGGTCACTTCGCCGGGCTTCGCAACGAAAAGGGCCCCTCGGCGCACTTCGCGGGAGTCGGTGGTGACCGAATGGATGGTGCTGTCTGGGTCGGCGCTCGAGGAGAGTCGGCCATGCGTGATGGCGGCGATCTCGGCCGTCGTGAGTGTGATCATGACTGGGTCGATCCTACTCCGTCGGCTGCCGCTGAACCCCGTTCGCCACTCTCGGCGGCAAAGGCCTTGGCCAGTTCCTCACGGTCGTCCAAGGACAGGTTGACGCCGGCCACTTCCTGGAACACCTCGTGTCCGCGCCCTGCCACGAGGATCACATCATCCGGATCCGCCAGCGCCACGGCCGCGCGAATGGCTCGGGCTCGGGGGGCGACCTCGAGCACCGTTGCCTCGGCACCGGCGTCACGCGCACCGGCCGCGACTTGGGCCCGAATGCGTGCCGGATCCTCGTCGTGCGGGTCGTCGTCGGTGACAATCACCACATCGGCATGTTGAGCCGCGAGTGCACCCATGATGGGCCGCTTCGTGGTGTCACGTTCACCCGTGGCTCCGAAAACCACGATCCTCCGGCCCCCGCTCACCTCGAGGCTGTCCAACGCACGGACGAGGGCATCGGGATTGTGGGCAAAGTCCACGACTGCGGTGGGACGGTGGTGGACCACCTGCATTCGCCCGGGCACCTGAGGCGTGAGGGCTTCGGGATCGGCGTTGAGCAGCTGCGACAGTGCGTCCGGATCCATACCGCCCACCAGCAGCATGCTCAAGGCAAGCGCCGCATTGGACACATTGAACGACCCGGGCAAGCCGGTCCTGGCCTCGATCCGCAGCTCGTCGGGCCCGAGCAGCACGAAGGCGGTCCCGAGCCCCTGCCTGACGACATCGGTGACGACGTAGTCCGCCGAGCCTGCCGCCCCGCCTGCACCGTGCCCGGTGGAGAGCGTCGCCGTGGGCACACCTACGCCGCGGCTGGTCCGAGCCAAGGACTGACCCCACTCGTCGTCCACTGTGACCACAGCCGCCCGCGAGTACCGCGGCGTGAACAGTTCCGCCTTGGCCGCCAGGTATTCCTCCATGGATCCGTGCAGGTCCAGGTGATCCTGGGTCAGGTTGGTGAAACCGGAGACGGCGAAGTGCAATCCGGCCACCCGCTGGAAGGAGAGCGAATGGGAGGAGACCTCCATCGCCGCGGTGGTGACTCCGGCCTGCCCCATGCGTGACATCAGGCCGTGCAACTGCGGCGATTCCGGCGTGGTCAGCACCGAGGGGATGGCGGTGTCGCCCGCCAGGATCTCGATGGTGCCGATCAGCCCCGTGGTCTCCCCGGCAGAGCTCAACAGGTGACGCAGCATGTACGTGGTGGTGGTCTTGCCGTTGGTCCCCGTCACCGCATAGGTGGTTGGCGCCAATTCCGCGCTGTTGTACACGGTCTGGGACACCGAGCCCAGGACCGACCGAGGATCCTCCACCACGATCACAGGCAGGTCGGCCAGGTCTCCCATGAGACCTGCGCCCTCGGTATCGGTGAGCACCGCAACCGCGCCCCGTTGTTGGGCCTGGGCCGCGAAGCGGGCCCCGTGTGTGTGACCTCCTGGCAGAGCGGCGTAGAGATCGCCGGCCTGCACCGCACGTGAGTCAAGGCAGACACCGGACACCACGACGTCGGGCACAAGCGCCGACGGATCGGACGCGCCCGCGGCGCGGGCCACCTCGTCGAGGGCGATCTTCAGAGGGGTCGTCGGGCGGAAACCACGCTCGAGTTCACCGACCTGTGCATGCGGGTCCGTTCCGCTTTCGTTGTCAGACACTGAAGGTCCTCACCATCCATATTCCTGGTTCTCACCGACGAAGCCGTCGTAAGACTCCGACTTCGACTTCTCCGGTGGCACTGAGTTCTTACTCAACGTAGCCGACATGATCTTCTTGAACGTGTTCCCAACTGTCCAGTCCCGCCAGTACCCCTGGGGGTGCTGCATGGTCACGGCCACGAGGTAGCGCGGGTTGTCGATCGGCGCCATGCCCACGAAGGAGGACGTGTGTTGGTCGAACTTCCCGTCCTTGCCCTGCGCCTGCGCCGTACCGGACTTGCCGCCCACCCGGTAGCCATCGATCTTCATGGGCGTGGAGGTCCCGTAGTCCACCACGCCCTCCATCAGGCGCCGCATCTCCTTCGACGTCTGCTTGGAGACCACCCGCTGGGTCTTGGCGGGCTCCACCTCGTGCTCGGTCCCATCGGCGTCGATGTAGGCGTCGATCAGGGTCGGAGAGATCTGGACACCATTGTTGCCCAGCGCCTGATAGATGCTGGCCAGATGCAAGGTGGTCTGCGTGTATCCCTGGCCGAACATCGTGGTCAGACGCTGGCGCCGTTCCCAGTCATCCGGCTGAGCCAGGATCCCGGAGCTCTGGCCCGGTAGCCCGATATCGATCTTCTTGCCGATGCCGAGCTCGCTCATGAAGTCGTAGCGGTCCTGATCCTTGAGCTTGTCACCGATCTGGATCGTGCCGGTGTTGTAGGACCGGGCGAAGATTCCTGCCGCCGTCATCTCGAAGGTCTGGTGCTTCAGGGAGTCGTTGATGGTCTCGTTGTCCAACGTGAAGTGGTTGGGCACCTCGAACTCACTGGTGGGTGAGATCACGCCCTTGTCCAACGCCAAGGCAAAAGTGGGCGCCTTGCCGGTGGACCCGGGCTCGTAGGACTGCGTGACCGTGGAGGACGTACGGGCCGCAGCGTCCGCTGCCCCGGGATCGTTGGGGTCCATGGAGTCGGAGTCGGCCAGCGCGAGGATCTTGCCGGTCTTGACGTCCATGACCACTGCGTTGACCCAGTCGGCCTTGAACTCCTTCTTCTTGGCCATGACCGCATTCTGCGCCACCCACTGGATGTCGGAGTCGGTGGTGAGCCGCACGGTCTTGCCGTTCACGGCGGGGGTCTCCTCGACCGGAGCGTTGGGGATCCTGACCCCGTCCGCCCCCCGCTCATACGTCTTGGACCCGTCAGTGCCTGTCAGTGCCTTGTCCTGCGAGAGTTCGAGCCCTTCTGCACCCTCCCCTTCCCGGTTCAGGAAACCGAGCACGGGACCGGCCAGCTGGCCGTTGGGGTAACTGCGCTGCTGCGTCTGCACCGACTTGATCCACGGCACACCGACTTCCTCGACCTGCTGGTTCACCTTGGGCGTGATGTTGCGGGTGATGACGGAGTACTTCCGTTTCTCCTCCCCATCACGCCCGAGCAAGGCCGCGGACACCGACTCCTTGTCCAGCCCCAGCACCTCGGCGACTTCGGCGATGCCCTGATCCGTCGGCACCTCGACGCGCTGGTCTCCCTCCTTCCGGGGGAAGGAGTCCTGGACCTGGGTCTGATCCACCACCAGGTCGTAACGGACGATGGACGTGGCCAGCACCTTCCCGTCCGTATCGACGATGTCACCGCGGGTGGCGGGAACCGGCACGCCTGCCGTGGTGCGCCCCTTCAAGGCATCCGCCTTGGCGTCCTGCGGGTCGATCCCCTGCACCCAGATCAGGCGCGCGGCCACAGCGATGAACAACACGAGCACCGCGGCCAGAATGAAACGCATCCGCATCGGGGATGACTCTGCTTTTCGACGCGTGGACGTCATCTGCGTGTCTCCTTCGGGGACCTTGAGCCTGCCAGGACCGCGCAGGTTTCACCTGGCGCGCTCCGACTCAGCGTGTGACGGGCGCCGGGAAGGTGCCGCCGTTGAGTTCCTGCTCGGAGAAGCCACGTGAGTCGACCTCACCATTCTTCCCCTTGTCCGCGCTGTTTTTCTCGGTCTTGGACGACGTGTCGGAAGCGGTCTTGCTCTCGCCGGCGGCGGACGTGGCGGTCGTGTCCTCTTGCCCGGACGTGTTCCCTTGTGCGACCTTGCCCCCTTGCGCGGCCTTGTCATCCTTGTGGGCCTTGTCTTCCACGGCCGCCCGCTGCTGCTCACGGATGGCAGCCTGCTTCTTGGCGGACAACGCAGATAGCTCCGCGGGACTCATAGGCGTCGCGAGAGTGGTCGAGGTATCTGTGGACTTCTCCGCGTCCTTCGCTTTTTCTGCCTCCGGAGCGGACGCCTTGCCGGTCACCTTCTGCGAATCCAGGTCCACCACGCCAGGCTGCCCGGCAGGGACCATGCCGGATTTCTCTGCCTGGGCCGCCAGGTTCTGCGGAGCCTTGCGGTAGTCGAGTTCCTGAGTGGTGGCCTGATTGGCCTGATGCATCTCTTGTGTCCGGGCGTTCAGCCGGACCAGGTCGTACTGGGTGTCCGCCGCTTTGATGTTCATCCCCAGGACTGCAGCCACCACCGCGGCAACGATCACCAGACACAGCAGGACGAAGGGGAGCCGACGTCGCTTGACCTTGGGACTTGGCACCACCGAGAGTGGCGTCCGTACTTCTCGCTGTGGTTCCGGCGCCGGCGACGCCGGTTCCACGAGCGGCAGGGCCTGTGTCGCCACGTCGTACTCGCGGCGCTCAGGCAGAGGAAGCGCGCTCATGCTCTTCTCCTGTGCTTGCGGGTTGTCGGCAGCGGCGGACGCAGCCGCTCCACCGCACGTAGGCGTGCCGCTGCGGCACGCGAGTTCTCGTCGATCTCCTCAGCCGTGGGACGTTCGGTGCCCTTGGAGATGATCTTGAATCTCGGCTTGGTCTCTTCCGGTTCCACAGGCAGCCCCACCGGCGCCGTCGAGGTCGAAAGTGAAGCGAAGTGCCGCTTGACGATGCGGTCCTCCAGGGATTGGTAACTCATCGCCACCACACGCCCTCCCACCGGCACCGCGTCCATGGCGGCCGGGATCGCACGTTCCAGGACGCGGAGTTCGTCGTTGACCTCGACGCGCAGCGCCTGGAAGGTGCGCTTGGCCGGATGCCCACCCTTGGTGCCCTTGGGATAGTGATCGATGATCAACTGTGAGAGCTCACCAGTGGTGAGGATCGGGTGGTCTTCTCGACGCTCGACGATCGCCACGGCGATGCGGCGGGCATGACGTTCCTCTCCCCAGGTGCGCAGCACATGGGTCAGATCGTCCAAGGAGTACTCGTTGACGACGTCGGCGGCCGTGGGGCCGGACGTCGCGTCCATCCGCATGTCCAACGGAGCGTCATAGGAGTAGGCGAAACCGCGCTCACGTTCATCCAATTGGAACGAGGACACGCCCAGGTCGAAGAGGACGCCGTCCGCATGGCTGAATCCCTCACCGGAGAGGGCGGATCCGATTTCGTCGTAGACAGTGTGCACTGGTCGGAAACGTTCCCCGAAGGTCTCCAATCGCTCCCCTGCCATGGTGAGCGCCTGCGTGTCACGGTCCAGGCCCACCACGGTCAGCTCGGGAAACCGCGACAGGAGGGCCTCCGTGTGACCACCCATGCCGAGGGTGGCGTCCACGACCACCGCTTGTCCTCGTTCCCTGATACCGGCTTCGATGCCTGGAGTCAGCAGTGAAACGCATCTGTTCAGCAGGACAGGGACATGGCGAGGGTTGAAGGTCACCGGCTTCTCTCCTCTTCGTGGTCGAGGTGGCTTGGGGTCGCTGATCGGTTGTCGGCTGCGATCCGGTCCCCGTCCGTGTCGGGGCCCTGGCTCAGGGGAAGTTGAGTCAGGACCCCGGCTCGGCAGGAGACCGCAGCGCAGCGACAAGGGGGTGGTCAGAAGAGTCCGTCGATGATCTCCTGATCCGTCTCCGAGAAGCTCTGCTCCTTCTCTCGCAGATAGATGTCCCAGGAGGGCGTGTCCCAGATCTCCGCATGCGCTCCTGCGCCGACGACCGTGACGTCACGGTCGAGCCCGGCATAGGCCCGCAACGGAGGAGGAATCGTGACCCTCCCCTGCTTGTCAGGGACTTCGTCCGAGGCCCCCGAGAGGAAGACCCGGATGTAGTCCCTTGCCTTGCGGGAGGACAAGGGCGCCGATTGGATCCTTTCCTGGAACTTCTCGAACTCCCGCACGCTGAAGACGTAGATACACCGATCCTGACCGCGTGTCAGGACGAGCCCATTGCCCAGCTCGTCCCGATATTTGGCCGGCAGGATCAGCCGCCCCTTCTCATCCAATCGAGGCGTGTAGGTCCCCAGAAACATGCGCGTCACCTCCTAGGGGGAAGAGACGCTGACCGCCTCGGGGACCTCCCTGGTCTACCAGTGCGCCCCACTTTACTCCACACTCCCCCACTGTCAACGCAAGAACGGGGCAAGAGTGCCGCGTCATGGGGTCAAAAACCGCGGAAATACGGGCATCCATTACATGGAGAAAAGGTGGAGGAGTTTCGCCGCCAAGCGGACGAAACCCCTCTGGATCGCCACAGATCCACCCGTTCGGCCCGTTCTGGGGTGGATCGGGAGGGAAGTGGAGGGGTGCAGGGAGGGAAGTGGAGGAGCCCAGGGAGGGACGTGGGCGTGCCCGCGAATCGAGCAGCGAGCACCCCCCACCCCGCTCCGGGCAGCAAAAAGCCCCGCACCGTCATCGGTGCAGGGCTTCAGCGGTGCGGGGCTTCTGCGGCTCGGGGTGTCAGCGAGAAGAGTTCAGCGCTCAGCGCTGCTCGTCGCCACGGCGGCGATCCTCCCACTGCTGTTCCAACTTCCGCATGTAGGACGAGGACCGTTCCCCTGCGTCACTGCCGGAGGAATCCCCGCCCTTGGGCTCACCGGGTCGTTTGGAGAAGACGACATACACACCGGTGCACATCATGATGAACCCGATGATGCCCACGATGATGCTCACCGCGGCCAACTGGTTCAGGGAGACACCGACCAGCACCAGGGCCAGGCCCACGATGGCGATCAGGAGGCCGAGGGCGATGTTGCGCGTGGAGAAACGTCCGGCGGACTCCGCCTTGCGCATGGAGGAGGCGAACTGCGGGTCGTCGGAGAGTTGCTTCTCCATCTCGTCCAGCATTTGTTGCTCGTGGTCAGAGAGCGGCATGACGGCCTGCCCTCCTTTCTCCCCGTATCCGGTCCAAATCGACGCGATCCCACGGGCTACTGTGCGCAGCCCACGCGTGTGGATCACTTTCCCTACATCTTAGGTGCCATACCCGCCTCAGTCCTAGTCGTGGGCAGCGTCTCCCGGGGAATTCACGGACTCGATGTGCGCCGTTTCACGTCGATCCCGTGCAGAACCCCGTGTGGACCCGCCCTCGGCACCGGGCAACAGCGAGGCAGGGGCCAGCGCTCCCGCGAAACGAGAGTTGATCCGATCCATGGTCTCCTCTGCGTCACGCCGCTGATCGTCCTCGCCCAACAGTGACAGTTGCCGCCCCGATCCCAGCGGCGCCAGTCCCTCGAGCCTCACGCCCACGAGCCTGACCGGAGGAAGCGGCGAGGCCACCGCTGAGACCAGCCGCCCCGCAGCCTCCGCGATCTCGGCAGCCGAGTCCGTGGCCCGGACCAGATGCGTCTGGCGACTCAGCGTGGTGAAGTCCGTCCACCGCAGCTTCAGAGCCACGACCGTCCCCGCCCGTTCGGCGGCCCGGGCTCGCGTCGCCACCCGGTGGGAGAGCCACAGCACGGTCCGGTCGAGAGCGGCCCTGTCGGTGACGTCAGTGGCGAACGTGTGCTCCGCGCCGAGACTCTTCTCCTCGCGCTCGACCACCACCTCACGCGGATCCTCGCCGCGAGCCAAGGGCACCAAGCGGGCGATGCCTGCCCCGAGGCTGCGGGCCACCTCCGCTTGGTCCGCGGCAGCGAGGTCACCGGCGGTCGAGTACCCCGCCAGCCGCAGCGTCTCCGCCGTGGCCCGTCCCACCCCGAAGAGTTGCGAGACCGGAAGGTCTCGCAGGAAGGAGTGAACGTACGCGGGCGGCACTGAGAACACGCCGTCGGGCTTGGCCCTGCCCGAGGCCATCTTGGCCAGGAACTTGGTCGGTGCGAGACCCACCGACGCCGGCAGGCCCAACTCGCTGCGGATCCGGGCCCTGATCGCCTCGGCCGCCCGTTCCGGGGTACCCCAGGTACGCATGGTGCCGCTGAGATCCAGGTAGGCCTCATCGACACTGACCTGTTCCATGAGCGGGCTGAAGTCCCGCAGGATCGCCATGACGGCGCGGGAGAGTTCCGAGTATCGCCCGTGGTGGGGAGCCACGATCACCGCGTGAGGCGCCAGCCGTTTGGCCTGGACCACCGGTTGAGCAGAATGCACCCCAAGCGTGCGCAGATCATAGGAGGCGGAGAGCACCACCGAACGCTGCGCATCCGTCCCGATCAGCACCGGTTGTCCCACGAGGTCGGGGTTGTCGAGGCACTCGACGGAGACGAAGAAGGCATCCATGTCCACGTGCGCCACGATCCTGGACCGCCCGGTGGAAGTGCTCCTCATGTGAACCAGCTTAGGCC
>NZ_JALAGT010000090.1 GCF_022712295.1 Galactobacter sp.
CCCGAAGACCTCGAATACGTCGAGAACGAACTCAATGGCCGGCCCCGCAAACGGTTAGGATGGCATACGCCCGCGGAACACATGCGGGAGCTCATAGGATCCTGAACACCACCGGTGTTGCAACAACCGCTAGAAACCGCCCACCGTAGATAGGGTTCGTTGCCGGTGTTGTGTTCCCGGTCTCAGGCCTTGTCGGCCAGAACCCGTAGGGCGAAGGCCTCCGCATTGGACTCCAAGGCTGCCACCCGGCTGGCGATGAATGCCTCAGGGTTGTCCAGCCCCTCCATGCGGGTCGGCTGCCGGCGGGCGTATCCGTTGCAGCCGAAGTCGGTGTGGACCAGGGTTCCCACGGTGTCTCCGCGGCGTCCGGCGGCCCCGGCCAGCTTGGCCACCACCATGGGGACATCTGAGACCTGGGTGATGTCTTCGCAGAGGGCACACATGTTCTTGCGTGGGGGTGAAGGGACCACGCGCAGGATCATGCCGACCGGTTTGTCGCGGTCAGAGCCCGTAGGCGCCGGCAGGATCAGGAAGATGCGTTGGGGGTTGTGAGGGTCCTTCCACCCCAGGACGTCGGTGTTCTCCCAGTCCACCTCGTCCAGAGGGAATGGGGGAACGGCCTGGGACGCCTCGCGACGGGAGGCGTTGACGAAGATCTTGGGCAGCATGGACTGCGTCAGCGGCAGCATGGGGTGACTCTTTTCGAGATCGGTGGTTCGTGTGATCTGGCGTCGGGGCGCTCAAAGCTGCGCGCGGACGCGATGGCATGCCGAAACAACCCTGGCCTGAGGCCGTATGGGGTGTGGGTCGGCGATACGGATCACGCGATGCTGGCCATGATTGGCCCACCGGTCCTTCCTTGATGCCGTGGTCGCGTTGACGGGGCATCGGGGTTCAAGAAGTCGAGAACGAACCCGTCCAGGCTAGACGCATTCGTCCCCGGATGGCTACAAGCCGCGAACCAACGGTGGTGCATGTCATGTTTCCGTGGCAGCCTGGTGCGCTATGACGGCCACTACTGACCCGGACTTCAAGGAACTGCTGCATCATCGACTCAAGCAGAATCGAGAGGTGCTCTGGCACAAGGCCGCAGGGCTTCCCGAATGGCAGCAGCGCATGCCACTGACTCCCAGTGGCACCAATCTGCTGGGACTGGTGAAGCACGTTGCCCTGGTGGAGGCCGACTATTTCGGTGCGTTGTGGGGAAACCCCGTCCCCGGCTTGCCGGAGTACGTCCTCACCTGGGACGAGAACTCGGATCTGGAGGACGACGATGATCTGTGGGCCTTCGAGGATGAGAGCCCTGCGGAGATCTTCGCCATGGCGGCCACCGTTGCCGGCCACGCGGATGCCCTGATCCAGAACCACGGACTCTCCGAAGCGATCACGGTCCCATGGTGGGGCCCCGACGGCGGTCGCCGGGCCACCCTCGGAGAGTTGCTGGTGCACATGCTCAATGAGGTCGCCCGGCATGTGGGCCATGCGGACCTTGCCCGTGAACTCACTGACGGGCAGATCGGCCTTCGCGAGGGCGTCTCCAACCTTCCGGAGGGGCGGACCGAGCAGGGTTGGTTGGATGGACACGACAAACTCCTCGCGGTCGCGGAAGCGACCAAACCGCACGATGCCGACCAGGTGAGGTGAACCTGGGAGGCGGGCACATACCGCTGGGCACTAGAATGCCCGCGTGACTTCCATGCTCGAGACCCCCACCCCGACGGCCGCCGACGATGTCCTCACGTACCAGGTGAACACGTTCGGCTGCCAGATGAATGTGCACGATTCCGAACGGATCTCCGGCCTGCTGGAGGACGCAGGCATGAGCCAGGTGGCCCCGGAGACGCCCGAGGGTGAGGCCGACGTGGTGGTCTTCAACACCTGCGCGGTGCGTGAGAACGCCGACAACAAGCTCTACGGTCACCTGGGGCAGCTGAAGAAGGCCAAGGAGACCAACCCGCGGCTGCAGATCGCGGTGGGTGGCTGCCTTGCTCAGAAGGACCGCGACACCATCGTGAAGAAGGCCCCGTGGGTGGACGTGGTCTTTGGCACGCACAACGTGGGCTCGCTGCCCGTGCTGCTGGAACGCGCCCGCCACAATCACGAGGCCCAGGTGGAGATCCTGGATTCTCTGGAGGTTTTTCCCTCCACCCTGCCCTCCAAGCGTGAGTCGCATGCGTCCGGCTGGGTCTCGATCTCGGTGGGCTGCAACAACACGTGCACGTTCTGCATCGTGCCGAGCCTCCGCGGCAAGGAGAAGGATCGCCGCCCGGGCGACATCCTCTCCGAGATCCGCGCCCTCGTGGACGACGGCGTGGTCGAGGTGACCCTGCTCGGTCAGAATGTGAACTCCTACGGCGTGGACTTCGGCGACCGTCAGGCCTTCTCCAAGCTGCTGCGCGCTTGCGGCGAGATCGAGGGGCTCGAACGCGTGCGCTTCACCAGCCCGCACCCGGCCATGTTCACCGATGACGTCATCGAGGCCATGGCGGAGACCCCCAACGTGATGCCGCAGCTGCACATGCCGTTGCAGTCGGGCTCCGACAAGGTGCTCAAGGAGATGCGCCGCTCCTATCGCTCCAAGAAGTTCCTGGGGATCCTGGAGCGCGTGCGTGATCGCATGCCGCACGCCGCGATCAGCACGGACATCATCGTGGGTTTCCCAGGGGAGACCGAGGAGGACTTCCAGGACACGCTGCGCGTCGTGGAGGAGTCCCGCTTCGCCACCGCGTTCACGTTCCAGTATTCGCCGCGCCCCGGCACGCCTGCCGCCGAGTACGAGAACCAGATTCCCAAGGCGGTGGTGCAGGAGCGCTTCGAGCGCCTCACGGCCCTTCAAAATCGCATCGCCAAGGAGGAGAACGCCAAGCAGCTCGGCACCACCGTGGAGGTGCTCGTGGCGGACAACTCCGGGCGCAAGGCCGAGGCAACCGGCCGCCTGACCGGGCGTTCCCGCGACCAGCGCCTGGTGCACTTCTCCGTCCCGGCCGGGGCTGCAACGCCGCGTCCCGGTGACGTGGTCACGGTGCCGATCACCGAGGTGGGGGCCTTCCACCTGGTCTCCGACCCCACCGCTGAGCAGTACGCGCTGCGCGCCACCCGCGCCGGCGACGCCTGGGATCGTGCGCAGGCCGACTCCTGCGGCGTTCCCACGCCCGGTGCCTCCAAGGGCACCAAGGGCGTGGCCCTGGGTATGCCGACGCTGCGCGTCGGCGTCTGAGTGGCTATGCCTGTGCCCGACGGACCGGGGCCGGGTTCCGTGCCCCTCGTCGCCATCGTGGGTCCCACCGGGACAGGGAAGTCCGACCTGGCGCTGGACCTGGCCCAACGCCTCGGCGGGGAGATCGTCAACACCGATGCCCTGCAGTTCTACCGCGGCATGGACATCGGGACGGCCAAGCTGTCCGTGGCCGAACGCCGGGGGATCCCGCACCACCTGCTGGACATCCTGGACGTCACCGAGGAGGCCTCGGTGGCCCGGTTCCAGGCCGAGGTCCGTGCTGTCATCTCCGACATCGAGGATCGCGGGCTGCGCCCCATCCTGGTGGGCGGGTCCGGTCTCTATGTGCGGGCGGCGTTGGATGTGCTGGAGTTCCCTCCCACCGACCCGCAGGTGCGGGCGCGCTGGGAGGCTCACGCCGACGCCGTCGGGCCTGATGTTTTGCGTGCCGAGCTGCGCGAGGTCGACCCGGACAGTGCCGAACGACTCGGGGACGTGCGGCGGATGGTGCGCGCCCTCGAGGTACACGAGCTGACCGGGCGTGCCTTCACGTCCTTCATGCCGCAGCGGGAGTATCTGCGTCCCACAGTGCAGATCGGACTGGACCTGGACCGGTCTGAATTACATGCCCGGCTGCGGACTCGCGTGGAGCACATGGTTGAGGCCGGGCTCCAGGCCGAGGTGGCGCGGCTCGATGCATTGGGGTTGCGCTCCGGCAAGACCGCGTCACGTGCCATCGGCTACGCCCAGTTCCTGAAGGTGTTGGACGGCGAGTGGTCGGTCGAGGAAGCCGTGGAGGACACCACCGTTGCGACCAGGAAGTTCGCCCGCCGCCAGATCACCTGGTTCCGCGCCGACCCGCGCGTGACCTGGCTGGACCCCACCGAGCCAGGACTGGTGGACCGGGTGCTCGCCGTGGAGGGTGTGGCCGGATGAGTCCGGCGATCACTGTCAGTCGGGTGTGGGTGCGGAGCCTGTGAAGAGTTTCGTTGCCTACACCCCGGATGCCCATGGGATCACTTTCGACGGAGGACCTGGGCTGGGCGCTCTCATGGCAGTGCCGCCTCTGGTCTAGTGGGGATCTCGTTGGTAACTCTCTCCCATGAAAGCCACCATTGATTCCGTAGGGCGCTGACGGGTGGCTCGTAGCCAAGAGCGAGACCCCGGTTTCTGACGACGACGTCGTCGCACTCATTGACGCAGGTCGACGATGAACCGTACCGCGGGGGACACCAGCGTGGCGGTACCGCTGCTGCGTTGAGTCACGGCCTCACACTGGCAACGCGGGACGCTCGGGCCAGGCCCACCTACGAGGCCATCGGCGTCGAAGTGGAGATCGTCCGAGAGTGAGTTGGAGGCGCTTTCAGGAGTCATCGCCGGAACCCGCCCTCGGAGTTGATGACCTGGCCGGTGATCCACGAGGCCTCGTCGGTGAGCAGCCAGGCGATCAGCTTCGCAGGATCGTCCGGTTCGCCCGCGAGCCCACCTGGGAACCGACTGGCCAACTGCTCCCACATCTGTGGCGTCCCGTATCCGGTGTTCACGGGTCCCGGATTGACGGTGTTCACCCGGATACCCTCCGCTCCCAACTGGCCGGACAACGTCCAGGTGATCCCGGCCAACGCTGCCTTGGATGCCGCATATGCAACCTCCCCCGGCATGGGACCGAGCCCTTGGCCGGAGGTCATGAACACGATCGATCCCGGCGCGTCCGCACTGTGAACAGACGCAAACGCCTGAGCCAGCAGGATCGACGTCCGCGTGTTCACCGCGTAGTGCCGGTCCAGCATCTGAGCGTCCAACTCACCCAAGGCCCCGTCGGAGCCGGACAGTGCCTGGTTGCAGACCAGCCCGTCCACGCACCCGAACTTGTCGACGGCGCGCGAAACCAGCGCCTCCGGCGCGCCCTCGACCGTCAGGTCGCCGCCCACCGAGACCAACCGGGCGGAACCGACCAAATGGGACGCAACGCCGTCGAGCACCGTTCCGACGTCGTCACCACCCCACGGCTGCGCGTCGTCGTGCTCCTCGAAGTGGTGGCACACCACGGAGGCGCCATAGGCGGCCAACCTGCAGGCCACCGCATAGCCGATGCCCTGTCGTCGACTCACGCCGGTCACGATCACAACCCGACCGGCCAGCGGGAGGGGATCGCGGGCCACAGGATCGGTCTTCATGGCCCCCTACGCTAGCTCACGGCATACTGGCCTGGTGCACCATCATGAGACGTTCCCGGACCTGCTCATCCATGACAACACGGAACTCGCCGCAGCGCTGGGAGCCGCGGTCGTATCGAGGGAGGCCGTGCATGCGTGGCCGCTGAGCGCCACCGAGGAGCTCCGGCTGGCGGACGGACGCAGATACGCCTACAAGGCCCAACTGAAGCCCAGCGTGGAGGCCGCCGTGTACGCGGCGGTCGAGGACCCGCTGCTGCCGGCGCAGATCGACCTGGGCCGGCATGGAACCACTCGGCATATGGTGACCCAGTGGGTGGACGCACCGTCACTGCACACCATGGAACTCGACGAATCCGAGTTCGTGGGCCACGCTCGTGCGGTCGTTGCCAGGATCTCCGCGATGGCACCCGAGGCGCCGGTCTTCCTGGACCTGTCGACCGGGAGCACCATTGCGCACGCTGCGGACGTCACCGCGGGACGACTGAACGCGTTGATCCATTCGGGCCAGTTCGTGCGGCTGGATGCCAACGTCCCTGACCGGCTGCGCTCCTGGTCACGGGAACCTCAGTTGGTGCGGCGGGCGACGGAGCACACCGCGTTCATCCATGGCGACCTCAGCACCGAGGAGGTCTTCGTGGCTGAGGACGGCTACCACGTGATCGACTGGCAGCGTCCCATCTTGGGGACCTCCGAACTCGATCTGGTCTCACTTCTGCGGCACCGGGGCATCGACCCGCTGCGCTACGTGGATCCGGAGGTGGTCCAGCTGTCCTGGTTCCTGCTGTTGCACTGGGCCGGGTTGGTGCAGACGGAGGTGCTGCCAGGTCTGGACCCGGTGTTGCCGGAATCCTGGGCGGTAGAGGCCGTGGCGCGAATCTTCGGCTGACTGGGTGGAACCCCCGAGTGCACCACGACGGGGCCGGATCTTGTCGATCCGGCCCCGTCTGCGGTGAGGTAAGTCGAAGTCCGTCTATTTCTCCAGCTCGTCGTAGGCATCAAGCACGCGCGTTGCGTACACCAGCGCGGGCCCTGCGTTGAGGTCGATCGCCACGGAGAGTGCCTCGGCGACCTCTTGTCGGGTGGCACCGGCCGCGATCGCGGCCGTGGTGTGCGCGGTGATGCAGCCGTCGCAGCGCGTGGTCGTGGCAACGGCCAAGGAGATCAACTCACGGGTCTTGGCGTCGAGGGCGTCTCCCTCCTCCGGCTTGGCCAGCAGATCCATCGCTGCGGCAACGTTGGGGCGGAGCTTGCCCAAGCGGCCCACGCCCCTGACCAGGTTGCTTCGATAGTCTTTCCAATCCAGGAAGCTCATGGGGACTCCTTCGTCTCAACATGTACGTGTTCGGTCACACCACGTAATCTCCTGGAGGGTTGCAGTTGCGTTGCAAAGCTGCGCTGCAGAGCTTCGTGGCACGTAGGCTTGGGAACCATGGACCCCCGACTTGCAGAAACGCACCTGACCGCGCTCGCCGGACTCGACTTCCAGAAACTGCACGCCACCGGAAACGACTTCGTGATCTACACGGACGTGGCGGGGGAGCGCGACGTGAGTCCCGAGCAGGTTGCGGCCCTCTGCGATCGTCACCTGGGAGTGGGGGGCGACGGCCTCATCCGCGCCGTGCGCTCCCAGCAGCTGCCAGAGGGGCAGGCCCTCCTGGCCGCCGACCCCGAGGCCGAATGGTTCATGGACTACCGCAACGGTGACGGTTCCATCGCTGAGATGTGCGGTAACGGCGTCCGCGCCTATGCCCATTTCCTGACCCTGAACGGCCTCGCGGACATCTCCGACACCGGCCTGCACATCGGCACGCGGGCCGGTGTGAAGATCGTGAAGCGCTCAGGTGATGGATACAGCGTGGACATGGGGCCCTGGCACTATCTGCACCCGGATCTGGCGGAGGAGAACGCGATGGATTCCCTCGTCACGACGTCGGGCCTGGACGTGGCCCGCCCGTCCTTGAGCGTGGACATGGGCAACCCACACACGGTCGTGGCGCTCGCCAACGACAACGAACTGGCCAACCTGGACCTGACCAGGCTTCCGACCGTGGAGCCCGCACCGTCCAACGGCATCAACGTGGAGTACGTGGTGCCGGCCGATCCGCTGGTGGAGGATCATGTCGCCATGATCTCCATGCGTGTACACGAACGCGGTGTGGGGGAGACCCTCTCCTGCGGCACGGGGATCTGCGCGGCGGTCGTAGCGACGCGCACCTGGGCAGGGTCCTCGGGGGCGGCCGCGGCGGCGTGGGCCGTGCAGGTGCCCGGCGGTGTGTGCGGCGTCCGCTTCCGGCCCGCCTCGGACGGAGAGCACGTCATCCTGTCCGGCCCGGCGGTACGGGTGTCCACCGGCATCCTCGGCTGACCGGGCGGTCGCTCTGACCCCATCCTCTGCGTGGGACCAGGATTCTGTGGCAAGCGACCCGAATCGGCGCGATTCCCATGAAAGCTTGGTCCCCGGCGCAGCGCTCGGAGGCTGGGGCGCGGAGACTCGGGTGCGGAGGCCTGGAGGTGCTCAGGCGCGGGAGACGCGCAGCACCCTGAACGCCTTCACCCGCGCAAAGCGCTCCACCGAGAAGTCGTCATCCAGATTCTGTTCCAACCACGTCTGCAGTGAATCGGAACCCAGATTCTTCTGCACCACCAGGTAGGCCTCGCCACCGGGATTCAGCCTGGGCAGCCAGGTCAGCAGGATGTCGTGCAGCACCTGCTTGCCGACCCGGATGGGCGGGTTGGACCAGATCAGGTCGAACGTGGTCCCAGCGGGCACGGCCTCCGGCAGTGCGACCTGCACGCCGGGCCTGATGCCCGACGACGTGGGTTCGCCACCCGCCGTCGCGGCCACGCCCAGCGCGGCCGCGTTGGTCTCGGTGAGTCCGAGAGAGCGCTGATTAACGTCCACGGCCCAGATCTCGGCATCAGGGGAAGTGAGCCCCAGGGTCAGGGCCAGCGGGCCCCAGCCGCAGCCGATGTCCAGGAACGTTCCGGACGCGGGCGGCTCGGGGACGGCAGAGAGCATCGCGGCGGTGCCCTTGTCCAATCCATCGGGGGAGAAGATGCCGTTCGCGGTGACGACCTCGCGTTCCTTGCCTGCCAACTCGACGCGGACGGTACGGCGACGTTCGGGCGATTCTGGATCGTCGGTGAAGTAGTGCGACTGTGGCATACCCATCAGTTTAGCCAACCACGGTAAGTGATAGGGTTTTCTCTATGACTTACATGATCTTCCGATGAACGCACGGCGCACCGAAGCGCCTGTTCATCCACAGCACACGAAAATGCCCCACAGGGCACCGCCGTGCCCGCGTAGACTTGAGGCCCCGCCCTCCAAGGAGATCATGACCCATTCGAACACCCCGTCCGAGCGCCCGGAATCGGACGAGATCGACGCAACCATCGCCCGCATCCTCGCAGCGGATGACGCCCGAACGGCACGAGGCAACAAGCTGGCTGCCGACGGCGCCACGGACCATGCCGGACTCGGCACCGGCCGAGCCCAAGCGCTCTCGGACGTCAGCCGTGAACACTCCGGCTTCGACGGCGACCAGGAAGACCTCGCGGAACGCCGCGCACTGCGACGCATCAGCGGCCTCTCCACCGAACTCGAGGACGTCACCGAGGTCGAGTACCGCCAGCTGCGCCTGGAGAAGGTGGTCCTGGCCGGAATCTGGAGCGAAGGCACCTCGGAGGATGCAGAGAACTCGCTCAGAGAGTTGGCCGCGCTCGCCGAGACCGCCGGATCAGAGGTCCTCGACGGCGTCATCCAGCGCCGCCTGAAGCCGGACCCGAGCACCTACCTTGGCTCCGGCAAGGCCCTGGAACTGAAGGACATCGTCGAGGCCACCGGAGCGGACACCGTGATCGTGGACTCGGAGCTGGCCCCCTCACAGCGACGCGCGCTGGAGGACGTGGTCAAGGTCAAGGTCATCGACCGAACTGGCCTGATCCTGGACATCTTCGCCCAGCACGCCAAGTCCCGCGAGGGCAAGGCTCAGGTGGAGCTTGCCCAGCTGGAGTACCTGCTGCCGCGCCTGCGTGGTTGGGGTGAGTCCATGTCCCGGCAGGCCGGTGGTCGCGTGGCCGCCGGTGCCGGTATCGGTTCCCGCGGCCCAGGTGAGACCAAGATCGAGTTGGACCGCCGCCGCATCCGTAACCGCATGGCCAAGCTGCGCCGTGAGATTGCCGGCATGAAGCCGGCCCGAGAGGCCAAGCGTGCCAACCGTAAGCGCCACGAGGTTCCGTCAGTAGCAATCGTGGGCTACACCAACGCGGGCAAGTCCTCGCTGCTCAACCGCCTCACGCATGCCGGCGTGCTCGTGGAGAACGCCCTCTTCGCGACCCTGGACCCCACGGTGCGGCAGGCGGAGACACCTGACGGCATCGGGTTCACGCTGGTGGACACCGTCGGCTTCGTGCGTTCCCTGCCCACCCAGCTGGTGGAGGCCTTCCGCTCCACGCTGGAAGAGGCTGCCGATGCGGATCTGCTGCTGCACGTCGTGGACGCCTCGCACCCCGACCCCGAAGGGCAGATCGCCGCGGTGCACGCCGTCCTGGCCGATGTGGATGCCACCGATGTTCCCGAGCTCATCGTCGCCAACAAGGTGGACCTGGCTGAACCCTTCGCGGTGGAACGCCTGCGCCACTCGAACCGTGAGGTCGTGGGCGTCTCGGCGCGCA
Organism: Galactobacter sp.; assembly: GCF_022712295.1. GTDB lineage: Bacteria > Actinomycetota > Actinomycetes > Actinomycetales > Micrococcaceae > Galactobacter. The sequence goes on from NZ_JALAGT010000090.1 coordinate 10,072, forward strand.
CCGGAGAGGGACTCGAGGAGCTGCTGGAGCGGCTCTCCGCCCTGATCCCGCGGCCCAACGTTCCGCTTGACCTGGTGATCCCGTACGACCGCGGCGACCTGGTCTCCCGCCTGTACTCCCCGGACGCGGAGATCCTCGCAACCGAACACGGCGAGGACGGCACCCACCTGCGCGTCATCGTCAAGCCCGAGCTGGCGGCCGTCTTGAACGACTTCGTCGTCGCCTCGTGAGCACAGCCGTGAGCACGGGCGCGGACAGCAGCGTGGACCAGGAGAACCTGGACGTCGAGCGCCTGCTCGCCGAGGCCGTGGAGGGCTTGGGCGGGCAGGCGCGTGAGGGCCAGCAGGAGATGGCCAGGCGTGTGGACGAGGCCCTCACCGACGGTCGCCACCTGCTGGTGCAGGCGGGAACCGGAACGGGTAAGTCCTTGGCGTACCTGGTTCCCGCTCTCAAGCACGCCGTGGATGCGGACAAGCCGGTCATCGTCTCCACGGCGACCCTGGCGCTGCAGTCCCAGATCGTCAAACGCGACGTGCCTCGCCTGCTGAAGGCCATCGAGGACGAGCTGCCGCGGCCCATGGACGTTGCCCTGCTCAAGGGGCGAAACAACTATGTGTGCAAGTACAAGCTCAGCGGCGGCTACCCGGACGATGAGGATGCGCTCTTCAGCATCGAGGCCGCCGGAGGGACCTCTCCGGCGGCGGCGCCGACGGACGGCCCGTCCACACCTCTTGGCCGGGACATCGTGCGCGTGCGCGAGTGGGCGGAGGAGACGGAGACCGGGGACCGGGACGAACTGGTTCCGTCCGTGTCGGACAAGGCCTGGCGCCAGGTGTCCGTGTCCTCCATGGAATGCCTGGGTGCGCAGACCTGCCCGCTCGCCGAGGAATGCTTCACGGAGAGGGCTCGGGGCCACGCCGCAGAGGCCGATGTCGTGGTCACCAATCACGCCATGCTCGCCGTGTCCGCGTTCGAGGGGCTGGCTGTGCTCCCGGACTTCGATTCCGTCATCATCGACGAGGCCCACGAACTCCAGGACCGCGTCACCTCCTCGGTCACCCGGCCGTTCTCCGCGCACGCTGTTGACCGGGCAGCGTCGCTGGCTCGCAAGCATCTCAAGGTCGCCACGAAGGGCCTCAAGGATGCCGCGTTGGCATTGACGAAGGCTACCGTGGGCATCCCGACCGGACTCATGCCGAGGGGTCTCAACGAGGAACAGACCGACGCCGTGAACATGGTCCGCGAGGCCGCCCGGCTCGCGTTGTCGGACTCCAAGCCGGAGCCCGGACAGGCGCCGGACGGCGGACGCCAGACCGCCCGCAGCGAACTGGTCCAGATCGTGGAACTCGCGGAGCGGCTGCTCGGGGCGGACGAGGACCGCGAGGTGGTGTGGGCCTCCCGCCCGGGATCGTTCGAGCCCGGCAAGGGGTACGTGGTCCCGGACGAGTCCACTCCTGCGGTGCTCATGGTCGCGCCACTCTCCGTGGCCGCGCAGCTGCGCGAGGGGCTGTTCGACGGACACACCGTGGTGCTGACGTCGGCCACCCTGACGCTCGGGAATCGCTTCGACCCTGTGGCAGGGGACCTCGGCCTGCTCGGGGAGGGCGCGCCGAAATGGGACGGGATCGACGTGGGCTCCCCGTTCGACTACCCCAAGCAGGGCATGCTCTATGTGGCTCAACACCTGCCGGCACCCGGCCGGGGTCCCTCGGACGAGTCCCTGGACGAGATCGCGGACCTCATCAAGGCCTCCGACGGCGCCGCCCTGGCCTTGTTCTCCTCCCGCCGCGCTGCCGAGGAAGCAGCGGCCGCCATGCGCGACCGGCTCGACGTCCCCATCCTGTGCCAGGGCGAGGCCAGCATCCCGGAACTCGTGCGGACATTCGCCGAGGACGAGCGCACCTGCCTCTTCGGGACCATGACCCTCTGGCAGGGCGTGGACGTCCCCGGCCCCAACTGCCGTCTCGTCATCATCGACCGGATCCCGTTCCCTCGGCCCGACGATCCGCTCTCCACCGCCCGCGCCCGCGACGTGTCGCGACATGGAGGCAACGGCTTCCTCGCGGTCTCCGGGCAGCACGCCGCGGTCCGGCTGGCACAGGGCGCCGGCCGCCTGATCCGCTCGATCGACGATCGTGGCGTCGTGGCCGTGCTGGACTCCCGCCTGGTGACCAAGTCCTACGGGGGATTCCTGCGCTCCAGCCTTCCCCCGCTATGGGGAACCGGCGACAAGAAGACCGTCCTGGCGGCACTGGGGCGCCTGGCCGGCTGATGGCCGCGTGGCGGGCGCGGCCCGCCACGACGAAAGGTGCCCGACGGCCGGGATTCGCTTCCGACCGTCGGGCACCTTGTGTGTGTCCTGTCAACGACAGGACCGGGGGGCTACAGGGCCCGCATCACCGAGACGACCTTGCCCATGATCGTGGCGTGGTCACCGAGGATGGGCTCGTAGCGGGAGTTCTGGGGCAGAAGCCACGTGTGGCCGTCGCGCTGCCGGAAGGTCTTGACCGTGGCCTCGTCATCCAGAAGGGCTGCGACGATGTCTCCGTTGACGGCGTTGTTCTGCCGGCGCACCACGACCCAGTCGCCGTCGCAGATGGCGGCATCGATCATGGAGTCGCCTGCGACCTTCAACATGAACAGCTCTCCTTGGCCCGTGAGCTGGCGGGGCAGGGACATGACGTCTTCGACCTGCTGATCGGCCAGGATGGGCCCGCCTGCCGCAATGCGGCCCACGAGCGGGACGTCCACGGAGTCGCCGTCCGAGGCGGGGAAGGTCAGCGGTGCGGGCGCTGGTGCCGGCTCGGACTTGGCCGCCGGACTCTGCGTCGACGTGGCGGCGCCGGAGGAGAGGAAGGCCTTCACGGCAGGATCGGCATCCGGGGGAGTGAGCAATCGCATGGTGCGGGAGCTGTTCTCCTCCCGCTCCAGGTAGCCCATGCGCTCCAACTGCCGGAATTGGTGCACAACGGAGGAGAGCGACTTGTAGCCGATGGTGTCTGCGAGTTCCCGCATGGTGGGCGGGAAGCCACGGTCCGCGATGGAGGTGTGGATGACTTCCAACACCTCACGCTGACGCTTGGTCAGCTTGTGTGGCTTGGGGTCCGGCTTCCTGACGACGATCTCCACGGCTCTCTCCTGACATCCGGGCCTGGCATCCGGACCGCCGACGGTAGCGACCGAATCAATCTGTCAGGGGTGCACGGTTTCCTTGTTCCGGAGCGGCTCCCCTGGTCCTAACAGTAGGGCAGGGAGGCCCTCTGTTCAAAGACTCGTTCGACGGCGTGTTAAGCAGAAGTTGCTAGAACACCCTGGACCTCACTCGAACAGTTGTGCTAGACATGGTGATGAACCCGAACTGATGTTCTATTCAGGCGGGGGACCTCACTCGAGAAGACAAGGCGTTGAAGACCATGACTCAGATTGCTCTGGCTCCCCATACCGGCACCACCGCTGCGCTGCATCTCACCCGACGCGGGCGCAACCTGCTGGTCCGCCTCCCGCTGGTTGCGGCAGGCGTGGCCGCTGCGTTCGGTATCGGTACCGTCCTCACCCAGCCCGCCGAAGCGGGGACCCCGGACGGAGGCGTCACCACCGTCACCGTGATGCAGGGTGACAATCTCTGGGAGATCGCCCGCTCGGTGGCTCCGGAGCGTGCCACCGGAGACGTGGTGGAGGAGATTCACCAGCTCAACGATTTCACCGGGCCGTTGCAGGCCGGCCAGCACATCGTGGTGCCGAGCAGCCACTGAGCGTCGCTGTCGGCACCCACCGGCATGATCAGGTCGGAACGTCACGCACTTCGTGGTGCCGGGGTCCACGGACCTAGACTTGAGGGGTGACTGATGAGCGCCTGCAGAAACTGAACAGCCTGCCCCTGCGAGACGACCTCCGCGGCCAGTCGCCCTACGGCGCCCCGCAGATCGACGTACCCATCCAGCTCAACGTCAACGAGAACACGCATCCGGTTCCGGACGTGGTCGTCGAGTCGATCGCCAAGGCCGTCGAGGATGCTGCCCGCACGCTGAACCGCTACCCGGACCGCGACGCGGTCGACCTCCGTCGGGACCTCGCCGCCTACCTCGGCCATGGCCTCACGTATGAGAACGTCTGGGCGGCGAACGGCTCCAACGAGGTACTCCAGCAGATCCTCCAGGCCTTCGGGGGCCCCGGCAGAGCCGTGCTGAGTTTCCCTCCCACCTACTCCATGTACCCGCTGCTCGCAGCGGGCGTGAACACCGAATACATCGCGGGTGTTCGTGCAGAGGATTACTCCCTCAGCGCCGAATCCGCGGCGGCTCAGGTACGTGAGCACCGCCCGCAGATCGTTTTCCTCTGCTCTCCGAACAATCCCACCGGCACGGCTCTTGGCCTGGATGTGGTCCGGGCCGTCTACGAGGCCGGGGAAGAGAACAACACCATCGTGGTGGTGGACGAGGCCTATGCCGAGTTCGCGCTCGAGGGCACCAAGTCCGCGCTGACCCTGCTGCCCGGCCGAACGCGCCTGATCGTCACCCGCACCATGTCCAAGGCCTTCGCCCTGGCCGGCGCTCGCTTGGGATACCTGGCTGCAGCCCCGGAGATCGTGGACGCTCTGCAACTGGTGCGTCTGCCCTACCACCTCTCCGCCGTCACCCAGGCCACGGCCCGCGCAGCCCTGTCCCACGCTGACGTGCTGCAGCGCGATGTGGAGGACATCAAGACCCAGCGCGACCGCATCGTCGCCGAGGTCCGCGCCTTGGGCCTCTTCCCGGCCGTCAGCGACTCCAACTTCGTCACCTTCGGGGGACTCTCCGATCCCCATGCCGTCTTCGAGGCGCTGTTGGAGGAGGGCATCATCATCCGTGACAACGGGTTGCCCGGACACCTGCGTGTCACGGCGGGCACCGAGGAGGAGACCACGGCCTTCCTGGTGGCGCTGCGTCGGTATGTCGGGTCTCACCCCGAGGCCCTGACCGGGCATCCTTGAGCCACCACTAGACTTCACCATGTGGGTCCTTCTGCGGATCCGCGCCAAGCCGCTTTCACGAATCCGAGGGGAGCCCTCACCCCATGTCAGCTGAAGTTGTCGCAGGTCGACGTGCCCGCATGACACGGTCCACCAGTGAGTCCAGCATCGAGTTGGAACTGGACCTGGACGGCACCGGCGTCGCAGACATCGACACCTCCGTCCCGTTCTACGACCACATGCTCAACGCCCTGGCCAAGCACTCGCTGATCGACCTGAAGGTCAAGGCCACCGGGGACACCCACATCGACGTCCACCACACCGTGGAGGACACCGCCATCGTGCTCGGTGAGGTGCTGCGTACCGCGCTGGGCAACAAGGAGGGCATCCGCCGCTTCGGTGAGGCCTCCGTTCCGCTGGATGAGTCCCTTGCTCACGCGGTGGTGGACATCTCCGGCCGCCCCTTCCTGGTGCACACGGGTGAGCCGGAGGGGCAGCAGTACCACCTGATCGGTGGTCACTTCACCGGGTCCATGACCCGCCACGTCTTCGAGGCCATCGCCTTCCACGCGGGTATCTGCCTGCACGTGGACCTGGTGCGCGGCCGCGACCCGCACCACATCGTGGAGGCACAGTTCAAGGCACTGGCGCGTGCCTTGCGTGAGGCCGTTGAGCCGGACCCCCGCATGGCGGGCCAGATCCCGTCCACTAAAGGCGCCCTCTGATGGCGCCCAAGGTCACGGTGCTGGACTACGGTGCGGGCAACGTCCGTTCCGCAGTGCGGGCCCTGGAGCATGTGGGTGCCGAGGTGAAACTCTCCCGTGACGCCAACGACGTACGAGAGGCCGACGGGCTGTTCGTCCCCGGCGTTGGCGCCTTCGCCGCCGTCATGGACGCGCTCAAGGCCTCCGGGGCCGTGCGCCACATCGGCTACCGCATCGCAGGTGGCCGCCCGGTGATCGGAGTGTGCGTAGGCCACCAGGTCATGTTCGATTCCGGTGTGGAGCACGGCATCCGTACGGAAGGCCTGGGGGAGTGGCCCGGCGTCGTGGAACGCCTACATGCCGACGTGGTCCCGCACATGGGATGGAACACCGTCCAGCCCCCGGAGGACACCCGACTGTTCAAGGGCATCGAGGACGAGCGCTTCTACTTTGTCCACTCCTACGGGGTGCAGAGCTGGGACTTCGACGTGACCCAGCCCAAGATGCGCCCGCCCATGGTCACCTGGGCAGAACACGGTGGACCCTTCATCGCAGCGGTGGAGAACGGCCCGCTCTCCGCGGTGCAGTTCCACCCGGAGAAGTCCGGCGACGCCGGAGCACAACTGCTGACCAACTGGCTGGAGACGTTGTAAATGAGCCCCATCGTCACGGGCATCATCGGTGCCTTCCTGCTGGGCGGGGCCTACTCGTTCTATCAGCAGAAGAAGAACCCGCTGGTGGTCGGGATCCTCGGTGTCGTGGGAATCGCCCTGATGGTCACGGCCGGAGTGCAGTTCTTCTTGCAGTCCTGAGCCGGCCCCATCC
>NZ_JALAGT010000091.1 GCF_022712295.1 Galactobacter sp.
CCCCACCCCTTCGTGGAATACCAGGGGAACACTTCATACCCATCGGGGCATACATCGTTCGCCGTGATTTCCGTCGTGGCAATATTTCTGGTCGTCGCCACAACCAACCGCACCCGCGCGGTCGTGACTGTGCTCGGCACGTGCTGGGTTGCCTTCATCGTGGTGGTGGTGGTCTCCAACGGCGTGCACTTCCCCACGGATTCCACCGCGTCCCTCGTATGGGGCCTGGGCGTTGCCCCACTCGTGGCCGGAATGGCCCAGCGAAGCCTGGCCCGTGCACCCCGTGCGGGCGGGTCCGCCTGACGTGTGAGACTTGATCCGTGCTTCCCGATGTCTCCGTCTCAGCCGAGGCCGCACTACGCGCGCTGGGCTTCCGCCTTCATGCGCGAAGCGGCGACACCTGGGAACTGATCCTGCCCAACTCCCGCCGCGCCGTGCGCACGCTGCGCGGGGACCGCGGCCGCATCACCTTGTCTGAGGCCCGCAAACGCGGTGATCGCACGGCCGTGTCCCGGACGCTGCTCGTGGCTTCAGGCGCCTCCGCTGGAGTGTTCGACGCCGCGAGGCTGGGCCGCTGGGATGTCCTCACCTGGTCGCCGCCAAGGGCCGTCGTCAACGGGATCACCTATGAAGCCGTCGGCACCGATGTCCCAGACGACGCCCCGCGGCGGCGGGATCGGCCCGTGGCGGGAATGCCCGACGACGCGCGCCCGGCGCCTGCGGCGGAGCGTGGCGCGGACCCGTCGTCGGGCATCGGAAGACAACATGGCGGGCGGCTCCCCTGGGTTCGCTGGGGTGTGGCGCGGGTGCTGCTCGTGGCGGGCCCGCAGCCGGTCGGGGTACTGGCAGAGCGGTTGGGCGTCTCGCCGCAGGCCGTCCGGAGGGCGCTGAACCAGCTTGGCGAGTTCGTCTCCCGCGACAACCATGGGGAGTGGGCGCCGACTTCGGCTCAGGAACTGGAGAGGACATGGCTCGCCTCCTACCCGGGCGCGCAGGGGAAGAACACCACATGGTGGCACCCACTGCCTCCGGAGGGGCAGGCCAGAGCGGTGGCAGTGGTGGCCGAGCGGCTGGGGGCCAGGCCGCTGTTGGCTGCGAGCAAGACGGGCCTGGTCACCGCCTACGTACGGGAAGAGGTGGATCTGCGCGCCGAATTGCAGCTGGTCGGCTTCGCGTCGATCTCTGCAGAACGAGCCACGCTGCGCCTTGCCGTCCCCCGCGATCCCACGCTGTGGGCCACCGCCCAGCCCGTCATGGTGGCGGGTCAGGCGGTGCTGATGGCTGACCGGCTCATTGCCGGCTTGGAGGGCTGAGCCGCAGATCAGTCCCTCCGCCAGGTGAAGGGTGTCGTGGTGGTGATGGGCTGCAGGCCGGCGGCGGCCAGGATGGGAAGGGAATGGTCCGTGCAATCGGAGTGGATCCAGTCGATGCCGTTCTCCTTCATCACCGCGGCGACGCGGGCGCTGAGCAGGGCCCTGTAGATACCTCGATGCCGATGGCTGTCCAGCGTGGCGCCACCCCAGACTCCGGCGATGTCGGTTCCGGGCACAGGGTCGATACGCCCAGACGCCACCACGGTGTCACCGTCCAGGGCCAACCAGAGTTGCATGGGGTCATCGTCGAGTTGGAGGCGGGACCACAGCTCGGGGATCATACGGCGCGCGGTCGGCTCGCCGCCGAAGGCCTCGTCGGCCTGCTCACACGCCGCACGAACATCCGCCTCGGTCTCCGCCCTGCGCAGGGTGATCCCGCTGGGCGAGGAGACACCCAGGAGCCCGGCCGCCGGCCCGAGCACCACGGTCTCGCGCTCCCCCGGCTTGAACCCGTGTTCTTCCAGCGCCTCCGCCAAACCCGGTGCCTGGTCGTGGCCACGGGTCTTGACCTCCACCTCGTCGATCCCGGTCCACCCGTCAATGGCGGCACGGAGGCGCTGGAACAGTAAACGGGTGTCTTCGACGGAGTCGACGCCCAAGTCTTGATACGTGACGAAGGCGCGATTGCCCGGAACAATGCCGATCCAGAAGGGGCCCAAGCGGGCCTGCGACAGGACTCCGGCGTCCATCTCGGCCTCGGTGCGCAATTGCTGGTCATAGATCCTAAGTAATTGAGATTCCTCGATCACTTGACCGAGTGTACCCACACGTCCGGGAACCGGGCCACACCTATGTTCATGCGCCACCTTCATTCCTAGAGAACTGCACACCGGTAGCCATGCGTCCGAATCATGGAACCCTGTTTCGTTGCTCCACACGAGGACTAGCCTGGAGGCGAGCGCAACAACCCATCATCGTCAAGGAGTGCTCACATGACCGAATCCCAGCTCACCGCGGGCGAGACCGCCCCAGACTTCACCCTCAACGACGCGGACGGCCAGCCTGTCCACCTCGCCGAGACGGCCCAGGCCGCCCAGCGCGGCGTGGTGGTGTACTTCTACCCCAAGGCCTCCACTCCCGGTTGCACCACCGAGGCTTGCGACTTCCGGGACAACCTCGCCTCCCTACAGGGCGCCGGTTACACGGTGCTCGGAGTCTCCGCGGATCCGGCCGAGGATCTCGTCCGCTTCCGCGAGGAGCAGCACCTCACCTTCACGCTGCTCTCCGACCCGGGCGGCGAGGTCGCCAAATCCTACGGGGCCTACGGATCCAAGACCTTCGGGGACCAGACGTTCACCGGCACCCAGCGCTGCACCTTCGTGGTCGCGCCGGACCTGACCCTGACCGATGCCGAGTACGACGTGAACGCGGAAGGCCACGTGGCACGCCTACGCGAGAAGCTCTCCGTCTGAACCGTTCGGCCATCTTCCGGCCACCGACGCAGCAGCGTCGGCAGGGCGGAAGAGCCAGGCAGGGCCACGAGGTTCACGAGTCGGCCGAGCAGACTCCGGCTACTTCGTTGAGCGCACCATCCAGGGAACCCGGGTTCATGTAGTCGCCGCTGACCGCTCCCGTCAGTTGCCTGGCAGGTGTTGAAAGATCCTCATGGCCCGACATCTCATAGTTGGTCCAACCACCGAGCAGAGCAGCCACGGACTGGGCCTCGACCATGCGGGGGTCCACCTCACGGGGAGATGTCGCCGTGGAAGCCTCACCGGCAGACGACTTCTCCTCGCGGATCTTGTCTGTCAGCGCACAGGCGTAGGCAACCATGCCGTCCTCGGAGACATCCGGTGCCATCGCCGGCTTGGCCCCTCCGAGGCCATCGCATTCCTCCACCAGGGAATCGAGGCCGGAGTGCAGGGCCTCGATTTTCAGCGTGGTGAAACCGGAGGCGATCTCAAGCGCTGGATCCATCAGTTTTCGTTGAGAGGCACTGATCCCTTCCACCTCTGAGTAGTCCTGCCGGTCCCCCAACACGGCAATCCGAGGGTGCCCCGCGCCGACCAGCTTCGTCACAGCCGTGAGCTGTACGCCAGTCAACCCGCTCAGTTGCTTCATCTCACCGAGGTCACCCTGACTCTGGACGTGTTTGGCCAACTGACAGGCGTAACCGACCTGGCCCTGCGCAGAGACATCGACTCCGCCCTTGCCCTTGCCGCCGGAACCTGAGTCGCATCCGACCAGGACCAGGCCGAGAAGCACGGTGCTGGTCGCCGCCAAGAGTACGCCGCCACGCTTGAAGATCATCTTTTCCTCCGTTCCGGCTCCGGATCAGAGACCCAGAAGCTGTTTGGCGCCCTCTGTACCCTGCTCCGGCGTGATGCCCCACGTGCAATCCAGATAGTCCTCGTCGATGTCGGCACTGCCCTGGTTGTCATCTGCTGCCACTGCTATTCCCTATCGGGACCAACCACGCCTACCCAAAGCCAACATGACGATCTTCCTCAGGTCATCGAGTCATAACAGATCACAGCGTAAGGGAACTGCCGAGTACCGACAAGCACCCGGAACGCACTCGAGCCAAGACTCTGGGCTGAACGCCGATCAGGCCTCGCGAATCGTGGCGCGGACCTGCCAGCCCGCCCGCTGATAGGGACCAACGACCTTGGCCGGAACCAGCGCCACCACGCGATCCGCTCCTGCCTGCCAGGCCTCGTCCAATGCGGCTTCCACCAACACCGGCAGGACCTCGTCATCCGCCAAATCCGAGTCCCCCACACGGATGACAGGACCGATCAGTCCCACGTCGCCGTCCACGCACCAACGGATCTGAGCCACAGGGCGGGCAAAGACCGAGAGTTCAAAGACGTCATAGTCCCCCATGGGTGCTTCCGACAGCACACCTTCACCGGGCATCACGCCCAGACGATCGGCCGACTGCGGGTCCACTTCCACCACGGACAGTGCACCGTCGCCTTCGGGCCCGGACTCCACCCAGTCCAGGTGTTTACCGGTCAGCCGGTGGTAGCCCCGTTCCCAGGTGCCTCGTTCCTCGTCAGATACAGACATCTTTTGCCTCCTACTACGACTCAGGGTTCGAATCTACCCGCACTTCGCTTTGGCCCACGTCTCGGCCGCCGCCCCGGCCCGTGCGAGAAGCCACGAACCATGCGAAGCCGGCCACGACAGTGGCCACGAAGAAGATCGCCGCCAGGGGACCCACGGCCGCGCCGTGCTGCAAGGTTCCGAGCCCGGCCACACCCAATGCCGCTCCGGTGGAGTCGGACATGTTCAGTGCCGCGGAGTTGAATCCCTGCTTGTTCCGCGGTGAAAGCCTGATGACCATGGTGGACATTCGAGGGTAGGCCAGGCCCATCCCGAATCCGCTGATGGCCCAGAAGACCACGATGATCCACACCGGTAGCTGCGCCATGGTGCAGACCGCGACGCCCGCGATGGCCAACACCACGAAGGCGACCGCGAACGTCAGCAGGGACCTGTCGTTCCACGTCTCGAAGAACTTCCCCTGCGCCCAGGACGCCAGCGCCCACGAGATCGCGGAGACCGTCAGTGCCAGGCCGGACAAGGTCAGGTCAAGCCCGTAGACCTTGTTGAACAGCAGCGGGAGATAGGCCTCCGCGCCGAAATCGGCCGCAGCAAGTAGCCCTCGCAGCACGATCACCGCGGGCAGGCCGATGGCCAGCAGGAACGCGCCCTTGGGCAAGAGCGGCTTGATCAGCACAAGGATGAAGGCAACCACCACGGCCAACACCACGTACCGCCAGACTCCCCAGTCCCCGAGGAAACCGACACTCAGCACAGCGAAGGCGATGACGGCTGCACGCGAAACATCGATCACGATCTTGCGGATCCCGCCCGCCGAATCGGCACCCGGAGGGGTGCCGGAGGCGCCGTCCTGCCCCGCGCCGTCGGGCATCGGTTCCTCTTCGGATGGCAGCCGTTGCAGCGAGGGCACCATGGTGAGGCACGCGACCGCGGCCAGGACCAGCACACCGAGGAACACCCAGTGCCAGGAGAACGCTTGCGCCACTGCCCCGGCCAGGAACGGGCCGATCAGCGACGGGATCACCCAGCACGCGGCGAACAGGCCGAAGATCTTGGCGTGCAGATGCATGGGATACAAGCGCGCCACCAGCACGTAGATGGTCACGTTGATGGCACCTGCTCCGAGACCCTGCAACAGGCGCCCGATCACGAACGTGGTCATTTCCGGCGCCAGGCCTGCTACCAGCAGTCCCACCCCGAAGACCACGGACCCGAACCAGAACGGGCCGCGCGGACCGCGGCGGTCTGACCAGGCGCCGGAGACCACCATGCCGATGATCGCCGTGGCCATGGGAGCAGCCAGGCCCAGGGAGTAGACGGAGTGCCCGTGGAGTTCGTCCGCGATGCGCGGCATCACGGTGGCGATGGCCAGTTCCTCGAACGCAGCGAGGAAGAGCAACGCCATCGAACCGATGGTGCTCAGCAACAGGGGACGCTGCCAGACCGAGGTCGGCGACAATGACGAGTGAACGGACACCACAAAAGACTATCGACGGTGATCGAGGAACGTCTACCGGTTGGTCGGTACAGGTCGCGTGAGTCGCGTCATCCTCGGCATGACGATGTGCTGAGGACCGGGTGCAAGTGCAAGACTCACGACTTGTGACCCAGACTTCCCACCTCACCGATTCCCCCCGCTCCGACGCCGTCCTCGATCTGCAGGACGTGAGCTTCCGCCGCGGCGAGCGCATGATCCTCTCAGATATCTCCTTCACGGTGCGGGCCGGTGAGCATTGGGCCTTGCTGGGGGCCAACGGTGCCGGCAAGTCCACCATCCTGGGTTTCGCGGGGGCCCGCACCTTCCCGAGCTCCGGCAACGTGGACATCCTCGGTTCCCGCATGGGCCGGGTGGAGCTGGCCGCGCTGCGCAAGCGGATCGGTCACGTGAATCCGCGGCTGAAGGTGCTCTCCGACCCCACTTCGGTCGCACTGGTGCTGGCCGGATTGGCCGGTGCTGTGGAGGTCCCGCCGCGTTTCGTCCCGACGGACGAGCAGTCGGAGCGCGCTCGGGAGCTACTGACGCGCGTGGGTCTGGGCCACCGTTTGGACGGTCGATGGTCAACCATGAGCCAGGGTGAACGCGGCCGCGCACTGATCGCCCGCGCACTGATGGTGGATCCGGAGTTGTTGCTGCTGGACGAGCCCACGACCGGCCTCGACATCGCAGCCCGTGAGGCCCTGCTGGAGACCGTGGACGGGCTGCGCAATGCCCGGCCGACGTTGGGGTCCGTGCTGGTGACGCATCACCTCGAGGAACTGCCGGAGTCCACCACGCACGCCTTGATCATCAAGGACGGAGTCATCGTGGCGCGGGGTCCGGTGGATGAGGCCGTCACCTCGGAAACCATCTCGGACGCCTTCGAGTTCCCCATCCGGGTGACCCACCATGAGGGACGCTGGGGCGCCCGCGCAGGCCGCCGCTGAGCCGGGCCACTGACTCCTCCCCAGACTTTCCGCCAGCGCCACTCACTTCCCGCCAGCCACTGCGCTCTTCCCCAGGCTTTCCGCCACGACCACTCCCTTCCCACCAGGCGCCCTCACCATCCCCAGGCTTTCCGTCGCTACCTCATACCTAAACCATGAGGCAGCGACGGAAAGCCTCGGGAGAAATGAACAGAGCGCGAAGCTCAGCTGCTGACGGCTATCGCAGACCAGTCAGTCAGGCCCGCGCCTTCAGTCCGTTCAGCAGAGCCACGGCCGTGGCGGCGTCGTCCACCGTGGCGGTGAACAGTTTCCCACCGTTATAGGTGACGCGAACGCCTTCGCCCGTCCGCAGGCACACGGCGGAACCGCCACCGCCCAGAGCCTTACGCCAGCCCCAACCACCGAACTCCCCCATCGGGTTCACTTCGGTGACCTCGGCCCGCTCGATCTGGTCCAAGGCGATGTGCTTCTTGGGCAGTCCCATGGGTGCCCGGGCCATGAATCCTGACGCATCCACCCGGACCTGCACCGACATGGTGCCCGGCACGGCGGTCGCGACCAGCACCGTGCAACCCAGGACCAGCCAGGTTGCCCAGCCGATGCTGCCGGACTCGCCGATCTCTACCCAAGCCGCCGGGATGATGCACACTGCGCAAAGAAGGACCGCGCCAACGGTGATCCAGAACCCGACCTTCGCCACGGAGCACCGCCCGGTCCACACTGCCCGCTCGTCGACCTCCAGCGCCACGGGTTGAGGTTGCTCCGGCTCGTCGCCCGTTCCCTCGATGTCGTACGCGAGGCGGTAACCCAAGAATCCGGCCAAGCCTGCGGCCACAATGCCACCCATGCCGACCCATATGAACATGTTCAGGCCTGTCACGGACTGGGATCCCGCGGAAACCATGGCGACGGCCATGAATCCCGCGGACCCGGTTGCGAAAGCGGTCAGCCAGCGTAGTTGTACCGCTTTCCCCGATCCGCCGACGCCTCGCAGGCCCAAGACGCCGATGAGCCAGAACACTGCCGAACAGCCGCCTCCTACTCCGACCGTGAGCGCTGGATACGTCCAAGCCGGACCCCACCCGTCAACTGTCCCATCGACTCTGAAATGCGTGCCGACGGTGGCGGTGAGGTCGTCGGTGACGGTGGCCTGAATTGCCGCGATCATGACCATGACGATCAGCGGAATCCACAATGCCAACCAGCGGAAGCGTGCCGTCGCCTGTTTCCTCGGTGCGATTCTTGTGCTGGTCATCTCGTCTCAGTCCTCGTTGCGTATCGATCTCGTCTTGCCCGTTGTCAGTGCCCGACGGCCGTCAAGCCGCCTCCCGCTCAGCCCGGCACCGGAGCGTCGCGCACCAGCGAGGCCAAGGCCTCGCGGCTGACGCCGAGCCGCGCCGCGGCGTCGACCAGTGTGCGGATGTCACCGCGCAGAGCGCTCAGCGGGGCTGCCGCCCCGGTGACCGTGGCACCCTTGCCGCGGCGCAGTTCCAACAGTCCTTCGTCCCGCAGGACTTGATAGGCGTGCAGCACGGTGTGGACGTTGATCTGCAGGGAAACGGCGATCTCCTTGGCGGCAGGCAGTCGATCCCCGGGGGCGATATCGCCCGCCACGATCTGAGCACGCACCGCGGTGGCGATCTGCACGAAGACAGGCTCGTCGCGCCTGGGATCTATCCTGATCAACATGTAGTTATTCTAGCATCACTAGAACTTTACTGTGGCGTGGCAGACAGGTCCTGGGCCAGCATCACCAGGATTCCGCTTGGACCACGCAGATAGGTGAGCTTGTAGACGTCCTGGTAATTGGCCACACCTCGCAGCGGGTAGCACCCGTGGCGTGCAGCGATCGCAAGGGACTCATCGATGTCGTCCACCTGGAAGGACACCCGGTGCATACCGATCTCGTGCGGCAGCGTCGGTCGGGTCGCGATCGCATCCGGGTGGATGTACTCGAACAGTTCGAGTTGCCCATCGTCTTCTGGGGTGCTCAGGACGGCGATCTTCGCGTGATTGCCGTCCAAACCCACGGCGGTGTCGGCCCAATCGCCGCTGACGGTGTCGCGGCCCAGAACCCGCAGACCCAGATCGGTGAAGAACGCGATGGTCGCCTCGAGGTCCCTCACGGCAATTCCGACATTGACCATTTTGATGCTCATGCGCCACAGACTAGCCCGCGCTGAAGGCTCAAGCTTGAGCCGCTGCCAACTGGGGTTCTGTCAGGTCGCGGTCGGCGAAGACGAGCCGGATCGCTTCCGGGTCGGGGTTGCCGGCGTCCGGCCCGCGCCATTGCAGCGTCATGCCGAGCTTGCGAGCCACTGCGGCGGAGGCCAGATTGTGTTCAAGTAAGTAGGCCACGATCGGTACCTCCGGAGCCACGTCATGAGCGGCTCGGCAGGCCACGCGGGCGGCCTCGGTGGCCAGCCCTCTCCCTTGTTCCTCCGCCCGGAAGCGATACCCCAGATTCCAGAACCGGCTGGCATCGTCCGGCCCACCACGCAGTGAGCATCCCGCACCGCCCAGTAAGCGCCCGTCTCCAGGGTCGCGGACCACCCACACGCCAAGGTCCGCCCGGTCCCATTCGGCCAACCACGCGGCGACCTTCCGCTCGATCTCCTCCCGCTCCTTGGCAATCCCTGAGGGCAGGTGAGTCCAGACCCGTGGATCCGAGAACAGCGCAAAGAGTTCGTCCACGTCGTCAGGCACTGGACGGGCGAGCAGCATCCGCTCCGTCCGAACCTCCGCGAACCCGGGGCCAGCCCTCATGCGTCGATCCCCATCAGCTTGGCGCCGTTCTCCCACAGCACGGCGCGCAGCCAGTCGTCGCCGAAGCCGAAGCGTTCCACCGCTCGGATCTGGTGGGAATACTCGTACGGAATGTTCGGGAAGTCGGTGCCCAGCACGATCTTGTCAGGCATGTTCTCCCAGGACAGCAGTACGTCCTCCGGAATCGGGAACAGCCGCTGCATGTAGTCGGTGCCCACCATGGTGGTGTCCAGGTACACCTCCGGGTAGGCACGTGCCAGCGCCGTGAATTCGCGGTACTCCGGCATACCCGCATGGGCGATGATCAGCCTCAGGTCCGGATGCTTGCGCAGCAGGTTCCCGACGCGCTCTGGCCCGGTGAACTCGCCGGAGTGAGGTCCGGAGCCGCAGTGCATCACCGCTGGTACCCCGGCCTCTTCCAGTTGGGACCACGAGGAGTCCAGCAATGGGTCGTCCGGCGCAAATCCACCCACCTGGACGTGCACCTTGAAGATCTGGGCCCCAGCGGCGAGGGCGGCAGTGGTGTCCGCTCCGGCTGAAGGCTCCGGGTAGAAGGTCCCGGAGTGCACCACCGTGCCCACGTGATCCCGGGCGAACGCAGCCGAGTAGTCGTTGAGCCAGGCCGCCATCCCCGGCCGATGCGCATAGTTCAGCGCGGAATACGCCACCACACCCAACTCACGCAGGGTCTCGATACGCTCCTCTTCGGAGGTGCGGTACTTGATCCCCCACGGCTCGAACCCCTCGTCTGCCACGTGGTCAAAGAAGTCCCAGACCTTGTCCAGGACGTTCTGCGGCATGAAGTGCACGTGTACATCGGCGAAGCCTGGGATGCCGAGACCGGCTGCGTATCGGGTCAGGTCGGCGTCATCACGGGGAGGCTGAACGGACATGTCCCCACGCTACCCGCCGAATGTGCGAGGGGTGCCCGGCTCGCATGAGCCGGGCACCCCTCGTCGGACATTCGGCCCCGCGCACAGCGCGCGGAGACCTCAACGAATCAGTTGTAGAGCATGCCGCCGTCAACCAGGAGGTTCTGCCCGGTCACGTAGTCGGCGGAGTCGGACGCGAAGAACGAGACCACACCGGCAACGTCTTCGGGGGTCTCGATGCGACCCAGAGCGATGGCCTCAACATTGTCCTTCAGGTTTTCGCCCTTGGCCTTGCCGTTGAGCTTGCCCATCTCCTCGTCGATGGTGTCCCACATGCCGGTGCCGACGATGCCGGGAGCCCAGGCGTTGACGGTGATGTTGCGAGGGGCCAGCTCCTGCGCAGCCACCTGCGTGATGCCGCGGACGGCGAACTTGGAGGCGGAGTAGGCGCCCAGGATCGGGAAGCCCTTGATGCCCGCGATCGAGGAGGCGGAGATGATCTTGCCCTTCTCCTTGCCCAGTTCCTTGAACTTGGCCGAGGCAGCCTGGATGCCGTAGATCACGGAGAAGACGTTGATGTTGAAGATCTTCTCGAGGTCTTCGGTGGTGATGTCGTCAACGGGCTTCACCTGCACGATGCCGGCGTTGTTGGCGATCACATCGAAGCTGCCCAACTGCTCGGCGGCGGCATCCACAGCGGCGAAGACCTGGTCACGCTTGGAGACATCGGCGGCCACCCAGATGGCCTTACGACCCAGAGCCTCGATCTCCTTCACAACGGCCTTGCCCTTTTCCTCCTGGAAGGGGAGGTCGGCAACGGCGACATCAAAGCCGTCGGAGGCCAAGCGCAGGGCGATTCCGCGGCCGATTCCCTGACCGGCGCCGGTGACGAGTGCTACACGATTCTCAGACATGGAGTGTTTCCTTCTTCCTCAATCGGTTCCGCCGCCGTGCCGTCCGGTTCACGGCCGGATCGCTGGGCTGCGGTAGTGGGTGGCTCCCTGGTTTGGGCGCCTCCCCCTTTCACTGATCATCATGGACCCGCCACGCAGAAAAGGAACTACCAATGAGATGCATGCCTCCAATTTATGTGACACGTCAAGCATTCAGGCGTCAAACAATGCTCAGGTCACGTTTCGAAGCCACGCAACCCACTCCGCTGCCCGCGGCGCGGACGCGGCCGGAACCTCGGATCCGTCGGGCCCCACCCATCGGCTCACCGGACGTATTCCTTGCAACGCGCTGGTCAGCCACACCTCGTGTGGCCGTAGATCTTCCGGCCGCGCCAAACGTTCACGGACCTCGATCCCCCTCCGGACCGCTTCCTCCAGGATCAGCCCAACGGTCACCCCGTCCAGCGCCGGCAACACACGCGCTGGGATGCAGAAGACGTCGTCCTCCCACCACATGAGCGACGAGTTCGCGGCCTCCACGACCCACCCGTCGGGGGAGACCAGCAGGGCCTCGTCCGCCCCGACCTCTCGTGCCCGATGCCGCAGCGCCATGAGGTCGTCGAGGTCCGGCCCTTTCAACCGCGGCGCAATCCGCCGATCCTGCGCGGCGTCCCCGGGAACCCACACCGCGACGTCGGGCATCCTTGCCGGCGCGGGCCGCAGCACGAACTCCGGCTCGCCACCCGGCACCGCGCGAACTTGGGGGAACCAGGCGCCAGTCCGCGGGGTGGCCGCCGCCACCCGGGTCCAGAAACCGGACCATCCGCCCCCCGGAACCCGGACGCCGACGGCTGCGCACGCCGCCTCGAATCGGGCGCGATGCCGCCCCAAGGCGCGCACAGCGCCGTCGAGCACGAGCCACGAGTCCACCACCGGGTCCTTCATGATTGCCCCAACAGACGCTTCAGCGGTTCGGCCTTGACCATGGTCTCCTGATACTCGTCCTCAGGATCGGACAACGCCACGATGGCCCCTCCCGTTCCGTAGCGCAGCTCGTCACGCGCCATCACCACGGTGCGGATCACCACGGAGGTATCCAGCGCGCCGTCCACGCCGAACCAGCCCAGTGCGCCCGAGTACACCCCGCGGGGCCCGGATTCCAGTGCGTCGATCAGTTCCATGGTGCGGTGCTTGGGCGCTCCCGTCATGGATCCGGGCGGGAACGCCTCACGCAGGCAGGCCACCGAGCTGAACCCCGTCGCCAACGTTGACGACACTGTGGTGATCATCTGGTGGGCCCTGGAGAAGGTGTGCACGCCGAAGAGCTCCTCCACGCGCACAGTGCCGGTCGCCGCGGTGACTCCGAGGTCGTGGCGCACCAGGTCCGCGATCATGAGGTTCTCCGCCCGGTCCTTCGGATGCGTCGCGAGGTCCTCCCGCAGCGCATCATCCTCCTCACGCGTGGCGCCGCGCGGTCGCGTTCCCTTGATGGGCGAGGACTCCGCCCGTCCCCGCGCATCCACGCGCAGGAACCGCTCCGGCGAGGTGGACAGCACGGCGAGCGCCGGCGTCCGCTCGGTTGCCGGCAGCCTCACGTACGCCCCGAACGGTGCGGGGGCCTGCTCGCGCAGTCGCAGGTAGGTTTCCCACGGGTCCGGGGATCCTTGGGCGCTGAGTTGGGTAGTCAGGCACAGCTCGTAGGTCTCCCCGGCGGCGATGAGTTCCTGAGCGCTGCGCACCTTGGCCACGTAGGCGTCGTGGCCCTCGCGTGCGCGCACCGTGGGCCGGGTGTCGGCGGCCTCATGCCCGACGACGGTGCCCCTCTTCCCTGGGTCCCCAGCCTTCGGCGCAGCCTGAGCCAGGGTCCGCTGCGCGGACCCCAACCAGGATGCGCTGCCGTTGGGATCTCCGTCCAGCTGCAACAGGTACACCGTGTCGGTCTCGTGATCCACCACTAGCGCACGGGTCACGAAAAGCAGTGCCGCATCGGGAAGGTCGGAGTGGTGCCGGTTCGACGAGCCGAGTTGCCCCTTCAATTCGTATCCGAGGTATCCGACCCAGCCTGGGCGGAAGTCAAACGGCAGAGCGGTGGCAAGGCCCGTTTCGTTGAGCATTCGGGAGTCGACGCTGCCGCCCGCCAGGCGGCGGCCCGCCAGATCCGCCTCCAGCCAGCTGAAGAACTCTTGGCTGCTGATCGTGGCGCCGCCGACCGTTTCCACGGCCACGGTCCCGGCCGTGACGTCGGCCAAGGCGAGGGTGTCGCCGGTGCCCATGATGGAGAAGCGTGCGTTGGTGTTGGCGTCGTTGCCGTCCAGCCAGACGGCTCTGTCGTCGTGACCGAAGAGGGCGTGGAACAGGCTCTGATCGTCGAGTTCGGTGGTGAGGGTGCGGACGTGGAGGCGGTGTTCCGTGAGGCCTTGCGCTGCGTTTTCGGAAGCAGCTGCGTCGTTCTGACCAGCGACCTCCTCGGTCCCAGCGCGCTCATTCATGCTGGCCAGCACCTCGTCACGGAACCTGGCCAGCAAATCGCGGCCGTGTTCGGAACAGATGGATTCGGGGTGGAACTGCACCCCCCACTGCGGCAGGGTGCGATGTTCCAGACCCATGACGACGCCGTCGGACGTGCGTGCGGTGACGCGGAGATCGCTTGTCACCTTCGTCACCGCCAGGGAGTGGTAGCGGACCATCGGCAGCGGCGACGGTAGCGACGTGAAGAGGCCGGTCCCGTCGTGGTGGATCTCGTCCACGCGACCATGCACCGGCTCCGGCGCGCGAGAGACCTCGCCACCATGAGCCAGAGCCAGGCCCTGATGCCCCAGACAGATGCCGAGTACCGGAAGCGTGGATTCCTTCAGCACCCGCATTCCGAAGCCGAAATCCGCGGGTTTGGCCGGGTCGCCGGGACCGGGTGAGAGCACCACACAGTCGAAGTTCTGGAGCATGCTCAGCTCGAGGTTCGGGTCATCATGCTCCACGAGCGTCGGGGCCGTGCCGAACACCGTGGCCAGATCGTGCGCCAGGTTCTGCGTGAACGAGTCCCGGTGGTCGATGAGCAGGGTGCGGATCACATGGCGAAGCCTACCGGGGAGGCCACCGACAACTCGGGCCAAGGCGGACACCGGGGGTCATCCGCCCCGGGTAGCGTCACCGGCATGACCCGCATCATCGAACTCACTCTGAATCATGCCGCCTCCGCGGCTGCCCTCTGGGAGGCCACCGGCTTGGTGCGCCCGTGGAACGACCCGATCGGCGACTTCCAGCGAGCCGTTGAAGGCGAACTCTCTGCCGTCCTGGGGATCGTGGACTCTGAATCGGCTGCGCAGGCCCGGGTGGTTGCGACCGCCATGGTCGGCGTGGACGGACACCGGGGG
>NZ_JALAGT010000092.1 GCF_022712295.1 Galactobacter sp.
CGCCTGGCTCCCCCACCAAAGCACAGGTGCGTCGGTGGCGGAGGTACCTGGCGGACGAGATCGCCGAGGGCGACATCTACGCGACCCTGGCCGAGCGTTCCAAGGATCCGGCAGAGTCCCGGGTATTGAACGGCCTCGCCGAAGCCGAACACCGCCATGCGGAACACTGGCGCAACCTGCTCGGCGCAGAGGCACACACGGTGCGGCCCTCCTCGCAACGGGCATTGTTGCGCTTCATGGCCAAGCACTTCGGCACCGTGTTCACCCTGGCGTTGGCCCAGCGCTCCGAGGGCCGCTCTCCCTATGCAGAGGACCAAGACGCCCTGCGATCCATGGCGGCCGACGAGGAAGTCCACGCAGAAGTGGTTCGGGGGCTCGCCGCGGAGGGCCGCCTCCGCCTGTCCGGGAACTTCCGTGCCGCCGTCTTCGGCGCCAACGACGGCTTGGTCTCCAACTTCGCGCTGGTGCTGGGCATCGGCGCCACTGGGGTGTCCTCCTCCGTGGTCCTTTTCTCCGGCGTCGCCGGCCTGCTGGCCGGTGCGCTGTCCATGGCAGCGGGCGAGTTCGTCTCCGTCAGGTCCCAGCGTGAACTCATCGACGCTTCTCGTCCCACCCACGCAACTCTTCGCGCCGCCCCGGACCTGGACCTGGACGAGAACGAGCTGAAGCTGGTCTATCTGGCCAGAGGCATGAGCGAGGAAGCCGCTGAGCATCGCGCGGCGGAGCGCATCGGCCGCTTCGACTGCGATTGCGACCCCTCCACATCCGTCCCTCCGGGCGCGCAGGAGGGTGACCCCGCACCAGAGGACGACGAGCCGGACACCATGGGCTCCGCCCTCGGTGCCTCAGCGTCCTCGTTCTTCTGCTTCGCCACCGGTGCGCTGGTCCCGATCCTCCCGTGGATCCTGCAGCTGACCGGGCTCACGGCCATCGTGACGTCCACCGTTCTGGTAGGACTCGCGCTGGTGTTCACCGGATCCATCGTTGGCCTGCTCTCCGGCGCCTCACCGCTGAAGCGCGGACTGCGACAGTTGTGCATCGGTTGGGGTGCTGCAGCGGTCACCTACGTGCTCGGCCTGCTCTTCGGCACCACCGTGTCGTGACTCAACCTGTGAGTCTTCCCACCGCCTCATTTGCCATATCACCTCATCCCCGATTTCCTTGTGGGGTCACATGGTGAGAAAATACGGGACGATGTCCACGACTCTTTTCCCCCTCATCGACGCCCGCGAAGTCCTCAAGAAGGTCGGCGGCGCCTCATTCACGCACGGCACCACCCTGGTGAATGATTCAGTCCTCTCCTCCCTCGAATGGGCGGAGCCAGAAGGTCTGCTCAGCGGATCCGTTGCGGACGACCAAGGGATCTCCCATCCCGCGTCCGTCACCCTCACCCAGGAGAAGGGCGCGTGGGTGATCGGCGAGACGTCCTGCGGCGCCGATCCGGAGGGTGGGTGCAAACACTGCGCGGCCCTGCTGATTGCGTCCAACAAGCGTCACAAGGACGCCGAGACCATCGCGACGGCCACGGCGAAAGCCGTGCCGACGCCGTCGAGCACTGGCTCCACCTGGAAGTCCGGGATCGACCGGATCCTGGATGCGAGCAAGCCGCCGCGCGGCACCGATCCGGACCCCACGTACCAGCCCATGGCCCTGCAATTCGACCTGCAGGACACGCGCGACGGAGCCCGCCGCGCCTACGCGCCCGGGCAGGCGCCCACGCACCAGCGTGGTGTGCGTGGCCGTTGGCAGCTGGCCGTGCGGCCCATGGTCGCCAACGGCGAGCGTTGGGTGCGAGGCAACCTGCGCTGGAACACCATCAGCTTCAAGACGTACGGGCTTGCGCTGGATCCTGAGCAGCACCGCTGGTTCTGCCAATTCGTGCCGCTCTACCGCGCCACGGGAGAGCTGTACTTCGGTGAGGACAATGACTGGCTGCTGCTGGACGACTTCTCCTCGCCTCTGATCTGGTCGCTGTTGGATGAGGCGTCCTCGCTCGGCATCGAGCTGATCGGCACCGGCCTGGTGGACAACGTGGAGCTGGTGGGAACCGGCCACCTGGCACTGGAGGCCACGCGGGCCTCCGCCGACGCCGAGATGGTGATCGCCCCCGTGGCCACCGTCGGTGGCCGCCGGATCACCCTGGCCGACGACGTGGCGCTGGGTACCGTGGGTCGCTTCGGCGTGTACGCGCTCGGCGCGGATGGCCACACCCTGGAGCTGGCGCCCACGGACCAGCGCGTGGACGAGTCCACGCGCCACTACGTGGTGCGTCCGTCCACGTTCACGGTGCCTGCTGACGAGGTGTCCTCGTTCTTCTCCACCACGTATGCGCGCTTGGGGCGCAAGGTCGCCCTGGAGAGCCCGGACGGGTCCGTGAACCTGCCCAAGATCGCCCCACCGCGGATGCGTGTCACGGTGCAGTTCCGTCCGGACGACGTGGTGGCCGTGGACTTCGACATCGACTATGGGCCAGGCGGCGTGGACCCCGATGCCCGCGACCGTGCCGCTGAGCAGTCCGTTCAGGAATCCGTGATGGCCGTGTTGGAGTCCAACCCGGCGCTGTCCGGCCGTGACCTGACCCCGCGCGTGCTGCAGGGCCTGGATACCGTGGATTTCGTCCGCAAGACCCTGCCGAAGCTGGAGTCCCTGAAGGACGTCACCGTCTCGGAGCAGGGCAGCCGTCCCGCCTACCGCGAGCTCACCGAGTCCCCCGAGCTGACGGTCACCACTGTCGAGTCGGAGAAACACGACTGGTTCGACCTTGGCCTGATGATCACCGTCGGCAATCGACAGATCCCCTACTCCGACATCTTGCGTGCGCTCTCCAACGGGCAGAAGCGCCTGCTGATGAGCGACAAGACCTACGTCTCCCTTGACCAGCCGCTCTTCGAGAAGCTGCGCGCCCTGGTCGCGGAGGCCAGCCAGCTCTCCGACAACAAGAAGGATCCGCTGCGACTGACCCGTTACCAGGTCTCCCTCTGGGAGGAGTTCGAGAACCTGGCCACCAACGTGGAGGGTTCCGACGCCTGGACGTCCGCGATCTCCGGGTTGGCCAACCTGGGCCAGGACGCCCCAGTGGACGTTCCCAGCGGACTCGACGCCACCCTGCGTCCCTACCAGGAGGAGGGCTACCGCTGGTTGGCCTCCCTGTGGCAGCAGGGCCTTGGCGGCATCCTGGCCGATGACATGGGCCTCGGTAAGACGCTGCAGATGATCACGCTGCTGACCCACATGCAGCGGGTGTGGCGCACGCCTGAGCGTGCCGGCCTCTCCCCCGCTGCCGGCGGCCCCGGCCCCGTGCTGGTGGTGGCCCCCACCTCGGTGGTCCCCAACTGGATCGCAGAGATCAAGCGCTTCGCGCCCTCGCTGCGCACCGCGGTCATCAAGGACACACAGGCCAAGTCCAAGCAGCCCCTCGCTGCCCTCCTGTTGGAGGCGGACATCGTGGTGACCTCCTACACGCTCTTCCGCCTGGATGCGGACGAGTACCAGTCCCAAGAGTGGTCCACCCTGCTGCTGGACGAGGCCCAGTTCGTGAAGAACAAGGCCACCAAGGCGCACCACACCGCACGTGACCTCAATGCCCGCGTGAAGCTGGCCATCACGGGTACCCCCATGGAGAACAACCTGATGGAGCTGTGGGCCTTGTTGGCCATCACCTCCCCCGGTCTGTTCCCCTCCTCGACGCGCTTCAGCGAGCACTACGCCCGCCCCATCGAACGCGGCGAGGGCGACGTCCAGTTGCAGCTGCTGCGCAAGCGCGTCAGGCCGTTCATGCTGCGCCGCACCAAGGACGCCGTAGTCACCGACCTGCCCTCCAAGCAGGAGCAGGTCATCAAGGTGGAGCTCTCGGAGAAGCACCGGAAGATCTACGACACCCACCTGCAGCACGAGCGCCAGAAGGTGCTGCAGCTGGTGGAGGAGATGGACCGCAACCGGTTCACGATCTTCCAGTCGCTGACCCTGCTGCGATTGCTGTCCCTGGATCCGGCACTGGTGGATGACGAGTACGCCAAGGTCGGTTCGGCCAAGCTCGACGTGCTGCAGGAGCACCTGGATGCCCTGCTGCCGGAGGGCCACAGGGCGCTGGTGTTCTCCCAGTTCACTTCCTTCCTGCGGATGGCGGCCGATCGCCTGGATGCCCAGGGCATCAAGTACGCCTACCTGGACGGCTCCACGCGGCGTCGTGAGGACGCCATCAACGAGTTCAAGGAAGGCGATGCACCCGTCTTCCTGATCTCGCTGAAGGCCGGCGGTTTCGGTCTGAACCTGACCGAAGCCGACTACTGCTTCCTGCTGGATCCCTGGTGGAACCCCGCCGCGGAGGCGCAGGCCGTGGACCGCACCCACCGTATTGGCCAGACCCGCAACGTGATGGTCTACCGCCTGGTTTCAGAGGGCACCATCGAGGAGAAGGTCGTGGCCCTGCAGGACGCCAAGCGGGAGCTGATCTCCTCCGTGATGGACGGTGGAGACGGCTTCGGTTCGGCACTCACGGCTGACGACATCAGGGAACTGCTGGCCGAGTAGGGTCACCAACTCTGTTGGCGGGAGAAAATGCAGCGTCGGGAGAACTGTTTCAGTTCTCCCGACGCTGGAGCCGCCCGAGCGCCGTCAGGCGTTGCGCGGGCCCCTCGGTCCGAAGTCGAAGTCCGCCGTTGCCGGCCCGAAGCCCTTCAGCCCGGCCGGAGCGTCCTTCGGATCCAGTTTCAGAACCAAGAACGCCCCTGCCTCGGAGGTCTCGATGGCGGCCAGGGCCTCCTCGAGCTCTCCCTCGGTCCCGGCCGCGTAGGACACCATGCTGGTGGTCGGCGCAAAGGCCTTGGGCAGCGCCGCGTAGTCCCAGGCGGCGATGTCGTTGTACGCGGAGTCCATCCCCAGGATCCAGCGCTCGATGGTGTACCCACCGTTGTCCAGCACCACAATGATGGGCTTCAGGTCCTCCCGCAGGATGGTGGAGAGTTCCTGCACAGTCAGCTGCAGCGAGCCGTCGCCGATGAAGAGCAGGTGCCGCCGCTGGGGATCGGCCAGAAGCGAGCCCATGACTCCGGGCAGGGTGTAGCCGATGGATCCCCAGATGCCTGAGTTCACGTACTTCACGCCGCTCGGCATCCGCTGCGATCCCAGCCCGATGTTGGACGTCCCAGCCTCGGCGAACACCGCATCGCCCTCACGGATGAACTGAGCCATGCGAGGCCAGAGTCGCTCCTGCGTCAGCGCGGCGTCCGGACTCACCTCCCAGTCGCCCACCATGTCCGACGGCGTGTGTCCGCCGTCCTGCGTGGCGGCGCCTGTGGCGCCGTCGGCCCGGTTACCCACCCGCTGCACCAGGACGTCGAGCACTTCCGAGGTCCAGATGCCGATGTAGTCCACGCCCTTGATCCCCACGTGCTGGTCCCCGAAATCCACGCAGGCGTCCTTCGGAAGGGCCTGGCTGAAGGCTCCGGAGTTGGACTCGATGAAGCGCGGCGTGGTGGTGAGCAGGAAGTCCGCGCCCTCGATGGCCTCACGGACCTCCGGGGCCGAGAGCGCGCCGTTGTAGGTTCCGAGGAACAGCGGGTGACTCTCGTCCAGGGTGGCCTTGCCTGTGCTCAGGTGCGCGTACGGCGTGCCCGTGGCTTGGGCGAAGGCCTGCAGCTTGGGCGCAAAGCCGTGACGGTCGGCATCCAGGTCGATGAGCATGGCCGGGCGCTTCGCTTCTGCGAAGAACTCCAGGACGGCATCCACGGTGGCCTGCAGGCGTTCTGGGTCCGAGCTGGCCGGGGTGGCGTCGAAGGGATCGCCGGAGACCTCGATGGTCAGGTAGCTGACGTCGGAGGGGACCTGGATGTGTACCGGTCGCTTCTCCCGCAGGGCGGTGTGCAGCGCCCGGTCGATCTCCTCCGCCGCGTTGGCCGGGGTGATGCGTACGGCTGCCGCCGTGAACTGGCCAACGGCCGCGAGCATGTTCGTGAAGTCGCCATCAGCCATGGAATGGTGCAGGTCGTAGCGGCCCTCCGTGGCATACAGCGGCGGGGCGCCTGCAATGGAGATCATGGGAATGTGCTCGGCAGCTGCTCCCGCGATCCCGTTCAGCGCGCTCAGCTCCCCGACACCGTAGGTGGTCAGAAGGGCGCTCAGGCCGCGGGAGCGGGCGTAGCCGTCGGCCGCGTAGGCGGCATTGAGTTCGTTGCAGGTGCCGACGTAGCGGATGCCGTCCACGTCCTCGACCTGCTCCAACAAGTTCAGGTTGAAGTCGCCGGGGACGCCGATCAGTTCGGTGACGCCGGCCTGGACCAGGCGATTCAGCAGATATTCGCCGATGGTGGTGCGCACAGGTTTCCTCTCGCGGGGTGGTGCTCGGGGTTGGTCGCGGTCGTGATGTGACCGACTGCACCATCATGCCTGGTTTCTGGAGTTCGTGCTCCCCTGCCCCGGCGCTTTGTGGACACCAGAACAACGGCGAGAAAACACAACTACGGTGCCCACTACGCTGTGGGCACGGCGGGCTCCAGTGGTGGTTGCAACACCTCCACCTGAGGAGGTGCGTCCGCCGTGACGTCTCACGCTACGACAGCGGCCTTGAAGCCGGCTTTCATGAAGGCATTCAA
>NZ_JALAGT010000093.1 GCF_022712295.1 Galactobacter sp.
CGCGGGCGCCAGGAAGCCCGATTTAGCGTCAAGGCTGCGAAGCGCTAGACTGTAGACATCGCCGCGGGGTGGAGCAGTTCGGTAGCTCGCCGGGCTCATAACCCGGAGGTCGCAAGTTCAAATCTTGCCCCCGCAACGAAACGAAGGGCCCAGATCATGAAGATCTGGGCCCTTCCGCCATGTCCGGCCGATGACCACTTAGCCGGCCCAGACGGCAGCCGGCAGCGGCCCATGAGAGCTTCGTGAGAATGCGCTACAGCCGTGGATCAACCACGGGCTGCACCGGTAGCGTTGTCATCATGAAGATGACCAAACCTACCGCCTGTCTCTCGATGTCCGGACTCGCCTTGGCCGCCTCCGTTCTGGCCGGGTGCTCGGACGAGAAACCCGCCCCTGCACCGAGTTCATCCTCCGCTGCAGGCCAGCCGTCCCAAGGCTCTCCGACGCCTCGGTCCACCGACGGGTCACCCACCGCGGGTAACCCCGGGGCCAACGGGAACGCTCCCGCCGAATCGGCAGATCTGGCCACCGAACCGGTTCCGGTCTCCCCAGAAGATGCGATCAACACGGCTCGAGCCGAGTCCGGCGACGCCGGTGTCACGTCGATAGACCTGGAGTTCGAACGACGCCACGACACGTGGGTCTACTCCGTCGAACTCCAGGACCAGGCCAAGGATTACGAGATCGACATCGACGCAGTGAACGGTTCGGTTCTGGCCAGCGAATCGGAGCGTGTCGACGAGCCTGAGGTTACCGTCAGCCCCACCGATCCCCTCCCCTATGCCGATGCCCTGAAGCTGGCTCAGGACCAAGGCCAAGGTCGTCTGACCGGGTGGTCCCTGGGAGAGGACGACGGAGCCATCGAGTACACCTTCGAGTTCGGCGACGAACCGGACGACATCGAGGTTGTCGTGGACGCAAAGACCAAACGGGTCTACGTCGACGACTGACATGTAGGCAGGTCACGTGAGCAGGGGAAGTGCCCGGGGCAAGATCGTTGTCCCGGGCACTTCCATGCTTCGACTCGGACGTCGGACAGGCCCGTGGCACGGTCGCGCTACACGAGCATTCGAAACGGTCTCCAGGGCAGCCCCTCTTTGCCACCACAATGAACCCAGGCATCCGTTCCGAACCAATACATCGGCGTGATGACACAGTAATCTTATGGCTCATTGGTTTCAATCTCATTGCTAACAACGTAATTAACCGATGAATTGATTATTCTGCTATGTTGACAAAAACGCTGTCTGGGCGTTTTCCTGACCCTGGGTCAGTTGTTCGTCACTCATGATTGGATGCACATTCCTATGAAGACCGTCGCTGGCGCCTCGACGCGCGCCAAGAGCAAGAGCCTCAAGTGGGGAGCTGCCGGAGCCATCGCTGCCGTTGCCCTCGGCACCGGTGCGCTCATCGCCCCCGCAGCCAACGCTGACACCATCGAACTGACCAAGTACGACGAAAGCGACTCCGCCAACCCGCTCGAGGTGACCGGCGGCCTGGTGTACTACAAGGGTGCAGACATGGGTTGGCTCATTGGTCCCTCGGAGGCAGAGGGCGTCGATCTGAGCGAGGTCAAGTCCCTGGCTTACACCGTCGACGCCAGCGGGACCGCACCTAAGAACGAGACCGCGAAGACCGCCGCACCCTTCTTCCAGCTGATCAGCTCCGCAACGAAGCCGGGCGTGGACCTCTCCTACGCCCGCTTGACGTGGGTGCCCGATCAGAAGAACGGAGTCGATCCCCACTCCGGCGTCTACACCGATCTTCAGAACGGCGTCTGGGGCACCAACAAGATCAAGAACGGTAAGGGCAGCCTGAGCGACCCGCAGCCGCTGAGCTTCTTCACCGACGAGAACGGCGCCGGTTGGTCCAACGTCGAGGTCAAGGCGATCGCTGTCCAACAGGGCACCACCACCGAGTCCACGAGCCTCGTGTCCAAGATCGTCTACAACGGCGACGAGGTCGAACTCGGCAGCGAGGACGCCACGCCTTACGATCAGGCCGACGTCGACAAGGCGGTTGCCGACGCGGAGAAGCCGCTGAAGGACGAGAACGCCGACCTGCAGGCCAAGCTGGACAAAGCCAATGCCGACCTGAAGGCATACAAGAAGAGCCACACCGTGGCCAACGGCACCGGCCTTGGTTACTCGCGTGCGGTCATGTCCCAGCCCAAGGCAGGTAAGGCCGCCAAGGTCACCATGAACGGCACGTTGGCCAGGTCCACCTCGCTCGAGTACCAGTGGTACCTCAACGACAAGGCCGTGAAGGGTGCAACCAAGTCCACCTACACGATTCCGAAGTCCGCCAAGGGCAAGAAGGCCTCGGTCCGCGTCCTGGGCACCTACAAGACTCTGCGCATCGGAGTGCGCTCCAACACCGAGCTGATCAAGTAACCCCTCAGCAGATATTGGTGGGCGGTCCCGTTCGGGGCCGCCCACCCTTGTTTGCAAGAGCTATCAAAGGTTTTCAAGGGGATCTGATCCTGCCGCCTCATGCGGCCCTGCGGCGGGCGCAATGGTGAGACGTCTGTACGAAGTCCACACCGCCGTCGACCATGGATCCCACCAAGGCGCCCTGCGC
Organism: Galactobacter sp.; assembly: GCF_022712295.1. Taxonomy (GTDB): domain Bacteria; phylum Actinomycetota; class Actinomycetes; order Actinomycetales; family Micrococcaceae; genus Galactobacter. The sequence continues at coordinate 2,581 of NZ_JALAGT010000093.1, forward strand.
CACGCGTGGCGTACACACGGCGTCCAACATCATCAGCACCGACTGCGCCACGAGTCCAGCAACGGTGACGGCCGTGGTGGTCTCCGACGGCGACGCAACGCCGACTTCCTCATCCCCCACACCCAACGACGGCCACTGGGCCATCGCACAGGTCGTGCAGCGTTCACCGATTCCCACCGCCGGCCCGATCTGAAAGCCGTTGGCTCCCCGGACCACGGGTAGCACGGGGACGTCCGCGTCAGCCACAGCAAGCAGCTGATCGGCGTTCAAACCATGGGCCGTCATCAGCACGACCGCGTCCACTCCATGCACGGCCTCCGCCATGTGCACCGGGGAGAGCACGTGGGAGTGGGGATAGAGCCGCGCCAGGTGGCGGGCCAGACCCGCCGTCCGGGGAAGACCCAGCTCGGTCAGACGCAGCGGTGATGTCCCCAGGTCCTCCCCCACCACCACACCGTCATGGGGTGCGGCGATCCTCCCCACCCCGGCGGCGGCGAGTGCCATGGCTGTCGCCACCCCAGTGCGGTCCAAGGTGGAGATCCAGACGCTGGCCCGGGTTCGCCGGAACATGACTTCCTCGGCTGGTGCCGCCCGCTCACCAGCAGGGCGGCCCACCTGGCCCCAGACCTGAGCCCACGACCGGGCGTCCGGTCGCAGACGTTCGGCGGCCAGCCCCGGCATACAGCGTGCAGGGTCCGTTTCTTCCAACCAGGGTTTCAAGGCCCCCAACAATTGCGCGTACTCGTTGACCTGTCGGCTCCCTGGGGCAGGTGACGGGAGCGGCCGACCCGTCAGGAGTCGTTCCAACACTTCGGCCTGGACCGGTGAGAGCCGTTCCATACGCCTGCGTTGGCTGCCCTCTCCGATCACCACTCGTCCCGCCTCGTCTCGCCCCACGCGTGTGCCTGGCCTGATCCTCATCACGTCCCCCTGCCGGTGCTCCCCTGATTGACGGGTGCCTACGGCTCCCCGCATCGTGAGAGACCAGCCTGACAGGTTCCCGGCCCGCCCGCCGGCGTTATCCACAGCGCGACGTGCCACAGCGGATACAGAGGTGATGTCCCGGCATGCCTCGACCAAACGGTCAGAGGTCTGTCCGAGAATGGAAGTCAACCGGGGACGAGAGGCAGACATCGTGGCGATGACCAACAGGGAGTACACACGCGAGGACGGCACTCGTGTGAGAATTCGCCGGTCCACACGCCGTCGCACCGGGGCCAGCTACGTGTGGGTGGACGGGGTCCTGCAAATCACCATCCCGTCCGCGGCTTCCCGCGGGCAGGAAGCCGCCATCACGGAGCTGGTGATCCAGAAGGCCCAACGGATCCGGACCACACAACCGACCCGCGGCGACCAGGACCTCCTCGACCGTGCCAGGGAATTGAGCAACACCTACCTGGGCGGCCAGGCGCACCCCACCAGCGTGCGCTGGGTCGGCAACCAGCATTCCCGCTGGGGTTCTGCCACCGTGACCGAGGGCAGTATTCGCCTCTCGGACCGCCTGAAAGGCCTGCCACAGTGGGTCGTGGACGGGGTCCTGATCCATGAGCTGTGCCACCTGGTCACGCCTGGACACGGGCATGACGAGGAGTTCAGGACCTGGTTGCGCCGCTACCCGCGCCATGCCGAGGCCAAGGCCTTCCTGGACGGCGTGGACTGGGTACGCCACAGCGCACCCGAGGCTCAGCGCAGGTCGGCCAGGACGGAGAGCACGTCCTCCCCGTAACGTTGGAGTTTGGACCGGCCGACCCCCGGGATCGCCAGGAACTCTCGTTCGGTTCTCGGCATCGCCTCGGCCAACGCCATGAGGGTCGCATCCGTGAACACCACGAAGGCGGGCATCCCGCTGTCCTTGGCTGCGCGGGTGCGCCAATCACGAAGGGCCTCGTAGACGGCCTCGTCATAACCTGCCGGGCAATCGCTGCACCGCTTGAGCTTCACCTCTGCCGCGGTATCGAGCAGTTTGCCGCAGATTCTGCAGCGCGCCGGAGCGGCGCTCTTGCGCCGACTGCGCGGGCCGGGCTCGGGACGCCCCGCCTCCCGCTGGGCAGACGGAGCGATCCCGTCGAGGAAACGCGACCGCCGGCGTCGGCCTCGTCCTCCCGTGGTCCGGGACAAGGACCAGGAGAAGATGAGCCGGGACTTGGCACGGGTGATCCCCACGTAGAGCAGACGACGTTCCTCGTCCACTCCGGCCTGGTCCTCAGCGAACGAGATCGGCATGAGACCCTCGGAGAGCCCGGTCAGGAACACCGTGTCCCACTCCAGGCCCTTTGACGAGTGCAAGGACGCGAGCGTGACTCCCTCCACCACGGGTGCGTGTGCGGTGGCCGCACGGGCCTCCAGCTCGGCGGCGAAGGCGGCCATGCTCAGGTTCTCCTCCGCCAGAGCACCGTCCATGTCCTTGGCCAACGCCACGAGCGCGGACAACGATTCCCACTTCTCCCTGACGGCTCCGGTACCCGTCGGTGCGCTGCGCTGCCAGCCCAAGGAGGAGAGCAACGTCGGAACCAGATCCACTGCGAGTTCCCCCGGAACCTGCCGTGCCGAGGTCCTGATCTGCGCCAGCGCCTCCTTCACCTCCCGGCGTTGGAAGAAACGCTCGGCCCCGCGCAACTGGTATCCGATCCCTGCATCGGAGAGGGCGCGTTCCATGGCCTCCGATTGACCGTTCGTCCGATACAACACCGCGATGTCGCGCAACTTCACGCCGTCTCGTTCGGTGAGTGCCTTGATCCGCGACGCCACGAACTGGGCCTCCTGCTCATCGTCCGCGGCCTCGTGGAACTCCGCCGCAGGACCGTGCTCGCGCTGGGCGATCAATTCCAACGGTTGCGCCCACACGGTTCCGCGCTGATCCAGGCGGCGCTCGGGCCTGCGTGAGGTGAGGACCCGGTTGGCCAGGTTCACGACCTCCGGCGTGGAACGATAGTCGCGCACCAGGTGGACCTCCGCCGCACCAGGATGAGTGCGCGTGAACTCCAAGAGGTGACGGGGTGTGGCCCCGGTGAAGGAATAGATGGTCTGGGACGGGTCGCCCACCACACAGACCTCACCACGGCCGCCCACCCATCCGTCCAGCAGCCGCTGCTGCAACGGGGAAACGTCCTGATACTCGTCCACCGTGAAGTGGCGGTACTGGCTGCGGATCTCCGCGGCGATGCGTTCGTCGTCCTCGATGATCCCGACCATGAGCAGCAGGACATCCTCGAAGTCGATCATGCCCCGGTCCGTCTTGACGTCCTCGTAGGCCTGATACAGCCGCGCCATGGCTTGGTGGTCCAGCTCCCCCACCCCGTCACGGTCCAGGCCGGGCGCCGCGTACGTTTCCGGGGTCAGCATGGACACCTTGGCCCATTCGATCTCACCGGCAAGGTCTCGCACCGTGGCGCGGTCTGCCGGGAGCCGCAGCCGTCGCGCGGCCTCGGCCACGAGCGGAGCCTTGTGGTCAAGCAGGTGCGGCAGGAAACCGCCCACCGCTTGCGGCCAGAAATACTGCAGCTGTCTCAGGGCCGCGGCATGGAAGGTGTGGGCCTGCACGCCGGCGGCGCCGAGTCCCCGCAAACGAGTGCGCATCTCGGCGGCGGCACGCGCCGTGAAGGTCACAGCGAGCACCTGCTGCGGTACGTATTCCCCCGCGGCCACCCCGTGGGCAATCCGGTGCGTGATGGCGCGCGTCTTACCCGTGCCCGCCCCGGCGATGACCACCATGGGGCCATGCAGTTGGGCGGCCACCGCGGCCTGTTCCGGATCCAGTCCGGTGAGGATCTCCTCCGGGGTCACTCCCACACCTCCGGAAGCTCGCCACCGAACCAGTGCCGCAGCATGGCTCCGGCGACGGAGACCCCGCCGGGAACCTGGAGCGAACCCGAGGCCACCTCGGCCGCCAGCTCCTCCCTGGTGAACCAGCGGGTGGAGAGGATCTCCAGCCCATCCGGAGCCGTCTCCACGCCCACGGCGTGAGCGTGGAAGGCACACATCAGAGAACGCGGGAACGGCCATGGCTGTGACCCCAGGTACTCGGGATTCGTCACCGCGATCCCGGCCTCTTCACCGACCTCACGCACCACGGCCTCCTCGAGCGATTCCCCGGGCTCCACGAAGCCGGCGAACGTGGAATAGCGTGAACCGCCCCATGCCGCGTTGGCGCCAAGCAGCACCCTGTCCTGGTCGTCGGTGATCAGCACGATCACCGCAGGGTCGGTGCGAGGGAAGAACTCGATGCCCTCGGTGGGGCACACCCGCACCCACCCGGCATCGACTACTCTCGTGGGGCCGCCACAGTGCGGGCAGAAACCCTCACCCTTGTGCCAGTTCAGCACCGCGTTGGCCTGCGCGAACAACGCCGCCTGGGTCCGCTCCAATTCCGCTCCCACCTGCATGAGTCCGGCAGCGGGGGCGACTGCCTCCCACCAGGAAGGCTCCTGCGGCAGGTCGGCGGCCACCCAGTCCACGCCATCCACCCGACCGATCCAGACGATGCGGCTCGCCTCGGCGAGCGCGTCCGGGACGGGCGCGCCACAGGCGACGCCACCGTCGTCGGGCATGTGCGTTGCCATGCCCGACGACGCGTTCGCGGCTCCGCCGGGCAACTCGCCGAGCGTGGGTGCCACCAAGGCGGCGCCGGACACGGGCGTGGTCCCGTTCACGAGCGCCAGCACCCTGGTCCCGGGGCTGCACAGTGCATCGGTGAGCCACGCGGTCTCGCGGCGGTCCTGACCGCCTCGAGCGATCCGGCCGCCGGTCAGGACAAGGGAACCAAGAGGGGGTGTAGACGTCATACCTCTACGTTACGTGCCACGGCACATGGATGCGGCAGGGGGGTGTGGACAAGTTGCACCGGTCGGCCTCATCTCACATTTCCGTGTCTCTTCAGGGTCCCAACAGCGTCTTCCTTGGCGGGTCGAGTCCCCACCGACCCGTATGGGCCGTTACGGTGGTGGACGTGGAACGCTCCCCGTACGACCTCGCCGCCATCGCCACCGCCGCTGTGCCCGGGCTCAATGCCGTCCAGGTGGGACGGCTGCCCGACGCGCAGGAGGACTTCGACTCCGCGCTGGTGGTCGATGACCAGGGAACCCGGTGGCGTGTTCGGTCCCCCAAGCATGCCCAGGCCGCCCTGAAACTGGACACCGAGCTACGCAGCCTCGGCGGGCTCTCCTCGAGCGTACGGGCCACGCTCCCCTTCGCCGTGCCGAGCGTGGCAGGCACCGTACGCCAGGGAGAGCTGAAGACGTTCGTCTACCACCATCTCCAGGGGCATCAGCTGCCGCTGGAGGAGCTTCTCTCCTCGCCGGCCCTGGCGCATCAGGTCGGCATGGCCATCGCCGCCGTCCACGAGATCGACCGCCCCACCGTGGCCCGCGCCGGGCTCCCCGTTTCCAGCCCGGAGGAGTTCCGGGTGGCGCTGCTCTCGGAGCTGGACCAGGTGGCGACCTCCGGCAAGGTGCCCCGCAGGCTGCTGCGGCGCTGGGAGAACGCCATGGAGGACGCGGGTATGTGGCGGTTCAACGCCTCGGTGGTCCACGGCGACCTGAACGAGGAACAGATCTTCGTTGACCAGGGCAAGATCGTGGCCGTGACCGGATGGTCCGATCTACACATCGGCGATCCTGCCGAGGACCTCGGCTGGCTCCTGGCCCTTGAACAGCGCGCCACCATGGAACGCGTGGTCACCGCATACGTCCAGCGCCGAGCCACCGCGGCCGATCCGCACCTGTTGGACCGTGCAACCCTGCACGCCGAATTCGCGTTGGCCCGCTGGCTGTCGCGTGCCATCACCAGAGACGACGCCCAGCGCGTTGCCCAGGCAGAGGAACTCCTGGCGGAACTGGACAGAAACATCGCTGAGCTCGGCGACCTCCCCATCGGGGTGGTGGAAGACGCCAGGCCGGAGCCCCAGTACAGCACGGTGTCAGCCCAATCGGCAGGCAGCGCTGATTCCAGCCCGTCCCCGGCTGCCCCCACCCACGCTTCAGCGAGCTCTGCCACGTCCGGTTCCACGCCGACCGCGGCCACTTCCGCATCCGCGAACTCGGCCGGATCCGCTCCGTCCCCGGTGACAGAGGTGGAAGACACCGTCATCACGCCGCGGGAGCAGTTGGACCAGAAACTGACGACCGATCGGGCTCATGGCGCGACCTCGCCCGAAGACGCTGTTTCGGCTCACAAGGCCGACGCCGCTGATGCCGAAGCCGACGCCGATACCAAAGCCAACACTGAGGCGAAAGCCGACGCTGACAGCGGCGAGGACGACGATTCTGACGCGGTGATCACTGATTCCGACGTCGCTGTGGCGCAGTCGGCCGAGGGATCCGGGGCTACCGAGACCACCGCGGACAACGAACTCCGCGCCGAGACCGATTCCCGTTCTGAGAAGGATTCATCCCAGCAGTGAGGTGATCATCTCCTCGAGTTCCTGTTCTCCCGCCAAGGAGTGGGGCCTGACGGTCTTTCCGGTCTTCACGTAGTAGAAGGCCGCGTCGATCTGATCCACGTCGATATCGTGGAGGCGGGCCCACCCCAGTCGATAGACCGCAAGTTGCAAGGCCTTCTTGGGCAGTTCCTTGGCACTGGGCTGCCGTCCGGTCTTCCAGTCCACCAGGTCCCAGCGGCCGTCGGCGTCCCTGAAGACCGCGTCGATCCGTCCACGGACGCTCACCGGGCCGATGCGGGTCTCCACCGGCGCCTCCACGAAGGCCGGCGATCGGTGAGCCCATTCGGACTTCAGGAACTGGGCCTTGAGTCCTTCCAGATCCGGACCCTCAACATGCTCCTGGTCCTGGTAGACGGCCTCGTCGTCCAGGTCGAACAACGCCTCTGTTCCGAAGTGCTCCTCCACCCACGAGTGGAACGCCGTTCCCTGCCTGGCCTCGATACCGGGCTGATGCGGAACCGGCCTGCGCAGGTCCCGTTCCACGGTGGCCCTGTCGTCTGCCGCCTCCACGAACAGTGACGCCCGCACGTGCCCCGGCAACACCAACGCGGCCGCTTCCGCCTGCGCGGAGCGCTGGGCCAGCAACAGCCGGGCCTCCTCCCACCAGGCCTTGCCCTGCTCCGTGCTCGGTTCGGGGAGCGTCACCTCGGCACCGGCGTCGTCACCGGCTTCGGCCTGCAGTGATCGGATGGCCCGCATCGCGACAGTGACGTCATGGGCCGCGGCCTCCAGTGCGGGTCGGCGAGATCGTCTGTTCGCCGTCGCCGGCTCGCCGTTGTGCAGTACCACGGGGCCGGCCAACGGGTCATAGGGCCACTGTGCCGAGACGGACACCCCGGATTCCGGGTTGGTCATCTCCTCGCTTCTGCTCTTGCGGTCCTTCTGTTTGGCCGTGCGATTGAACGCGACGATCGCTGCGTTCTCGTCATGGACGGAGCGTGCCTCGTCGGGGATCTGCGTCCAGGGACCACGCTCGCTGCCGTCCAGGTCCAGGATCTCACTGAAGAACGGGGAGGGGTCCACCATCTCCTTGGAGAATCCCGCGAAGTCGGTGGCTGAGCACCACAGGATGCTGCGGGCACGCGTGTAGGCCACGTACGCCAGTCGCCTCTCCTCTGCCTCCGAGTGCAGGGCCACCTCAGCGGCGAACCCCGTGCGGGAATCGGATTCGAAGGCGGAGTACTCGGCCTGGTGTTCGAATATGGCGGAGGGATCATCCAGCGCCGTGAACTGAGGCAACTCGTCGCGGTCGCCCCGCCAGGGCCACGGTAGCTGACCACGATGCCCGTCCCCGCCGGTCCACCGTGTGGGCCTCCCGGAGGGGAACACGCCCCGCGTCAGCCCCGGCACGGCCACGACATCCCATTCCAGTCCCTTGGAGGCGTGAACCGTCAGAATCTGCACGGTCCCGTCCACGGCCGGTTCGGGCGCGGTGGACAGGCCCTTCTCCTTCTCCTTGGCGGCTTCCAGCCACTCCAGGAAGGTGGGGAGGTCGGCCTCGCCGAGCCCACCGTCGAACCCTGCAGCCACGTCCGAGAAGGCATCCAGATGCCGCCTGGCCGCGTGTTCGTCCAGTCCCGGCCGGGCCAGCACCTCCACGTCCAGGCCCATGGTGCGCACCACCTCCGCGACGAGCAGCGGCAGCTCCTCACCGAGCAGGCGCCGCAGTCCTCGTAATTCGTCCCGCAGCCGGGCCAGCCGCCCGTGCGCGCGCTCGCCCAGGACGCGCCCGTGCCGGGATTCCCAGCCGGGGCGCGGCAGGTTGTCCAATGCCTCCACCAGGCTGGCCTGGTCCACGACCTCCGATTCGCCCGCATGGCCGGAGTCGCCCTCGAGCTGCCCGTCCGGTGTCTCGAAATCGGCAGCGCGCAGTGACTGGGTGGCGCGGGTGCGGCGTTTGGCACGGAACTGCGCCCAGTCGGACAAGGCCATCAGATCCGCCGGGCCGATCCTCCACCTGGCACCGGCCAACAAGCGCAGCAGCGCATCCGAGCGTCCGGGGTCGGCCAGGACCCAGAGCGTCGCGACGATGTCCTGCACCTCGGGCGTGGACAAGAGGCCGCTGAGGCCCACGATCTCCACCGGGACCCCGACGTCGCGCAGGGCCTCCGCGACCGGCCCCGCCGTCTTCCAGGCCCGGATCAGCACCGCGGTGGAGGGCCAGTCCTCTCGTCGTTGCCTCCAGTCCTCCCTCACTTGCGCTATGAACCCGGCCAGCGCCGTGGCCTCCTCGCTGGAGGTCGTGGCATGAGCCAACACCACCCTCCCCTGGTCCACGCCGGGTCGAGGGCTCAGCGGGTCCACCTGGAGCTTGGTGGGCCGCGGCAGCGTGATCGGCTTGATGTGTCCAACCGCCGCAGAGGGCTCCGCTGGTTGCGGCACCGAAGGTTCCGTGTGCACGCCGCCGCGGGCGGCAGCCTTGTTCAGTGGCGCAGCGATCACGTTGGCCGCGTTGAGGATGGTGTCCGCGTTGCGCCACGCCGTGGTCAACTGAGCCACAGGCACCGGAGTCCTCTCGCCGTTGGGCGAGGAGAGCGCAAAGCGGTGCCGGAAGGCCGCCAGCTGACCCGCAGAGGCGCCACGGAATCCGTAGATGGCCTGATTGGGGTCGCCCACGGCCGTCACCGCGTGCCTGCCGTCGGCGAAGAGCCTGGCAAAGAGTTCGATCTGGGCATACGAGGTGTCCTGGAACTCGTCCAACAACACCACCTTGTAGCGACCGCGATAGTGACGGGCCACCTCCGGAAGGGACGCCAGCTGGGCGGCCTTCACCACCAGGTCGCCGTAGTCCATGACTCCGCGTTCCGCCTTGGCGGCTTGATATCGCCCGGCCAATTCCGCCACCGTGGCGTGCGTTCGCATCGCCGCGATGTCCTTCGCAGGCTTCTTGCTCCTGGCCGTGGCACCCATGGGCATGGCCTCGATCCGATCGGCGCGTTCCAGCAGCCAGTCCACGGTGCTCGCCGGGTCCACCAAGTGCTCGGCGGCCTGCCCCGCGTAGGTGAGGACGTCGTCCACGAGCGTGGAATGGGACACGTCCAGGTGCTCCCACTCGCCGTCATAGTTGTCCACCACGCGATTGGCGAGCTGCCAACACTGGGCGGGGCCCCACACCGGGGTGTCCGGTTCCAGCCCGATCCGCATCCCCTGCTCCGCCACCAACGAGTTCGCGAAGGAGTGATAGGTGGAGACGGCAGGGGTCAGGGCCAGGTCGCCGTCGGTGCCCTCCCCCATGGACGTGCGCAGCCGGTCCAGATGCCCACGCAGGCGCTCCCCGAGTTCGCCTGCCGCCTTCCGTGTGAAGGTCACTCCAAGGATCTCCTCCGGCCTGGCCAGACGATTGGCCACGAGCCAGACCACACGGTCGGCCATGGTGGCTGTCTTCCCGGAACCGGCGCCGGCCACCACCAGCAGCGGAGACAGTCCGGAACGGATCACGTCTCGCTGCTGAGCGGTGGGGTGATGCCCCATGCCCAAGGTGTCCGCCAGGACGTCCGGATCCTCGAAGGGGAGGTCGTCACGCGTCGTCACGGTTCCGTCACCTGCCGTCCCTCGTCGCAGATCGGACAGACGCCTGGGTGAGTGCAGCGCACACGAGCCCCCTGTTCATGGGTGGTGGCGAAGGTGGTGCCTGACATGCCGCGAGCGGCCTGGGCGATGAGTTCCCATGGTTCCCCGGCGTCGGCTGGCACCGCGCCCTGTGGGAGGATCGACGGTTTGACGTTGCTGTTGCCCACACCGACCAGGGCTGCTCCCTCCGGCTGATCGGGATACGTGAGCCCCTCGATCTCGGCGTCCCTCAAGGCTCCGGCCAGGACCGCGGCCTGGTAGGTCATCAGCTGCGGATGCTCACCGATCTCCTTGGCCGTTGGCAGCTGCTTTCCGGTCTTCAGATCCACGATCAATGGTTTCCCTTCCTTGGTCACCTCGACCCTGTCCATGGATCCGGTCAGCTTCACCGGGTGCTCCCCCGGCGCGTGCGGCTCAATCGACACGCTGAAGGGTTGCTCGCGGGCTCCGACCGTGCGCCCCTCCTTCTGAACCTGCTGGTAATACTGGGCCAGCTTGCCGAGCATGGTCTCTGCACGCTGGTGCTCCGAGGCACCCACCCAGTTCTCGGGCATCTGCAATTCGTCCCACCGCCGGGACAGCGCGGCGAGCAACTCCTCCTGATCCGCCTCCGGGTGCCGCTCGGCGATGGCATGGACCAGGGTGCCGAGGCTACGGGCGAAGTCGGTCGGGGCCACGCCGCCGGCCGCCTGCACAAACCAGTTCAGCGGGGATTCCAGGACGGACTCCACCTTGGACGGTGAGACCCGCACGGGCACGCCCTGGGCCACGATGGGATCTGCGCTGCTCAGCGGGGCCAAACCCCACCAGGTCTCCGGGTTCGCCCCGGCCACGGGAGGCGACTGGACGGCGAGGGTGGCAAGCAGTCCTGCTGCCTCCGCCGTGGTGTCATCGGCGCCGGACTCAAGCACGCGGCGCAGGCGGGCCGTCAGGTTGGGCAGGGTGGAAGCGGACGGCACCGGGGCCACTCTGAGCTCGGGGCTGTGCGGAGGCTGCACCAGGGTCAAGAACGTGGATGGCGACTCGTCGTCGGAGGACACCGCGATCAGATGGAGCATGTTCCTTGCCCTGGACAGTGCGGTGACGAACTGGCGTAGTTCGTCTTCCCTCACGCCTCGCAACTTGGCAGAGACGTCCACCCCGGCCAGCGCCTCCGGACCGTGTTCTGCCACGGTCACCAGGTCGTCCGAGCGCAGCAGCGTGCCTCTCAATCCCGTGGAGGGCCAGGACCCCTCTTCCAGCCCGGCCACGATGACGGTGTCGAAGTCTCGGCCGGCGGCCGCTGCGGGGGTCAGCACGTGGACGCGCCCGCCGGGGGCCGCGGTTCCCGCCAGGGAGTCCATGGGAAGGTCCTGTTGCTCCAGATGTTCAAGGAAGCGGCCAACCCCCGCGCCCGGGAACTGGTCCTCATAGCGCTCAGCCGCCTGGAACAACGCCAACACCGCGTCAAGATCACGGTTGGCACGGTCGGCCCGCAGCCCCTTGGCACTCAGTGCGGTCTCCCTCCAATCGGGTTCCCTGCGCCCGGCAGCAGCGTCACCCGCGGCCGGCCCAGTGTCGGTGTTCTGTCCAGTGTCTGCGTTCCGTCCGGTCACTGCGCCTTGCCTGGTCACCGCGCCCGAGGCATTCCACAGCGCCCAGATCGCCGTTCCCGCGGTATGGGGTCCCTGCAGGTGGTCGCGGCAGGCCCGCAGCATCGCGACCAGCCGTTTGGCAGGCAGGGCCACCTGCCCCATGGTGGCGAGGACGTCCTCGGTGAATTCGCCGTCAAGCAGCGCGGCGAGCAGCTCCGTCGAGTTCCGGGCTGCACCCCACTCCCCCGCGTCCGGATCTTGCGGCGCGGGCTGTGCGGCGCGTTCGTGGATCAGCAATTGTTGGCGCAGGCTGCGCACGTCCAACGTGGTCGCGCGGCCATATGGGCCGGTCAGCAAGGTCTGTACGGCTGCCGCGGCGGCGGAGGCCTCTCGGTGTCCGCGGGACACCGGGACATCAGGAACGGGCTCCAGCGCGATCCTGAGGAGGGTGAGCAGCGGACGGACCGCGGCCTCGTCGCGCAGCGGGATCTCGACCGGCGGGACCGTGGTGGAGATCCCGTCGAGTCCCAGCGAACGCGCGGTGGAACGCACCTGTGTACCGTTGCGGACGATCACGGCGATCTCCCCCAATTGCACCCCGCGGAAGAGGTGGGCCTGAAGCACCTGTCGGGAGATGAGGCGGTCGCGATGCACCGCAGATTCGACGAGCCGAATATCCACCCGGGACGGCACCCGTGACGCCCCCGCGGACGACGAGCGCTCGGGCGACGCACCCTCGGGCGACGCGCCGACCGGAGACAGACCGTCGGGCCACGGGCCGTGCGCCTCCTGGTCGGCCGCGTCCGGGAGGGGCGCCTCTTCCCAGCGTCGGCCGAGTTCGCCCGTGGCCGCGGGGATCCGCCGCGCCACCCGAGCCACGGTCGCGGAGATCTCCCCCGAAAGCCTGTGGTTGCGGGTCAGCTCGAGCACCGGTGCATCCAGGCCAGCAGCCAGCCCCTCCCCTGCGTGCCTCACCAGGTCCGGGCGGGCGCCGCGGAAGCCCTGCACCGCCGTGTCCGGTGACGCGGCCAGCACGGCATCGCGGTCAGCAGCCAGCAGCTGCACCAAACGGTGCTGAGAACCGGTGGCCTCCTGGAGGTCGTCCACCACCAGGGTGGAGATCCTGTCCCGCTCCGCCCGGGCCACCTCCGCCCCTGCCGCGCCCGACAACAGCGACACCGCGATGGAGACCAGTTCGGCGGGATCGTAGGCCTCCTCGTGGTCAAGGAGCCCCACCTCCCGGTACTCGCGGAGGAAGGCTGCTGCTGCCGTCCATTCGGGAACACCGCAACGCTGCCCCAAAGCTGCGACCGCGTCCGCTTCCAGACCCAGCTCACTGGCCCGGTCGAGGAACTCACGGACCTCCTTACGAAATCCCCTGGTCGTCACGGCCTCCCCCAGCTCCGTGGGCCAGGCTGGGCCGCCTCCCCTCTCCCTGTGCCCGCGCAGCAGTTCCGCCACGAAGGCGTCCTGCTCCGCTCCCGAGAGCAGCCGCGGCAGCCGCGGGGAGGAGGCCAACGCACCGGCCTGCCGGGCGCGGCGGATCACGTCGAAGGCGAAGGCCGAGTAGGTCCGGACGATGGGTTCCGAGAACGTGACGCCGGCGGTCATCGCCAGCTCGTCGCGCAATCGATTGGCCGCCTGACGCGTGGCCACCAGCATGAGCATGCCTTCCGCAGGCTCTCCCTCACGCAGCCGGGACCTCAGCACATCCAGGGCCAGCGTGGTCTTCCCCGTGCCCGGACCACCGATCACCAGGACCGGGCCGTGCCCTGGCCCGGTCAGCACGTCGGGTAACGTCCGGTCCATGCTGTCTGGGGTCACGCGCTGATCTTCCACGAGATCCATCAGATCACGTGACCCCGACGGATTGCTCCACCCCTGACGGGGTGTCAGGTCGCCTGTACCTGCGGGAAGGTTCCGGTGGGTGTCTCGCCGTCGTCATAGACCTCGGACGGAGGTCCGACGATCAGGGCATCCGGCTCCCCGACCAGCTCCAGGTCCTTACCGGGGTAATCGAAGCGTGAAAGAACCCACCTCATGGCCTCGATCCGAGCACGCTTCTTGTCATTGGATTTCACCACGGTCCACGGTGCCTGAGGCTGATCCGTGTAGAAGAACATGGCCTCCTTGGCCGCCGTGTAATCGTCCCATTTGTCCAGGCTGGCCAGGTCAGTGGGTGAGAGCTTCCATTGCTTCACCGGATCGGTGGAGCGTGCCATGAACCGCTCGTGCTGTTCCGCGCGTCCCACGGAGAACCAGAACTTGATCAAATGGATCCCGGAATTGGTGAGCATCCGCTCGAATTCGGGTGCCGAGCGCGTGAACTCAAGGTATTCCTGAGGCGTGCAATACCCCATGACGCGTTCCACCCCGGCGCGGTTGTACCAGGACCTGTCGAAGAGCACGATCTCTCCGGCCGTGGGCAGGTGAGCAACGTAGCGCTGGAAATACCATTGCTTCTTCTCACGGTCGGTGGGAACCTCCAGTGCCACCACTCGCGCGCCACGCGGGTTCAGGTGTTCGGTGAAGCGTTTGATGGCGCCACCCTTGCCCGCGGCATCCCGGCCCTCGAAGAGAATTACGATCTTCTGGCCGGTTTCCTTGACCCAAGCCTGCAGTTTCAGCAATTCGATCTGCAGTTTCTTCTTCTGCTTCTCGTACTGTTTTCTGCTCATCTTCTCGGTGTACGGATAACCGTGCCGCCAGGCCGTGTCGTCACTGGCCGGCAGGTCTCCCTGAGACCGAAGTATTTCACCGATCTCATCGATCTCCGGCGTGACGTCGATCTGTTCGGGGGTCGCCATCTCGAATTCGGTCGAGTTCTCGGCCTCGTCAGGCTTGGGGTTCATCGTTCCTCCTGCACCGGTGATGGGAATCCAACCCTATTGCGTTTCCCCGATTTCGGGGAGAGCCTTGACCAGGTCCGAAAGCCGGGATGTCAGCGCACGCCGCCACGCGTCGTCGGGCATGAGAAATGCGGCCCTCGCCGCCTTGGCGGCAGACCCCTGCCCGACGACCGGCGTCCCCTCCCGCCGCCACGCACCTTCCGCGCGGGCGGCCAACGAAGGCGGCAGCGTGCCGTTGGCCCTGACCATGCGCCACCACGGCAGCCCATAGGGGGCCCTGGACATGGCCGAGGCCGGGCGGCGGGCCGTCCCCAAACCCAGCTCGGCGGCGGCCGCACCGTAGGAGATCACGGTCCCGGCCGGAACGAGTTCCAGGAGCCGGTACACGGCCTCGTCCACCGCCTCCGGATCGGGGGCCGCTCCAGGGTTCATGACAGTGGACATGGTCCCGATCCTGCCACCGGCTGCGTGCTACGACGACCCACGCGCCGGCTGAGGCGGGTCGCGTGTCGTCCACAGCCGCACGTGCGCGGTTCTGCCGAGCGAACGAGTCCACGCTAGATTGGAGACCATGGCTTCCACCCCCGGACAGGATCCGCTCCCCCTCGACCAGGACACCCGTTTCGCCTGGCAGGAATTACCCAGAGCGGCCTTCGACCTCGAGACCACCGGCACCGACCCACACGCCGCCCGCATCGTCACCGCCTCCGTGGTGATCGTCAACGGCCGCGATGAGCTCCTGCAGCATCACGAGTGGCTCGTGGACCCGGGTGTGGAGATCCCCGAAGCCGCCGCCGCCGTGCACGGGATCAGCACCGAGAAGGCCCGCGCTCAAGGTCGCGACGCCGCCGAGGCCACCGCCGAGATCGCTTCCTTGCTCGGTGAGTTGTTCCAGACCATGCCTGTCATGGTCTTCAACGCCCCCTACGACTTCACGGTGCTTGAGGCCGAGTCCCGCCGGTACGGCGTGGCGCCGATCGACCCGGCACCGGTCATCGACCCGCTGGTGATGGATCGGGCCGTGGACAAGTACCGCCGCGGCAAGCGCACCCTGACCGTCATGAGCGAGTTCTACGGCGTCTCCCTCGTCGATGCGCACACCTCCGCCGCGGACGCGTTGGCCACCATCGGCGTGGCCGACGCGATCGCACGTCGCTACCCCTCGCAGATCCAGATCGACCCGCTGCAGCTGCACTCCGCGCAAGTCGGCTGGCACCGTGCCTGGGCCGAGAACTTCCAGGACTTCCTGCGCCGCAAGAACCCCTCGGCCGTGGTGGATCCTGCCTGGCCGCGGGCGGAGTTCGGCGCGCGCTGAGGTCATCCACGCCGCAAAGGCCACCGTCGAAGCGCACCGGCCGCGGCGGAGCCACCGAGTCCTCACCGGTACTGCCACGGAGCCGGGCATCCACCGCAGAGCCGGTGCACCACCGGCTCCATCGTGGAAACCCGGCTCCACCACAAGGCTCGGCGCGAGATGGGCAGCTCCACCGTGGAAACCCGGCTCCGAGGAGGCAGCGGGGACCCTCGGATCAGGCCGTGGGTGACTCGGCAGCCGCGGCAGCCTTGGCCGCAGCCGGCAGTGCGGAGATGATCTGATCCATAGCGGCATCGTCGTGTGCGTCGGAGAGGAACCAGGCCTCGTACTCGGACGGGGGCAGGTACACGCCGGAATCCAGCATCGAGTGGAAGAAGGGCGCGTAGCGGAAGCCCTCTTGGGCCTGCGCTTCTGCATAGTTGTGCACTCCGTGCTCCGAGGTCCCGAAGGCCACGGAGAACAGGTTGCCGGCCGTCTGGATGGAGTGGTCAACGCCCTCGGCCGAGAGCGCGGAGGACAGCTCCTCCTGCAGCTGCAGGGACCGCGCGTCGATGTTGGCGTACACCTCGGAGGTCGCGTTGCGCAGAGTGGCGATACCGGCGGCGGTGGCGACCGGGTTCCCTGACAACGTGCCCGCCTGGTACACGGGACCCAACGGCGCCAGGTGATCCATGATCTCGGCCGGACCGCCCACAGCAGCGGCCGGCATGCCGCCACCGATGACCTTGCCGAACGTGAACAGGTCGGGCGTCCAGCCTTCCTCGCGGCCCGTCAGACCCCAGTAGCCTGCGTCGGAGGCACGGAAGCCGGTGAGCACCTCGTCCACGATCAACAACGAGCCGTGCTCTCGCGTGGTCTGGCGCAGGAACCGGTTGAAGCCGGGGTCCGGGGTCACCACGCCCATGTTGCACGGGGCGGACTCCGTGATGACGCCGGCGATCCGCTTTCCGTAGCGTTCGAAGGCGTCGAGCACGGCCTGGCGATCGTTGTAGGGCAGCACCAGCGTTTCGGCGGTGACGGCCGCCGGGACTCCGGCGGAACCGGGAAGGGCCAGCGTCGCCACGCCGGAGCCCGCCGCAGCCAACAGCGCATCGACGTGCCCGTGGTAGCAACCGGCGAACTTCACCAGCAGGTCGCGGCCAGTGTAGCCACGGGCCAATCGCACTGCGGTCATGGTGGCCTCGGTGCCAGTCGAGACCATGCGAACGTGCTCCACGCCGCCCATGCGTCCGGCGATCAGCGAGGCCAGCTCGGACTCGGCCGGCGTTGAGGCGCCGAAGGAGAGCCCATGATCCACTGCGGCGTGGACGGCCTCGATCACGGCCGGATGGGAGTGACCGAGCAGCGCCGGGCCCCAGGTCATGACCAGGTCGACGTAGCGCTTGCCCTCCACGTCCGTGACATGGGCGCCGTGGGCATCGGTCAGGAACGGCGGCACGCCGCCAACAGAACCGTAGGCGCGCACGGGTGAGTTCACACCGCCGGGCATCACGGCCTGGGCGCGGGCGAATTCTTGGGCGTTGGTGGTCATCACTTGCCTTCCTTGAGCCACTGGGCGATCTCCAGCGACCAGTACGTGAGTACCTGGTCAGCGCCGGCGCGGCGCAATCCCAGGACGGATTCGAGGATGGAGGCCTTGCGGTCGATCCACCCGTTGGCTGCCGCGGCCTCGATCATCGCGTACTCGCCGGAGATCTGGTACGCGGCCACGGGGACCGGGGAGAATGCGGCGACGTCGGCAAGGATGTCCATGTAGGCCATGGCGGGTTTCACCATGACGATGTCGGCCCCCTCCTCGAGGTCGGCCTCGACCTCAACCAGCGCCTCGCGGCGGTTGGCCGGGTCCATCTGGTATGTGCGACGGTCGCCCTTCAACTGCGAGTCCACGGCCTCGCGGAAGGGGCCGTAGAACGCCGAGGCGTACTTGGCGGCGTAGGCCATGAGGATGGTGTCCTGGTAGCCGGCCTCGTCCAGTGCCTGACGGATCACGGCGATCTGGCCGTCCATCATGCCGGAGGGACCGAGCACATCGGCACCTGCGGCCGCCTGGGCCACAGCCATGTCCGCGTACACGGCCAGGGTCGCGTCGTTGTCCACGGTTCCGTCCGGGGCCAGCAGCCCGCAGTGGCCGTGGTCGGTGAATTCATCCAGGCATACGTCGCCCATGATCAGCAGGTCGTCGCCGACCTCCTTCTTCACGTCCTCGATGGCCACGTTGAGGATCCCGTGTGGGTCCGTTGCACCGGACCCCACGGCGTCACGCTCGGCGGGTACGCCGAAGAGCATCAGCCCTCCGATCCCTGCCTCGGCGCAGCGCACGGCCTCGGCCTTGAGGGAATCACGCGTGTGCTGGGAGACCCCGGGCATCGAGGAGATCGGGATGTCCTCGGTGGCCCCCTCACGCACGAACGCGGGCAGGATCAGTTGCGCCGGATCGATACTGGTCTCAGCGACCAGAGCGCGCACGGCCGGGTTTCGGCGCAGACGACGGGGGCGGTGGGTGGGAAAACTCAAGGTCTTCGCTTCCTTAGATTTCGGGTTCGAGTTTCAAGGTATCTGGGGGCACATGTGCCCGACGGCGTTGCTCAGCTGTCGTCGGCACGCACGCCTGCGCGCGCGACGAGCGCCTCGGCGAGTGCCTCGGGTGTGGTGTCGGTGGCGATGGCGTCGACCCGCAGCCCCAGGACGGTGGCCTCGGCCGCGGTGCGGGGTCCGATCGCGATGAATCCCGTGGCGCAGGGCTTTCCGTCCAGCAGATGGACCACTCTGCGCGCCGTTGAGGGTGAGGTGAGGATGGCCGAGTCCAGGGTCCCCTCGCTGAGTTCCTTGGCC
>NZ_JALAGT010000094.1 GCF_022712295.1 Galactobacter sp.
AACCCGCCCGATCAGCCCGTCCCTTCAACGCAGGCGCGTCGCCGCAGCACCGCGGCCCCCGGGAACGCATCGCAGCGGCGCCGCGCCAGCGGTGCAGGGACGGGCTGAGCGCGCGGGGTGATCGGGCGAGTTGAGCGCCTGAGTCACATGTCAGGTTTTTCGCCACTACGCGATATACCTAGGAAAGGCCTATTACTCGATTCCCCGAAGGGCGTTCGTATTCACATGACATATCCCGTCAGCCAGCCGCCGGTACCGGGCAAGGACCAACGGTATCCGGCAGGACCTCAGGAGCCGGCCCGTGGTCGTGGCCCGGGACAGGCGCCGAGCTTCGACTCCGGGAACGGCTCCGGGACCGGGACCGGGACCGGGTCCGGGGCTGGGTCCGGGTCCGGAGCGGCGAGACGGCGGCTGAAGGACTTCGGGCGTCCGCCGCGCATCGTGGCACTGGACATCGCCCGCGGGCTGGCCGTGATCGGGATGATCGCCGCACATACCTTGGCCCTACCTGGTCGATTCGTGTGGACCGAACCGACTACGTGGCTGGACATCGTGGACGGACGCTCCTCCATCCTCTTCGGTTTGCTCGCCGGTATCTCGGTGGCACTCATGACCGGGCGCAACCGCGTTCCCAGCGGTCCGGAGCTGGGGCCGATGCGCCTGAAGCTGCTGGCTCGTGGCCTGCTGATCTTCGGGATCGGGTTTGTGCTGGAGATGTTCGGCACACCGGTTGCGGTGATCCTGTGCTTCTACGGATTCATTTACATGTGCGCGGTGCTGGTGATCGGGCTGCGGGTGCGGACGTTGCTGATCTGGGCGGCATCCTTGGCCGTGGCCGGGCCTGTTGCGATCGCTGCTCTCACGGCGATGGGAGACGGCGATGGGCTGACGTTCTTGCTCGGCGGGACGTATTCGATGGTGGTGTGGGCCGCCCTCATGTTCGGCGGCCTGGCACTGGGCCGACTGGACGTCACGCGGCGGAAGGTCGCCGCCATCGGACTCGCCGTCGGCGTAGGTATGGCGGGCGTGGGTTATACCGTCGGAACGGTGTGGGGAGATGCTGGGTCGTATGACTACTCCAGCGGCGATGACTTCTCCTCGTCGTCTTCGGATGATGACTGGACCGGGGAGACCGTTCCTGGTGAGGATGTGGACCTCAGCGGCAAGCTCTGCGACGAGTACAGCGAAGGGTACGTCGATTGTTATCCCGAAGATGGGGACTTCGCGTCGCTCGATGACGGGGACTCGTCCAGCTACTACGGTGACGAGGATTCGGGCTGGTTCGCCTACGCACCTATGGGCGACGGCGAAGGCGGCCTGTCCGGGATGTTCCTCTCCAGTTCGGCGCATTCCGGCGGCAGCATGGAGATCATCGGCTCCGGCGGATTCGCCCTTGCCGTGGTGTGCTTGTTGCTGCTGACGGGGTACGCGCTGAGGTACGTCCTCCTGCCCATCGCCGCACTGGGTTCCATGCCGTTGAGCGCATACAGCGCCCATGTGGTGCTGCTCTGGGTTCTGTCCGTGCTCTTGGGATGGGAATCCGAGGCCGGTCAGTTCTGGGTGGTGACCGGCACGGTCATGGTCGGCTGCACGGTCTGGGCGCTGCTGGCCGGAAGGGGCCCGTTGGAGCGACTCTCCGTCAGGGCCTCACGGCGGATGGTGGACGGCCCACGGACCAAGCGCTAGGCGAGCTTGATCGGGCTCCTGGGACCCAGGACTGCTTGAGAAGACCGCCAAGTAGGTCCATGCTGGTGGCCCTGAGACTCGACCACCACATCCCACGTCAGGAGTCAGCCATGGTTTCGATCGTTCCCCATCTCTGGTTCGACGGCCAGGTCCGAGCCGCCGTCGAGTTCTACACCGAGCTGTTCCCCGATTCGGAGATCACGGGGACCGCAGTCATGGAGGACACCCCCGGCGGTGACACGGTTTGGTACACGTTCCGGCTCTGGGGTCAGGAGTTTCAGGCCATTGACGGTGGCCCGTTCTTCACGCCGAACCCCTCCGTGTCCTTCTTCGTGAATGTGGATCCCTCACGTGTGGCCGGTGCGAGGGGCGAGGTCGACCGGATCGTTTCTGCTTTGACAGACGGCGGAACCGAGCTCATGCCCTTGGGGGAGTACCCGTTTTCCCCGCACTATGCGTGGGTGCAGGATCGCTTCGGGATCTCCTGGCAGGTCATGCTGACCAATCCCGAGGGAGAGCCTCGGCCTCCCATCGTCCCCAGCCTCGCCTTCGGCAACTCCGCAGTGGGCGGCGCGGCAGCCGCCCGTTCCCGGTACCTCGAGCTGTTCGACGACGCAGTGCCGGGTTCGCAGGTCCGGTTCGCAGATATGGGGATGCCGGAAGGTTCTCCCGAGGTTCCGGCCGACGGAGTGGCCTACTCCGATGTGCGCTTGGCGGGAACCTGGTTTGCCCTCATGGATACTCCCGGGTTCCCGGACGTCTTCAATGAGGGAATCTCGCTGATGATCCGCTGCGATTCCCAGGAGGAGATGGACCGCTACTGGGCGGTGCTTTCCACGGTGCCCGAGGCCGAGCAGTGTGGCTGGTGCAAGGACGAGTTCGGTCTCTCCTGGCAAGTGGTTCCCAAGGAACTGGACACCATGCTCCTGGAAGGGACACTCGAGCAGGCCAAGAGGGTTCAGGATGCCTTCATGCCCATGCACAAGCTTGATCTGGAGGCCCTTCGGGCGGCATATCGGGGCGATTGATAACCGGCGATCCTTCCGACCTGCCGATCCGCTCGTCCTGGCCGGTTTCGCTTCCTGGCCTCGGTGTGGACGGCCGGCCTCGGTTCGGCTGCCCTGGCAAGGCGCGTCGTCACTCTGTCAGGT
>NZ_JALAGT010000095.1 GCF_022712295.1 Galactobacter sp.
CCTGTTGGTTGACCGGGGTCGCCGAGACGATACCGACAATTCCGCACATGAGGTGGGTCTCCTGGGGATTCGGAGTGGGTGACGCGCGAAGGCACGCGTGATGCCAGACGCGAGTTGAGCAGTGGTCAGATCCAAATCTAGTGCCTCTGGGCCATCCTCGCTGCCAGAGCAGAGTCGCGACTCGGCTGATCCTCGGATTCTCGGGGGCACGGGTTCCATTCACGTGCACGTTCAATCCCTAGGTTCACGGGGATCCACTGGCCGATTGCAGGACGACGCCCCTGTGGACTGTCTCTCAGATCACGTTTCGTTCACGTGTCATAAGCGGCGGCGTCATAAGCCTGAGGAGCCGGTCCGGCCCGTCCGGCCTGTTGGGCCTGCCCGGCCAGCCGGTGACCGGTCAGCTGCGCCTGCCGTGCAGCCGAGTCCGGTACGGCCAGGTCCTTGAATTCATTGCGATCAACTCCGCGCTGCCTCGTCCGGGGCACGTGTCCGCGCAAGGCGGGCATACCCCGTCGAGCACAAGGCCTACTGGTGCCAACTCGCACGGTTCTGGCGACTGCGCGGCGTGTCGCATCCCGGTTGTCCACATTTGCTGCGGGTGTGGCTCCATACCGTGGTGCTGATTGCCAAGGTGTCGGTATCGGCCAGTCGCAACAGGGCGGATGGCCGCCTGCACAGGAGGCATCATCATGACCAGTACCAACATCATCATCAGAGGTAGGGCCGGAGCAGACGCGGAGGGTGGGGTCTCCACGTCGGGCAAGGCATGGGCCCGGGTCCGTGTCGCTGTGACCGAACGGTTCCGCGGCGCCGACGGCACCTGGGTGGATGGGAACACCACCTGGTACAGCGTGAGCTGCTTCAACGAGCTGGCCCGGAACGTCCTGGCAGGTGTGAAAATCGGCGATCCCGTGGTGGCCACCGGCAGTTTCACCGTGGAGGAATGGGTCCGGGAGACGGACGGGGCCCGATTCCTGACGCCCACGCTCCGAGCCGTCAGTATGGGACATGACATGAGCCTTGGACTCAGCAACTTCGCCAGGAGACCTCGGCCAGAGGAGGCCAAGGACGAAGCAGAGCACGGTGCGCAGGATGCCGGGGGTGGGGAAGGCCGCCCCGACAATGTCGATGCGAACGGCGTCATTCTTGGAACGACACCAGTGCAGGCAGCCACTGTCGGGACCGGGTTCATCGGCGGACCGCCGGCTCCGCCGACTTCGGGCGAGAGCTTTACCGGTGAGACGGGTGCCGGCGACGGGGACGCCGACAAGGAGGACTATGGCGTGTACTCAGCATCGTCGGCCGCATCGGCGCACTCGGCAGCCTGAGCATCGCATGCGGATCGGAGAGCCGGTGTTCGGGACCGAGGGGAAGTCCCGAACACCGGCAGAGTGTCGTGGGTGGTGAGCTTGGTCGTTACTTGAACTGAGGACGGCATCTGCAGCCGGTGGCGTGCCGACCAAGTCCGAAGCAAGTCCCAAGCATCGCTTGCGCGACCACTAGACTGGGCTGTAGTGCGTTGAGACCTGCGGTTCTTGCCGCCGCAACGCGGACCATCAATGGGCGGCTCAGCCGTCTGCAATCGACACGACAAGAGTGGAGAGCATGGCGGAGTTCATCTACACCATGACCAAGGCCCGAAAGGCCGTGGGAGACAAGGTCATCCTCGATGACGTGAGCATGTCGTTCTACCCCGGAGCCAAGATCGGCGTCGTGGGCCCCAACGGTGCCGGTAAGTCCACGATTCTCAAGATCATGGCCGGGCTGGACACCCCCTCCAACGGCGAGGCGCGCCTCAGCCCCGGCTACTCCGTGGGCATCCTGCTGCAGGAGCCGCCGTTGAACGAGGAGAAGACCGTGCTCGGCAACGTCCAGGAGGGCGTCGGCGAGATCTACGAGAAGCTCACTCGGTACAACGAGATCTCTGAGGAGATGACCAAGCCGGACGCCGATTTCGACTCCCTGCTGGAGGAGATGGGCTCCCTGCAGACCGAGATCGACGCGGCCGACGCTTGGGACATCGACTCCCAGTTGGAACAGGCCATGGACGCCCTGCAGTGTCCCCCGGGAGATTCCGCCGTCACGCAGCTCTCCGGTGGTGAGCGTCGTCGCGTTGCGCTCTGCAAGCTGCTGCTCTCCAAGCCCGACCTGCTGCTTCTCGATGAGCCCACCAACCACCTGGATGCAGAGAGCGTGCTCTGGCTGGAGCAGCACCTGCAGTCCTACCACGGAGCAGTGCTCGCTGTGACCCACGACCGGTACTTCCTGGACCATGTGGCCCAGTGGATCGCCGAAGTGGACCGCGGTCGCCTGATTCCTTACGAGGGCAACTACTCCACGTACCTGGAGAAGAAGCGGGAACGCCTCGAGGTCCAGGGCAAGAAGGACGCCAAGCTGGCCAAGCGTCTCGGCGAGGAACTCGAGTGGGTTCGCTCCAACGCCAAGGGTCGCCAGACCAAGTCCAAGGCTCGTCTGGCCAAGTACGAGGAGATGGCGGCCGAGGCCGAGAAGACCCGGAAGCTGGACTTCGAGGAGATCCAGATCCCGCCGGGACCGCGCCTGGGCACCCTGGTGCTTGAGGCAGACAAGATCGAGAAGGGCTTCGACGGTCGCACCTTGATCAAGGATCTCTCCTTCTCGCTGCCCCGTAACGGCATCGTCGGCGTGATCGGTCCCAACGGCGTGGGTAAGTCCACGCTGTTCAAGACCATCGTGGGTCTGGAGTCGCTCGACGGCGGAACGCTCAAGATCGGTGACACGGTCAAGCTCTCCTACGTGGACCAGAACCGTGGCGGCATCGATCCGGAGCAGAACGTGTGGCAGGTCGTCTCAGATGGCCTGGACTACATCAACGTCGGTTCGGTCGAAATGCCGTCCCGTGCTTACGTCTCCGCCTTCGGCTTCAAGGGTCCGGATCAGCAGAAGAAGGCCGGTGTGCTCTCCGGTGGTGAGCGCAACCGCTTGAATCTGGCCCTGACACTGAAGCAGGGCGGCAACCTGTTGCTGCTCGATGAGCCAACCAACGACCTCGACGTCGAAACCCTGGCCAGCCTGGAGAACGCCCTTCTGGAGTTCCCCGGCTGTGCAGTGGTGGTCTCTCACGACCGCTGGTTCCTGGACCGGATCGCCACCCACATCCTGGCTTACGAGGGCACGGAGGAGGACCCGGCGAACTG
Organism: Galactobacter sp.; assembly: GCF_022712295.1. Lineage (GTDB taxonomy): Bacteria > Actinomycetota > Actinomycetes > Actinomycetales > Micrococcaceae > Galactobacter. The sequence goes on from NZ_JALAGT010000095.1 coordinate 3,180, forward strand.
GTACTGGTTCGAGGGCAACTTCGAGTCCTACGAAAAGAACAAGGTTGAGCGCTTGGGTCCTGAGGCCGCCAAGCCCCATCGTGTGACGCACCGCCGCCTGACCCGCGACTGAGGTCCGGGCGCAGCGAGGCTGGAAAAGGGACCGTCGGAATTCAACATTCCGGCGGTCCCTTTTGGCACCTCATCAGGCGCCGCACCAACAAGCGCCGGACCGTTCAGTTCAGCCGTACCATGCCCTCCTGGGCCACCGTGGCGACGAGTTCTCCGGCACGGTTGAAGATCGAGCCACGGATCAGCGCTCGGGAGTCCTGGGCGCTCGTGGCTTCCTGCACGTAGAGCAGCCATTCGTCGGCCCGGGCGGGCCGGTGCCACCACATGCCATGGTCCAGGCTGGCCATGTGCATCTTCTTTCCTGCGGCGGAGAGCCAACTCTCGCCGGCGCGGCGCAGAGACGTCTCGATGAGGGTGTAGTCGGAGGCGTAGGCCAAGGCGGCGCGCTGGAGGTTCTCCGGAGCATCGAAATCACCCTTCAGCCTCATCCAGACCAGGTTGCGTTCCGTGACCCCGTTGGTGGAGACGAACGCGGATCCATCCGGATAGCGCAGGTCGAAGGGGCGAACCACGCCCCATTCCCTGGCCATGGGGTGTTCGATCGCGGCCAATTCGTCCGAGGCGCTGGGCAGGGTCTCGGGGTCCGGAACGCCTTGCGGCATGGTGTCCTGGTAGGTCGGACCGGAGCCTGAGACCTCGAAGGAGGAGATCATGGAGAGGATCGGCGTTCCGTCCTGATAGGCGTGGACGCGGCGGGCCGAGAACGAGCGGCCGTCGCGCAGCCTGGAGACTCCGTAGGTGATGGGTTTCGAGACGTCACCGGGCCGTAGGAAGTATCCGTGGAGAGAATGGATGTTGCGGTCGTCATCGACCGTTCGGGACGCGGCCACGACGGCCTGAGCCAGCACCTGCCCGCCGAAGACTCGGTCGCGTTCGGAGGCGGGCGTGTGCCCCACGAAGATGTCTTCGGAGGTCCTGGCCTCGGACGGCGCCAGATCCAGGAGTCGTGCCAGGTCGATGGTGGAGGGCAAGGTGGATCTCCTTGGGGGTGTCAGTGGAGCATGGGGGAACTTCTGCTGTCGATCCTAACGACGTGCGTGGAAGACTGGAGTACATGTGTGCCGAGTCGTCTTCCACTACCCGCCTGGTCTTGGGCGATTCCACCGATGTGAGGGATCTGGATGTGTTCCTGGCGAGGTCGGTTCGTGTTCGCGATGGGGTGGCCCGGTTGGTGGTTCGTGGCAGCGCTCTGGCCGTCCATGTCGCAGCGGCCTTCCCCTTGATTCTCGGATCAGGGGGACCCACGATCGTGGGCCAGCGAGGGGCCCGGCTGGCGGAGCCGGCCGTCTTGGACGTGGTGGTTCCCGTGGGGGAGGTCCGCGATCGTCTTGCGCGCATGCAGCGCACGGACTCCACGGTGTTCGACGTTCCGCCGTCGCGCCCCAGTGCGCCGTGGACGGCGACGCTTCCTCTGTCCGTGCCGTGGCAGGAGAGAGGCCCTGTGCCCGACGACGTGTGGTTGACTGCCGGGCCAAACGTCGCGTCCGCGGTGAGCGACTCGCTCCCTACCGATCCGGGTCAGGCCATGGTCTTCCAAGCCCGCGATGCATTGTGGGGACAGTCGGCGCCGGACCTGGGGGAGGGGGCCGTACTCGGCGCCGCCTTCGTGGCCGATGCCTATGGTTTCCTGTCCGCAGGCGGCCGGTCGCGGCGCTTCACCTCGGGTACCTGGGAACGACTGAGTTCGAGGGGTGGGACGCTGCTCTGGCGCGCCGGGTGATCAGCCCGCGGTATTGATCATCGCCGTGGCTGCGCGCTCGAAGTAGTCCCACATCATGCCGTCGTACAGCGGCGGCAGCTGCACCTCGTCGAGGGCGCCCCGCATGCACGTGAGCCAGCGTTCGCGGGCATCCGCGTCTACCTTGTACGGGATGTGCCGCATCCGCAGCCGTGGGTGTCCACGCAGCTCCGAGTAGGTGGTTGGCCCGCCCCAGTACTGGATCAGGAACAGCTTGAGGCGTTCCTCGGCCGGACCGAGATCTTCCTCGGGGTACATGGCATGCAGGACCGGGTCCTCGGCCACGCCCCGGTAGAACGCGGCCGAGATCCGCGCGAAGGTCTCTTCGCCGCCGACAGCGGCGTACACCGACGCCGGATCACCCGTGTCCACGGGTACTTCGGTGCCCGACGGCTGGGTGTCGGTTTCCCGCGCTGCGCGCCCCTTGGCGCGCAGGCCGAGCTGCAGTCCTTCGCGACCGCTGGGGACGGCGGCTTCTGCGAGGGTCTCGGGAGAATCGGGATGCGGATTGCCGGACGGGGTGGAGGTCATGTACCCATTGTCTCAGCTCGGTGGCGGCCGTGCGGTCCGGGTGGAGTTCCCGCGTCACCGAGCTCACATGTGATCGCTCGGAGGATGCTCCCGCAAGATGTCACAATGATCGTGTTATCACTTGATGTATGTGGCTTCACCATTCATCGAGTGCTGTTCTGCACAGACACCTTTACCAAATTCGGGAGCGTTGCATGGGGAAGCTTGCTATTGGAATCGCGACGACGGCAGTCGTCGGCATAGTAGCTGTGGGAGGGACCGCATACGCGGTGAATGTCTCGCACAAGAATGATCCGCACCGGGCGGTGGTCGTCAACATCGTGGACGGCGACACTTTCGATGCGAAGGTACAGGGTGAAACCACCCGTATCCGGATGCTGAACATCGACGCTGCCGAGACGAAGAAAACTACGAAGGTAGCGGAATGCTATGCAGCCGAGGCAACCGAGAAACTTGAGAGTTTTCTGAAAGAGGGCGACGTGGTTCGGCTCGAGTTCGACAAGCAGAAGAAGGACGAGTCTGGGCGCACGCTCGCTGGAGTTTATGAGGACGACACGTTCATCAACGCCGAGATCGCTCGACAGGGTCTCGGGCTTGCGGTGAAGCACGAGCCCAACGTCAAGTTCTATCCCGAGGTTCTGGCCGCCGAGAAAGAGGCGCGCGAAGCGCAACGTGGCATCTTCTCGGAAGACGCGACCCCAGTCGCCGACGACGGAGCCCCGTGCTCGTTGCAGGTGGTGGTCCGTGATGCCGAGGACGAGACCAACGCAGTGATCGGCCTTGGACCGGGGGAGACCTCCGCGGACACCGCACACCAGGTCGAGAGGATCGGCTCGGCGCTCGTTGTCGCGGTTGCGGCGGACAGGCTAGTCCGTGACGGAGATGACCATCAGCGCCGGCTGATCAGACAAGCAACCGGAAGCGCTCTGGTGGTTCCGGCCAGTACCGCCGTGGACCAGCTGAAGAATAAGCAGAAGCGGATGTCGGCCGTACAGAAAAAGCAGGAGGAGGCCGAGACAGCCGAACGCGAGCGGATCAAGAAGGAAAAGGAAGCGGAGAAGAAGCGCCAGGCGGAAGCGAAAGCCAAACGAGAGGCCGAAAAACGTGCGGCGGCTCAGTTGAAGGCGCAGCAGGAAGCTGCAGCGCAACGTCAAGCGCAACAACAGGCTGCTGCGCAACGCCAGGCACAGGAACAGGCAGCTGCTCAGCGTCGTCAGACTCATAGTTCCAGTGGAGGGTCTGGCTCCTCAGGATCCGGTGGGCCCGCCGGCTATAACGGACCGCGTTGCTACGCACCCGGTGGTAAGAGCTGGAAGCCGTGCTGATTCGTATCGGGTGGGGCCTCCGACCGTTCGCGTCCGAGCGGACGGCCGGAAGCGGCGAGCTTCCGAAACGAGTTGGGGCGACGAACACGGCGTCTTCAGTGTCGAGGTGACCGGCTGAACCGGATCAGGACCTGTCTGGCAGCACGTCCATTGGGAAGTTCACGGAGTTCGCGATGAAACACTTCTCGTGGGCGGCGCGATGCAGCGTATCGAGGTGACTGCACAGCGACGGCGGGATACCGCCGTCGGGCACAGAATCGCCGTCCGCAGGGCCCGAGAGCGCAGTGCGAGGTATTAACTCAGCGCGCGTGATGCGTCCGGCGCCGGAGGCGTCGACGTTCAGCCAGGCCCGGATCGAGACCGAAGCATCCTCCACAGTGAGGCCGGCGAGGCCGGCCTCACGTAGGAACGCGGAGAGATGGCACTGGGCCAGCGCCGCCAGGAGCAGGGTCTCGGGATTCCAGGCGTCTCGATCTCCGAAGAAGGTCCGCGCCGCGGACACCCTCAGAGGCGGAACCTCCTGGCCTGAAGACGCAACCGAGGCCCGTCGAAAACGACGGACCTCGGTGGTTGGATGCTCACCCGGCCCTTGCCAGTCCACGGAAACGTTGAACTCGTGTTCGGGGGTGGGGCGGGGTGAGGTCATGCCTCAGATTCTCTCAGGCGGAACAGCCGTTTCAGGCAATTTCAGTGGCCGCATCCACGGCCTGCGCGGCAACGGCGCGCTCCATGCCGGCACGAGCCTCGACGAGCAGCCGAGCCAAGGCCGGGGTGTCCTCACCCAGTGAAGCCAGCAGCGTATCGGTGGCCTCCAGGGTGTCCTTCGACGTGGGCTTGACGGGGTACAAACCGTTCACGATGGTCTGCGCCATCTCGTAGGAACGCTCCTTCCACAGCCCTGGCACCGCAGCGAAGTAGGACTCCACGTAGGGCCTGATCAGTTCCACGTCGTGGACCCGGTTGAAACCGGTGATGACGCGGCGCTGGAAGGTGTTGGACAGTGTGTCCTGCTCCACGACGGAGGCCCAGGCCGCAGCCTTGGCCTCCGCGGTCGGGATCGCGGCGCGGGCGATGGTCGCTGCCAGCTCACCCGAAGAGGACGGATCCGCCTTCAGGGCTACCTCGATCTCAGCCTCGCCCACGCGGCCGCCGGCCACGAGCGAAGTCAGTAGCTCCCAGGACAGGTCGTCGTCGATCTCCAGCCCGTCCAGGGCAACCTCGCCGTTTCGCAGGCCGCCGATGATGTCCAAGTGCTCGGCGGAGGAAGCCAGCGCGGAGAACTTCATGACGAACTGGAACTGATTGTCACTGCCGGCCTCGGCGGCCTGCGCCAGCTCCCACAGCCGCTGCGCTGCGATGATCGACGTCGCATCCGCAGCATCCGCGGCCACGTAGCGTCCGAGCGCAGTGGAGAGCTGGTTCAGCTGAGTCCGCACTACGGAGGGCTCTGTCTCGGCATCGATGTTGTTCAGCACCAGATCCACGTAGGCGCGGGCAGGGATCTCACCGTCACGCGTGGCATCCCAGGCGGCACCCCAAACCAGAGCGCGGGCCAGGGAATCCTCGAAGTCGCGCAGATGCAGGATCGCGAAGGCCAGCGACTCCTCATCCAGACGCAGCTTGGCATAGCCCAGATCCCCGTCGTTGACGAGGATCAGGTCGGGGCGCTTGCGGCCAACCAGATCGGCAACGTCGGTGCTGGCCCCGTCGACGTCCAGGTCGACACGGTGGGTGTTCACCAACTTGCCGCTGCCGACCAGATCGTAGAACCCGACAGCGTTGTGCTGTGCGCGCAGGATGGGGTGGTCTGCCGGGGCCTCCTGAGCCACGGAGAAGGAGGTGATGACGCCGTCGGCGTCGGTCTCCACGACCGGGCGGAGCACGTTCACGCCCGCAGATTCGAGCCACTGCGTGGACCAGTCAGCCAGGTCGCGACCGGAGGAAGCTTCCAGCTCCACCATGAGGTCCTTCAGTTCGGTATTGCCGAAAGCGTGCTTCTTGAAGTACTCACGCACACCGGCCATGAACTCCTCTTGGCCCACCCAGGCCACCAGCTGGCGCAGCACGGAGGCGCCCTTGGCGTACGTGATGCCATCGAAGTTGACCTGCACGTCCTCAAGGTCGCGGATCTCCGCCTTGATGGGGTGCGTGGAGGGCAGCTGGTCCTGCACATAAGCCCACGACTTCTCCACGGAGGAGAACGTGGTCCAGGCGGTGGTGAACTTGGTGTTGGCGTCCGCAGCCAGGTGGGACATGAATTCGGCGAAGGACTCGTTCAGCCAAAGGTCGTTCCACCACTTCATGGTGACCAGGTCGCCGAACCACATGTGGGCCAGCTCGTGCAGCACGGTGATGGCGCGGCGTTCGATGAGTGCGCCGGTGACCTTCGACCGGAAGACGTAGTCCTCGAGGATGGTCACGCAGCCGGCGTTCTCCATGGCGCCTGCATTGAACTCGGGAACGAAGAGCTGGTCGTACTTCTCGAAGGGGTACGGCGTACCGAACTGCTCCTCGAAGAACTCGAAGCCCTGACGGGTGACCTCGAAGATGTTCTCCGGGTCCATGTACTTGGCCAGGGACTTTCGGGTGAAGACTCCCAGGGGAACCGTGCGGCCGTCGGCACTGGTGACCTCGGACCGAGTGGCGACGTAGGGGCCGGCCACGAGGGCGGTCACGTAGGGGGCCAATCGGGGAGTGGCGGTGAAGGCGAAGCGCTTGGCGCCGTTCTCCAGCACGGAGGGTTCCGGCGTGGGCTGGTTGGAGATCGCGTCCCAGTGGGAGGGTGTGTCCACGGTGAAGGTGAACGTGGCCTTCAGGTCGGGCTGCTCGAACACGGTGAACATGCGGCGGGTGTCCGGGACCTCGAACTGGCTGTAGAGATAGACCTCGCCGTCCTCGGGATCCACGAAGCGGTGCAGGCCCTCGCCGGTGGTGGAGTAGTCCAGGGTGGCGTCCACGACGAGTTCGTTCTCAGCCGCCAGCTGGGGGAGTTGGATACGCACGCCGTCGGCCACCGTGGCGGGGTCCAGCTCCTTGCCATTGAGGGTCACCGAGTGCACCTCGCGCGTCACGGAGTCGATGAAGGTGGAGGCACCTTCGGTCGCGGTGAAACGTGCGGTAGTGACGGCGCGGAAGGTGGTGCCCGGATCGGTCAGATCCAGGTGGACGTCATAGGACTGGGTGTCGACGAGCGCAGCACGCTCGGACGCCTCGACGCGGGTGAGGTTCAGACCCGGCACGGGCTCTCCTTTGTTGCGATGGTTATGAAAGGACTCTTTGACAAAGTCGTTGGCTCTATCTTCGCACCGTCAGGGCATCGATGCACCGTTTCAGGCGGATAAACTTGGACCCATGCGCATCCATATCGCCACCGACCACGCTGGGCTGGACCTCAGCCACCATCTCATCGAAGAACTGAGCAAGGACGGCCACGAGGTCATCGACCACGGGCCCACCTCCTATGATCCGCAGGACGACTACCCTGCCTTCTGCATTCGTGCGGCAGAGGCCGTGGTCGCGGACCAGACGTCCGGGGTGGAGGCCCTCGGCATCGTGCTGGGTGGCTCCGGCAACGGTGAACAGATCGCTGCGAACAAGGTCAAGGGGATCCGTGCCGCACTGATCTGGAACGAGTCCACCGCAAAGCTGGCCCGTGAGCACAACAACGCCAACGTCGCGGCTCTGGGCGGACGTCAGCATACCGTCGAGGAGGGCTTGCAGCTGGTCCGCATGTTCCTGGCAGAGCCGTTCCCCGGCGACGAGCGTCACGCCCGCCGTATCGGCAAGATCGCCACGTACGAGACCACGGGCGAGATTCTCGACTGACGCTCGTCGGCCTGAAGGCACACCCGTCGGCATGGATCATGGGGTCCGTACCGACGGGTGTGCTTTTGCGCCGACGCGTGTGGTGAGAGAGCATGCAAAAAGTGCCGGACGCGTCGAGAACGCGGCCGGCACTTTCGTAGATTTTCGAGGGGCAGACGGGAATCGAACCCGCGTAATCAGTTTGGAAGACTGAGGCTCTACCATTGAGCTACTGCCCCGACGCGCCTGAATGTAGAAGCCAGACAGGCGCAAAGACGACTCTACTCGAGTATCAAACACTTTCCAAATCGGCCGTCTCACGTGGCAATGAGTGGGGGAGAGGGCTCAATTTTTGAGCGTCCAGACCCACCCCGGAGTGCCATCAGGATCGAAGGCGATGGCCGTGGTTCCCTGCGGCACATCCAGCATGACGCTGCCCGATGACGTGTGTCCGGCCGTGGCCATGACGTCCAGCGGTGACTGGATCTCGCATCCCTCAGCTTCTTCCGACCAGGCATTGGTTCCCGTGGCCCTGCCGTCGGAATCCACGGGGACGAACGCCGACGCATCGAGCGGCACGGTGGTGTTTCCCGCAGAGGGGTCCAACTTGGCCTCCACCGTGAGCTCGATGAACTGGCCGTTCTTGGGCTTCAGTTCGTCGCCGAACCCACGCATGGTGCAGGACTTCTGCCGCGATGACTTCTTGACCGAGATGGAGAAATCGGAGGTTTTCCCGTCAGCGGTGGTGAGAGTCCCGGTTTGACCCAGGGCCTTCTTCACGCGACCTGCCTCATCCGTCTCCACCTTCTGGCCGGTATCGGGGTCGGTGGTGAGGGCCGGCGCGGATTCGGTGGTCCGAGTCGGCGGGGCCGACTCCGACGCCTGACTCGATGCGCTCTTCGAGGCCTGAGGCTCGGTGGTTTCACCGCCGGACTGCTTGGGCCCGGTGCAGCCGGCCAGCAGCACCGAGGCAGCCACCAGCCCGAGAACTGCATTGCTGGTTCTCATCAGTAACGCCTCCTGTCGTCGAAATCTCCGCTCTTCACCAGACGAGACTGCGAACGGATGATCTTGTCCAAGGACGGGTTCGCGGCGAACGTCCAAGAACGAGTGCCGTCCGTCATGGACTTGAGTTGTTTCGTGTAGACGCGTTTGCCGGAAATCTTGTAGTAGGACTCGTAGGAGTCCAGCATCGAGAGCATCTTGGGCCCCTTCGACGCCGAATACGTGTACTGCTCCGCAATCGCATTCGTGGAACCGGGGGAGACCACGGTGGCATCGTTGTTCGGGTTGCTCAGCTTCTTCCACAGCAGAAGGTCCATCTTGTGCAGTCTGGTGCTCAGATCGCGCTGCGTGTAGCCGTTCATCTTGTGTCCCACGTAGTGACCGGCCCGCAAGGTTCCGTACACGGCGATGGAGTTGCGGTTCTCAGCGACGACGTGGCTCGGTGCGTAGACGTAGCCCGACTTGCCCTTGTACGTGACCCGGGCCCAGTTGCCGTACTTGCCGGTCAGTGTGACCTTGGTGCCTGCCGGGATGGTGTCCACGCGTTTGTAGAGCTGCGCAGGTCCAGACATGAATGGCGTGGAGTTCTTGACGTAGCGGGCGCCCGACCTGCTCGTGATCTTCGGTGGCTTCGAGGTGATGTGGGTGCTGGCGTAGATGTAACCGGTCTTGCCGCTGTATGACGTCCTGACCCAGCCGCCGAGCTTCCCGGTGACGTGCAGCTTGGCGGCCACGGGAACCTTCACCAGTACCTTGTGAGCTCCGGAGGCTCCGCTTCGTAGTGGAGACGTGTTGCGTGTGTAGCGAGTGGTGTCCATCGGCACCAATGTGGGTTTCGCCGAGAGGTGCTTCGACGCGTACACGAAGCCCATGTTCCCGTTGTAGGTGGTCTGCGCCCAATTGCCGAGTTTGCCGGTGATCTTGAGCTTGGTCCCTTGCGGGATGTTGGCGATGACCTTGTCGTCACTGGAGGCGCTGCGCCGGAAGGGGGTTTTGTCCTTGGTGTAGCGGATGCCGTCCATGGGAACCTGTACGGGTGTGGAGGACAAGTGGGTGGGGGCGTACAGGAAGCCGGTTCGGCCTTCGAAGGTGGTCTGGGCCCAATTCCCGACCTTGGCAGTGATGACCACGCGCGTGCCCTGAGGGATCGTCGCCAACCGAACGGACGCGGACGAAGCCTCTTTCATGAACGGGGTCGGGTTGCGGATGTAGCGAACCAGGTTCAGATCTTCTTGGTCCTTCTCGGCACCGCCGGTAGCTTCATTGCTCTGCCTAGGTGCTTTTGTCGGGGTGGCAGACGTGGTGGGATCCGTGACCGATTCCGTGGTGGGCTCGGCCGAGGGCTCCGTGGTGGCATCCGTGGGCG
>NZ_JALAGT010000096.1 GCF_022712295.1 Galactobacter sp.
GCCCATTTGTTTTGCAGGGTGGTGCGCAGGGCTGTGGGGATGGAGTAGGACTTGGCCTGTTCGTCGAGGATGGTGCCAGTTGCTGGGTCGGTGAGGAGGCGGCGCAGTGAGGGTGCTTGTGAGGCGAGGTGGCAGGCGATGTCGGCGGGGATGGGTCCTTTGCCTGCGAGTTGTCCGGGGAGCGGTTCGTCGCCGGTGAGGGTGAGGAAGGGAACCGTGGTGGAGACCTGGGCTTGAGAGGCCAGCCAGGAGTCATTGCGCGGGATGGTCACGGTGACCTGATGGATAGCGTCGACCAGCTGGGCAGGCGCTTGGCCGTCCGCGTTGTTGGTGGCGTCAGACTCCTGCGTGTCACCTGCGGGTGCTTCCGAGGAAGCCGCCGTGGCAACTTCCGTCACCGTGATGTCCAGGCTGTGCGGGGTGTTGATGAGGATGTCGAACATGAGTTGGCCAAGGTTGCGGTCATCCGTGATGGTGTGGGAATCCGCTTCTTCGAGGAGGACGGGATCACCCTTACGGATAAGCCGCGCGAAGGCCCTGAGACGTGCCTCCAGAGCGGTCAGGATGTGGACGGGGCCGGAGAGTTCGAGGAGGCCGAGTCCGTTGCCCAGGTCGGTGAGGTGAACACCTCGTTCTTCGAAGGCGTGTTCCGCCGAGTGTTCGGGGGTTTTGAGTAAAGCGACGGCCGCGCTGAGAGCCGCGCGGTAATGGGTCGCGCTGGTGGTGGGTGCCAGCTGGGCCAGTGCCCGGTCGAGGTAGTCGTAGGAGCCGGCTTCGATGTCTTGGGCGCGGGAGGTTGTGTGGTCGTAGAGGTCGAAGGGTAGGTTCCCGGACTGCATGGCGGTGGTCAGCCGGGGGAGGAGGAACCGTCCTTTGAGGATCCGTGTGGCGAAGGCCCGAACTTGACCACGGGTCTTTCCCAGGGTGGTGGCGAGTTCCATCCAGGTGGTGGCGGGTATGGCGGTGAGTAGGTCTTTGAGGGCTTCGATGATGGCCTGTGGGTTGCGGGCGTTCGGGGCATCATCAGAGTTACCGGCGTGTTCGATTTCCTTCACGGTGGTGCCGGTGGCGGTGAGGAGGTAGTCGATGATGGTGGACCAGCGTCCGGATTGGATGTGTTGGTAGTCGTCTTGTACCGCGCGGAGACTGGGGAGAGTGGTCATCATTCACCTCCTTGACAGGTGTCGTGTCCGTGCCGATTCGTAGTCTGAAGGAGCCGGACTGCGGTGGATCGCCGATGATCTACCGATATCCATATTCTATTACATTGTGAACGCTTTGGGTAGAGCTAATCGAAGATTGTCACAGAGATATTTTTCTATCCACAGACTGTTGACGCACAGTCACATCTAGATACACATCTGTGGATTAGACCTGTGTATATGTGGATAACGTGGGGACTTGGCAGAACTCGCCGCGTCCCCTGGGAACGGCGCTACCGAACACCCTCCAATCGGACCCCGCACCCCATGTCACCTGGTGAGATGCCCTCATTTCCCACAGTCCTCCTTGATAGACTCGGCCCATCATGACTGAACCGACGCCTGAACCGATGACGCCCGCACAGCAGACCTCCACGGACTCCTTCCGCTACCGCAGCGATCCCCTGCCCGTGCACGTCATCGAGAACGCCCGCATCCCCCTGGCCGACGGCGTCGAGCTGTCCGCCCGCGTCTGGCTGCCGGCCGACCGGCACACGCAGCTCGACGCGACCCAGACCTCGGGCGATCGGGGAGACGCCGGTACGCAGGGATTCGAGCCCGTGCCGGCAGTGCTGGAGTACATCCCCTACCGCAAGAACGACATGACCGCCGCGCGCGACCAGACGATCCACCCGGAGTTCGCCCGGGCCGGCTACGCCAGTGTGCGCGTCGACCTGCGCGGCTGCGGCGATTCCACCGGAGTGATGACCGACGAGTACTCGGCCACGGAACTGGACGACGGCCTGCAGACACTGGCCTGGATCGCCGCCCAGCCGTGGTGCAACGGCAAGGTCGGCATCATCGGCAAGTCCTGGGGAGGGTTCAACGGCCTACAGCTGGCGGCCCTGCGCCCGCCGGAACTGGCCGCCGTCATCACCGTGTGCTCGACCGACGATCGCTACGCCGACGACGTCCACTACAACGGCGGGGCCATCGTGGGCGACCAGATGCTGTCCTGGGCCTCGACCATGTGGGCCTACAACGCCCGCCCGCAGGACCCGGCCGTGGCCGGCGCCGGCTGGCTCGAGGACTGGAAGCACCGGATCGACGAATCGCCGAACAACATCGCCGAATGGCTGGGGCACCAGCGTCGCGACGCCTACTGGAAGCACGCGTCGGTGTGCGAGACCCCCGAGGCCATCGAGGTCCCCGTGCTGGCCGTCGGCGGCCTGCAGGACGAATACCGCACGACCCTGTTCCGGCTGATGGAGAACGCCGCCGAGCAGCGGCGCACCAACCCCGACTACCCGCCCATCCACGCCCTGCTGGGCGGGCACGCCCACAACTATCCGCACCAGGCCGCGCCCGGGCCCGGTTACGACTTCATCGGCGAGGCGATCCGCTGGTGGGACAAGTGGATGAAGGGCGTGGACAACGGGGTGCAGGACGATCCGCAGTTGCGCGCCTTCGTCCCCGACAGTGCCCCGATCGGCTCCGATCGGGAAACCCGGTCCGGCCGCTGGGTGGCCGAACAGGTCTGGCCCAGCCCGCAGGTGGCCGAGGTCGAATACGGCACCGCAACACCCGCCGGCTCTGCAACCCCTGCTGCACTCACCGCAACCCCCGCCGGTCCCCGGACCCTGTCCTCGTCGGTGCTGTTGGGCTTCGACGGCGGCAGCTGGCTGCAGTTCGGTGAGGCCGCCGGCATCCCGGGAGATCAGGCCAGGGACGACGCCCAGTCCTTCACCCTGAGCTGGCCGGCCGCCGAGGGTCTGGAGATTCTGGGCACCCCGCGAGTGCGGGCCACCGTGTCCTCGAGTGCCGACCGCGGCGTGATCGCAGCGCGCCTGTGTGATGTGGACCCTGCCGGGCAATCCCGCCTGCTGACCCTGGGCCTGTTCAATCTGACCCACCACACCGGCCACGAGTTCCCCGAACCGCTGACGCCGGGAACCCCGGTCGAGCTGGACTTCCCGCTGCTGGCGACCGCGGCTCGGCTGGCTCCGGGTCACAGCCTGCGCCTGAGCATCTCCGCAAGCTATTGGCCGAACCTGTGGCCCTCGCCCGGGGAAACCCTCATCACCGTGCACGATGCGAACCTGCTCGCCCCCGTGCGCACGGCTGCGGACCCGGTGGCGGATTCGGCGCTGAGCGCACGGGTCACCGCGGCCCTGGGCACGCTGCCGGAGCCACCGGAGAACACGATCGACGCGGACTATGCGCCGATGACGCGGACCCTGGAGACCGACCTGGTGACGGGCCGGACCAAGGTGGAGACCTTCACCGAATCCTGGCAGACGGACCTCGCCGATGGACTGTTCTACTACTCCTCCGAACGCGACTCCTACTTCCGGACGGCCGGGGACTCCTCCTCTCCCGAGGCCGTGTGCGAGCGCAGCATCCGCTACCGGCGCCCCGGACTGCCCGATGTGCAGGAGGCCCCCGGCCGGGCCCACACCGTGCAGGCGGACGCCCCGGCGGCCGCTGATCACGGCTGGGACGTCGAACTGCGCACGCGCAGCCGGATGACCGGGGACGCCACGAGCTTCACCGTGACGAACGAGCTCGTCGCCTACCACGATGGGGTGCCCTTCCACCGGCGGAGGACCAACACCACGGTGCCCCGCGATCTGAACTGAGGTGCATGCGGATGAATGGACCCGGAAACGACGGAATTGGAAATGACGGACCCAGAACACGTGAACCGCGCAGCCGCGGGCCACTGACCCGCCGCGGCGCCCTGGGGTTGTTGGGCGTGGGCCTGGGCGCCGGTCTGGGGCTGGCGTCCCTGGCCGGGTGCACGGGCCCGGCAGGGGCCGAGGCCTCGGGGAGGAAGGGCGGGAAGCGGAGCCTGACGGTCGGCTCCAAGGGCTTCGCCGAAAGCTGGGTGATGGGCGAGCTCTATGCCCAGGGCCTGCGGGAGCGCGGCTACC
>NZ_JALAGT010000097.1 GCF_022712295.1 Galactobacter sp.
CGGGCTTCGTGGACGCCGCACGCGGCGTGGACCTCGAGGTGGCTCAGCTGGACCGTTTCCGTGACGCCGACACGCTGCTCTCCGCCGTGTACGACGACGCGCAGGACCCGCGTGCCTTGGCACCCACCCGCCCGGTGGCCACTTTCGGCGACTTCGACGGCACCCTGTGTGTGAAGCCGGGCGTGGTGGTGCCCACCCGCATGGTCACCGAGGTCTCCGTGCGCGGCACGCATCGTCGCCGCGGTATTCTCCGCAACCTGATGACCGCCTGCCTCACGCGCAGCGCCGAGCAAGGGTACGCGCTGGCGGCCCTGACGGCAACCGAGGACTCCATCTACGGGCGTTTCGGGTACGGGCGCGCCGCGCTGTCCGCCTCCGTCACCGTGGACGTGAGGCAGGGCCTGCGCCTGCGCGCCGAGGTGAGCGAGGCCATCGCGGCCGCGGGCCTCACGACCTTCACGCCGTCGTGGGAGAGCTTCCCGGAGTTGTACGAGGCGGCATACGACGCCTTCCAGCGAGCCACCCCGGGCCAGACCGGTACCACGGCGGCCTTCCGCAGCCGCGCCCGCGGCGAGAGCAACCCGTGGGCCGTGAAGGGGCAGGACGAGAACTGGCGTCCGCTGGTGGTGGTGGACGGTACCGGTGCGGTGCGTGGCTACGCCCTGTCGGGCACCGTCGACTGGGGTGCCTCCGGCCCCCGCACCATGAAGGTCGCCGACATCGGAGCGGATTCGCCGCTGGCGGAGGTCGCGCTCTGGGAGGCGCTCGGATCCACGGACCTGGTGGACCGCCTCTCCTGGAGTGAGGCCCCCACCGATTTCGCGTTGCCTGCGGCCCTGCGGCACGCCCGCGACGTGGCCTTCACAGGGCGCACGGATCACCTGTGGATCAGGATCCTTGATCTTCCGGCGGCCTTCCGGACCCGCGGCCTGGCCGTGGATGGCACCCTGCGCCTGAGTGTCACGGATACGCAGGGTTTCGCCTCGGGGGAGTGGTTGGTGAGAACCCGGGACGGCGTCACCGAAGTGACGCTCACCGAGGAGGCGGGAACCGCCGTCGGGCATGGGGGACACGCCTCGCTGAGCGTGGACGCCGAGGCCTTGGCCGAGCTCTATCTCGGAACCGTGGACCCTGCCACCATGGTGGCTCTGGGGCGGGCCGAGGCAACGGCAGAGGACATCCCGAGGTTGAAGCAGTTGTTCGCGGTGGAACGTGCGCCACGCAACACGTACACGTTCTGATGCATCTTTGACCGTGCCCCCGTCCAGGCACTAGACTTGGTCTGTCCGTGGACACCCATGTGCGCGGGCGTAGTACCCTAACCAACTCGGTGAGCGGGCGCGTGTGCCGGCTTCCCGACCGAATAACCATCCGTATCGGAGCCCCTTCTACATGACCATCACGAACCCGGACAAGACCGGAATCCCCCAGGTCGCCGTCAACGACATCGGCTCGGAGGAAGAGATCCTCGCCGCTGTCGACGCCACCATCAAGTACTTCAACGACGGTGACCTCGTCGAGGGTCAGGTCGTCAAGGTCGACCACGACGAAGTCCTGCTGGACATCGGCTACAAGACCGAGGGCGTCATCCCCTCTCGCGAGCTGTCCATCAAGCACGATGTCGACCCGTCCGACGTGGTCGAGGTCGGGGACACCGTGGAGGCCCTGGTCCTCACCAAGGAGGACAAGGAAGGCCGCCTGATCCTGTCCAAGAAGCGCGCTCAGTACGAGCGTGCCTGGGGCGACATCGAGAAGATCAAGGAAGACGACGGCGTCGTCACCGGCACCGTCATCGAGGTCGTCAAGGGTGGCCTCATCCTCGACATCGGTCTGCGTGGCTTCCTGCCCGCCTCCCTGGTCGAGATGCGTCGCGTCCGCGATCTGGCTCCGTACATCGGCCAGCAGATCGAGGCCAAGATCATCGAGCTGGACAAGAACCGCAACAACGTGGTTCTGTCCCGCCGTGCATGGCTGGAAGAGACCCAGTCCGCAGTGCGCACCGACTTCCTCAACAAGCTGGAGAAGGGACAGGTCCGCGAGGGCGTCGTCTCCTCCATCGTCAACTTCGGTGCCTTCGTGGACCTGGGTGGCGTCGATGGCCTGGTGCACGTCTCCGAGCTGTCCTGGAAGCACATCGACCACCCGTCCGAGGTTGTCGAGGTGGGCCAGAAGGTCACCGTCGAGGTGCTCGAGGTGGACATGGACCGCGAGCGCGTCTCCCTGTCCCTGAAGGCCACCCAGGAAGATCCGTGGCAGGCATTCGCCCGCACCCACGCGCTGGGTCAGGTTGTTCCCGGCAAGGTCACCAAGCTGGTTCCCTTCGGCGCGTTCGTGCGTGTCGAGGACGGCATCGAGGGCCTGGTCCACATTTCCGAGCTGGCCGAGCGTCACATCGACCTCGCCGAGCAGGTCGTCTCCGTTGGCGAAGAGATCTTCGTCAAGGTCATCGACATCGACCTCGAGCGTCGCCGCATCTCGCTGTCCCTCAAGCAGGCCAACGAGGGCGTGGATCCTGAGGGCACCGAGTTCGACCCGGCTCTGTACGGCATGGCCGCAGAGTACGACGAGCAGGGCAACTACAAGTACCCCGAGGGCTTCGACCCGGAGACCAACGAGTGGCTCGAGGGCTACGAGGCACAGCGTGCCGAGTGGGAGTCCGAGTACGCCGAGGCTCAGGCTCGCTGGGAGGCCCACAAGAAGCAGGTTGCTGCTGCTGCAGAGCAGGACGCCGCCGCTTCCAACGGTTCCGCTCCGGCCGCCGCCGCCAGCCAGTCCTTCTCCTCCGAGCCGGCCGCCAAGGCTGCTCCGCAGGATCACGGCACCCTGGCTTCCGACGAGGCTCTCGCCGCTCTGCGCGAGAAGCTGACCGGCAACAACTGATCCGATCCTCACGCTTCGTGAGGTGAGAAGAACATCCGCGAGGGCGGGTCCACCAGCGATGGTGGGCCCGCCCTCGCGGTTCTTGACCCTGACACCGTGTCAGACGGGAAGGTGGAAGCATGTTGTCCATCGGAGCATTCGCGCAGGTCGGTCAGGTGACCCACCGCCAGTTGCGGCATTGGGACGCGGCCGGCCTGCTGGTGCCCACACATGTGGACGAGTTCACCGGGTACCGCACCTACGATCCATCGCAACTCGAGCGGTTGCACCGGATCGTTGCGCTACGAGAGCTGGGGTTCGGCCTCGACGACATCGCGCTCATGCTGAAGCAGGGCGTGGATGTCGCACAGATGGAAGAGCTCCTCACATCCCGGAGGGACCGAGTCGAGGAGGAACATCGCCTCGCCACGGCCAGACTCGTCGACGTGGAGCACCGGCTCCGGCTCATCGAAAGGAAGCTGATCATGCCCACCATCGAGATCGTACGCAAGCCCCTTCCCGCTCTCCGCCTTGCCGCCCGCTCTGGAACGGTGCAGGAACAACCGCAGATCGCCTCCATCGTGGGACCGGCTTTCGACGCCGTGGCCCAGATCATCGGAGAGGAGTGCGGCGCCCTGGACGTCGCTGTGGCGTCGTATGACGAGGCGGAGGGCGGCATCCGTGTCGTCGCCGGATACGGCTACGCAGGAGAGGCGCAGCCCGGCCTCGAGATCGTCGAATTGCCCGCAGTCCCGGAGGCCTTCGTGGGGGTGCACCTGGGATCCATGGACACGATCCATGAGAGTTGGGCCGCCGTTCATGGCGAGATTATCGCCAAGGGCTTTATCCCCGACGGGCCCTGCAGGGAGAACTACCTGCGCGCTGAGGGCGATGACCAAAGCGACTGGGTGACGGAGCTGCAGCAGCCCGTGCGCAGGGCCTGAGTCACCGGCGCGTGGAGAGCGTCACCGTGAACGTGCGGTCGCGGCCCAGCTGCTCGGTGGGGCCCACGATGCGCTGCAGGCGAGGGCGGTGACCCACTGGCGTATTGAACACGGTCACCAGAGTGCCCCCGTGCTTCATCATGCGGGCCGCGGCCTCGATGAGCTTCACTCCGATTCCGGTGTGCACCGTCCCACCCTGGTGGAAGGGCGGATTCAAGAGGACCAGATCCGCTGAGGCATCTGGGATCGCGTCACCCGCGTCGGCGCGGATGACCTGGACACGTGCAACGCCATGCCCGACGGCGGAGCTCGGCCCATTCCCGAGCGTCGCCTCCAGCGTCGCGGCGGCGGACGCCACGGCGTCCGCGGAATCGTCGGTCGCGATGACCTTGGCCTGGGGCCACCGCTGGGCGGCCCAGGCCGCCACGGTGCCGTTGCCGCAGCCGAGATCCACGATGGTGGGGTCGCTTCCGAACCGGATGTCCACGTCGGACAGCGACTCCAGCATCAGGCGCGTGCCTGGATCCAGGGCAGCCCCGCCGAAGGCCTCCCCGATGCCGATGAGGGTCAGGTCGCGGCCTGCCACGCGGACGTCCTTGCGGGATGGGACTACCGGTTCGAGGTGTAACTCCGCGTTCCGGTCCACGACCAACAGCCGAGACTTCCGCTTCGCCAGTTGAGGGGTCACGGACCCGAAGCCGGCCTCCAGGGGAGCGTTCATCCCGCGGCTGAGGTGCTTGACGCGGCCGCCGGCGACCAGCACCGCGTCGTCGTCGACCACACCCATGAGCGAGACCATCCTGGTCACCGAATCCACAGCACGGGGGAGTTGCCACAGGATCAGGCGGGCGCCGGTGAAGGTCTCCGCTGCTGCGGGGGCGTGCACATACACGGTTGGATCGATCCCGATGCGTTCGGCGTTGGCGTCCAGGGCTCGCTCATGCACCAGCCGGTCCTGGACCACGCGCAAACCGGTGAGACCTGCGGCGACCAGGGACAGGGTGATGGCTCCGTGGCGTTCCCCGACCACCACGATGTCTGTTCCGGTCAGCTCCTGCTCTACGATCCGGGTCAGCGCCTCTGCGACGAGGAGTTCATCCGTGGCGTCGTAGGGGAGCAGTGTCGGGTCCTCGACATCGGGGAACCGCGAGAGCCTCGTCAGGTCCAACGCGGTCCGCTTGTCCTGAGTCATGGCGCCCATACCGCCTCGCCTCGCCTCAGGTCGGCGGTGCCGCCCAAGGCTTGGGAGACTTCGACCTCGGCCTGGGCCAGTGCGTCGTAGTAATCGTCTGCTACGAGGGTCATGGTGAGGGCCCGCGGTCCGTAGTCGGTTCCGGAGACCGAGGCGCTCTCGAGCCGGCGCAACACGTTTTCCGCCTTGCCCGCCTGGTCGTAGGGGACATCCAAGAGGAGCTGTCGGCGACGGGTCCAGCGCTGTTCGGTCGCCACGTCGAGCGCCTGGGAGACCGAGTCCGAGTAGGCCCGCACCAGACCACCGGCCCCGAGCAGGATGCCGCCGAACCAGCGCGTCACCACGGCCACGACGTCGGTCAGGTCGCGATGACCGGAAGCGGTCTCACGCTGCAACAGGGCCTGCATCATGGGCACGCCGGCCGTGCCGCCCGGTTCGCCGTCATCGGAGGAACGCTGCACCTCGCGATCGGGCCCCAGGACGAAGGCGCTGCAGTGGTGCCTCGCGCCGTGGTGGGCCTTGCGCTGGTCCTCGATCACCTCACGGGCCGAGGACTCGTCCGCGACCGGTACCAACCGGGTCAGGAAGACCGAGCGCTGGATCTCGATGGTGTGCTCCACCTCCGCGGTGATGCGTGTGAAGGCGAGCGCCCGGTCGTCGGGTTGCGCTGGAAAGGGTGTGGGGAGCACCCGTCCCACGATACCGATGGCACAGGAGAAACGTGGTGTTGAGGCAGGATGGGATGCATGACCAACTCCCGCCCCCGCATCGGCCTGACCGGCGGCATCGCCTCGGGCAAGTCCACCGTCGCGGACCTCCTCCGGGACCGCGGCGCCGTCATCATCGATGCCGACCGCATCGTCCGGGACCTCCAAGAGCCGGGACAACCAGGACTCGATGGCATCGTGGAGGTCTTCGGCACCGACATGCTGGACGGCGACGGCCGACTGAATCGCCCCAAACTCGGTGCGTTGATCTTCAACGATGACGAGGCTCGTGAACGTCTGAACGCGATCATCCACCCCCTGGTCAGGGCAGAAGCTGCGCGGCTCAAGGCCGAGGCGGGGGAGTCCCTGGTCATCGAAGACATTCCGCTGTTGGTGGAGACCGGTCAGGCCTCCGACTTCGATCGCGTCATCGTGGTCCAGGCTCCGCACGCCGAGCGCGTGCGACGCATGGTGTCGGACCGCGGCATGACGTCCGACGACGCGGCGTCCCGGATCGCCGCTCAGGCCACGGACGCGCAAAGGGCCGAGGTCGCGTCGGACCTGATCGTCAACGACGCGGACCGCGCGGCCCTGGCCGCGCGGGTGGACGACCTCTGGGCGTCGCTCACGAGCTGAGCCGACCTGCGGAGCCGGCCGCCAGCCGTCGAACATTTCTACGCCTGGAGCGCACACCCTCCAAACAATCACCGTGCCGCCGTAGGCTGGTGTCATGTCCTTGGCTCAGAAGATCGAACGCGTCGTAGCCCCCTTCGAAGTCGTCTCCGAATTCCAGCCTGCGGGCGACCAGCCCAAGGCCATCGCCGAACTCGCCGAACGCATTCAGGGCGGCGAGAAGGACGTGGTGCTCATGGGCGCCACCGGTACCGGCAAGTCCGCCACAGCCGCCTGGCTGATCGAGAAGGTTCAGCGGCCAACGCTGGTGCTGGTGCAGAACAAGACGCTGGCCGCGCAGCTGGCCACGGAGCTGCGATCGCTGCTGCCCAATAACGCGGTCGAGTACTTCGTCTCCTACTACGACTACTACCAGCCGGAGGCCTACGTCCCGCAGACGGACACCTTCATCGAGAAGGATTCCTCGGTCAACGAGGAAGTGGAGCGGCTGCGGCACTCCGCCACCAACGCGCTCCTGACCCGCCGAGACGTGGTGGTCGTCGCGACCGTCTCCTGCATCTATGGCCTGGGTACTCCCGAGGAGTACATCGCCCAGATGGTGACCTTGAAGGTCGGCGACGAGATCGACCGCGACGAACTGTTGCGGCAGTTCGTGAACATGCAGTACGCCCGCAACGACATGGACTTCCACCGGGGCACCTTCCGGGTGCGCGGTGACACCGTGGAGATCATCCCGATGTACGAGGAGCTGGCGGTCCGGGTCGAGTTCTTCGGCGACGAGATCGAGTCCATCCAGACGCTCAACCCGCTCACCGGCGACGTGGTGCGGGAGGAGAACGAGATGTACATCTTCCCGGCCTCCCACTACGTGGCCGGACACGACCGCATGCAGCACGCCATCGCGACCATCGAGGACGAGCTTCGTGACCGGCTCGCGGAACTCGAGGACCAGCACAAACTCGTCGAGGCCCAACGGCTGCGGATGCGCACCACCTACGACCTCGAGATGATGGCCCAGATGGGCTTCACCAACGGTATCGAGAATTACTCGCGGCACATCGACGGGCGTGGGCCGGGGACGGCCCCGGACTGCCTGCTGGACTATTTCCCTGACGACTTCATGCTGGTCATCGACGAATCCCACGTGACCGTGCCGCAGATCGGTGGCATGTACGAGGGTGACATGTCCCGCAAGCGCACGCTGGTTGAGCACGGTTTCCGGCTGCCATCCGCCATGGACAACCGGCCGCTGAAGTGGGACGAGTTCTTGGAACGGATCGGGCAGACGGTTTACATGTCCGCGACACCGGGGGACTACGAGCTGTCCAAGTCGGACGGCGTCGTGGAGCAGATCATCCGGCCCACCGGACTCGTGGACCCCAAGATCGTGGTCAAGAAGACCAAGGGCCAGATCGACGACCTCCTGGACGAGATCCGGGACCGCGTGGATCGCGACGAACGTGTCCTCGTCACCACACTGACCAAGCGCATGGCGGAGGACCTGACCGGATACCTGCAAGAGAACGGGGTGAAGGTCGAGTACCTGCACTCGGACGTGGACACGCTGAAACGCGTCGAGCTGTTGTCGCAGTTGAGGCTGGGTTCCTTCGACGTCCTGGTGGGTATCAACCTGCTGCGCGAGGGCCTGGACCTCCCGGAGGTGTCCTTGGTCTCCATCCTGGATGCCGACAAGGAGGGGTTCCTTCGTTCCACCACCTCCCTCATCCAGACGATCGGCCGCGCAGCCCGAAACGTGTCCGGCGAGGTCCACATGTATGCGGACAAGATCACCGATTCGATGCGCAGGGCCATCGAGGAGACCAACCGCCGTCGCGAGATCCAGGAGGCCTACAACACCGAGCACGGTATGGAGCCGCAGCCCCTGCGCAAGAGGATCGGCGACATCACCGATCAGCTGGCCCGCGAGGATGCCGACACCGCGGAACTGCTGAAGCAATTCGACTACGGCAAGGGACACCGTGGATTCAATGCCATGCTCGACGGCGATGGTGGGGAAGGTGCCTCCGGCACCTCCGTGCCGGCCGGCGTGCTCGGTGGCGCAGGCCGTTTCAGTGGGGCTGGCGGTGCAGGCAGCGCGGAGGAGAAGCTGCGCCGCGACGGCGTCGTGACGGCACCGCAGGAGGACCTGGCGTCCCTGATCGCTCAGCTCACCGAACAGATGCACAAAGCCGCGGAGGACCTGCAGTTCGAGCTGGCCGCTCGCCTACGTGATGAACTCAGCGACCTGAAGAAGGAACTCCGAACGCTCAAGATCGTGGAGTAGGCGGATGGTGTAGAAACCGGCAGGCGAAAGCACCCCAGACACGCGGGTGGCCCCGAGATTGGTTCTCGGGGCCACCCGCGTGTCTGGGGTCGCCCCGTTCTTTGGTTCACCGGACTTCCCTGCTGGCCCCGATTGACAGGACCCGGCCAGCAGCCCCGTGGTTATCGACCTCGGTGATGCACCGTCCGGATTTATTGTTGATTTATATAACCATGCAAATATATCGGCGTGTCGTCCACAGATTCCGATTGTTACCGGTCCATCGATGGTAATCACCTGGCAAGCCCGGTAAACTTGTGTTATCAGGTTGCCAAAGAATTGTCGAAGCCGACTCGGGGTGGCGATGCTTGGGTGCTGATACTCGGGGAATGACGTTCGGGGAGAGAAATTTGAAGGGGGTGGACTTCGATGACGGTACTGGATCGTCGGCCGGCCGCGTCCACCCCTGGCATGCCGGAGGTGATGGAGGCGCTGGACAGGGCTGCGGCCGCTCAGGCCGAAGCGGCGGCGTTGATTCAGGAGGTCTTCGGTCCCGATGGGTCCCGGGTGCGTGAGCGTCATGCCGGTCGTGGGGGTCTCGGGGTCGTATCCCGGTTCGTTGGCAACGAGGGTGGCGGCGGGTCCTTCGTGGATCACGTTCCAGACGACCTCGTGGGTCTTGCGGACGGCGGTGGTGCGGTCACGACCGGCAAGGCGCACTCCAGTCTCAAGCGGCGTGATCCGGGTGGTGTGACTAACGGAGCGCTGAAACCCGGCGCTACCATCGGCTCACCTGCTGCGGTCGGCTGGGCGGGTTCGGTGAGTGTGGCAGACCTGCGCCTGGTGTTGGGACGGGTCAATCGGGTGTATGCTGGTACGGATCGGATTCTGAGTGTATGCGCTGACATGATTGTTGCTGGTTCCGATCCGGCGATCCCCAAGGTCGAGCGGATCAATGACCTGCTGGGTGTTCGTTCGCCCGAGGTCGCGGTCAAGAATTATTTGTTGACCACAATGAAAACCCTGCGTGATCTGAAATGCGTGCGCACAGCCACCACATGTGAATCGTTCACGATCAATGCCCACCACGCCCTCTTGCCGGTGCTGGCGGAGGCGGTCGCTGCCGGGGCGGTGACGTTGGGGCAGGCCGAGGTGATCTCCAGCCTGCTCACACCGTTGGCCAGGCGTAAGAGCGGGGTGGATGTGGGCGCGTTGGAGACGGTGGAGTCCATTCTGGTTGGTCATGCCACCGGCGGCCGGTACGGCACACCACCAGAGACGGTCCCGATTCTTGACCTGATACAGGGCCGCTACGGGTTGGGCATGCACCCGGAAGAACTGCACAGGCTGGGGAGGCAGCTGGCCGAACTCGTGGACCAGGACGGCCCGGAACCGGCCGATGACGAGGTCCACCACAAGCGCAGCCTGACACTCAAACCAGGGAAGAGGCCCGGGGACCCAGCCGAACTGCGGGCCAAACTGACTCCGGAGGCCTACGAACACCTCACCACCTTGTTAGCAGCGATCCTCGACCCCAAGACCGCGGCCGACCCGGGAGGAGTCGGGACTGGTCCAGAGGTTGGTTCAGGGACCGGGGCTGGACACGCCGGCGGAGCGGAGGCCGGACACGCTGGTGGCACTGGCACTGGCACTGGCACTGGCGCTGGCACTGGGACTGGCCCGGGTCCTGTCTCGCCGTTCGAGGTCTCGGCCACCGATGGTGTGTTCCGGCTACAGGGCGAGGACCCGGTGACCTTCCCTCAGGCACAGCACGATGCCTTCGTGACGCTGCTCGGTCTGGCGGGTAGGAGTGCCCCGGACCAGGGCGGTGCCCAACCACGAGTGATCCTCCTGGCCCGGGCCGAGCAAGTGTTGAAGGCGTTGACGCATACGCCTCGCCCCGGCCAGGAGGAGCCTGGCGTAGCCGGTTCACTCGATCCCCGGTCGCAAGCCGTACAGGTCGTGGACGCGGCCGTCACCGAGGCCGCCGCCACGCTGGTCGAGGCCGGGCGGGCAGGGTTCCTCACCGATGCGGCGATCAAGACCATCAACCGACTCATCAGCCTGCTCAACGACGACCAGGCCCTCCGCGACGACAACCCCACCGCCAGCCTCCGCGACGGCGACCCCACCGCCAGCATCCACCATGCAGACGCAGACACCGCCCTCCAGACTGGCGACAACTTTGGCGTCCACGCCCACGGCGACGGTGATCTCCAGGCTGATGGCGGGGTCGAAACGGGAAGAGGCGGGCACGATTGCCGTGCAGGAGCAGGGTGCTGCGACGTTGGTGCCGCCGACGCAGAAGGCTGCTGTCGTGAGGATGGAGCAGAGCAGCCGCAGTCGTCGCAACTTTCACGAGCGAGGCCGCCATTGCCGGTTTTCGGTGCGCACCTGCTGCAGGATCCACGCCTGGTGACCTCCGCCCTTCTACCCGCCACGGGTGCAACGATTCCGCTCTCCCGGCTCGGGACCATCCTCTGCGATGCTGTGGTGGAGATCGTCACCACGAGGCAAGGCGATCTACTGGACTACACGGTCGCCCAACACAGAACCTTCACTGCGGCTCAGCGCCGGGTGCTGCTCACCACCTACGCCACCTGTGCGGTCCCGGACTGTCACATCCCGGGTTTACGTTGCGACGCCCACCATGTTCGCCCGGCCTCACTGAACGGTCCCACGAGTATCGGCAACGGCATCCTGTTGTGCAGGCATCACC
>NZ_JALAGT010000098.1 GCF_022712295.1 Galactobacter sp.
CACGCGGCGCGCTGGACGCCTGGACGGTGCCGTCCTCGTCCCAGTACTTGTGGATGCGTCCCTCGATCTCGGGGACGCGCGGGGTGGCGGGGGTGGCGCCGTTGGGGTCTGACGTGGCGCGGGGGTAGACGCTCAAGGTAAGAAGACCTTTACTTCGGTGGCGGGCCGTCCCTCTAGGCCTCGGATGCTGCCCGAGGTCCGGCTCGCCGAGATGGATCTCGACGGGTTCTAGGGACGACGTCACGGTCACGGTTTCCCGTGCCCGCGTGCCGCGGTACCACCCTGGGTTGCCCGCCTCCCTGTCAGGAGAAGCGGACCGCTCGTGTCAGCTGTGACGGGCTGTCCCGTCCGGGTCTACTCCCCTGACCTTGTGGACGGGTTTCTTCCGGAGGCTCACCGGTGATGGCCGGATCGATGCCGTGATGCACACAGTCTACCGTGCTCGGTCAAGCGGGCCGGTGTCGCGCGACCCGACCTCCACACGTGATCTGATGCACAGCGGAGTCCCTGCTTGGTCGCAGCGGGTTCCGGGTTCCGCCGCCTACTGTGACTGCTCACACGGACCCCACACCCCAAGGGTCCCGTCGGCAAGTAGAGATGAGGCGGCCATGACCACGCTCCTGGTTCTCGATGTGGACGGCGTTCTCAACAGCGTTCACGCCTCCACCCTTCATCCCGCCCCTGAAGCCGAATTGACCACGTCGCACGTGGGCCGCTGGCCCGTCCGCTGGAACCCGGCCACCATGATGGCCTTGCGACCGCTGCTGGAACGCGAGGACGTGACCGGCGCCTGGTGCACTACGTGGCTCAGCGACCCTCACCTGTTGGACGGCTTCGAAACCACACTGAAGCTTGACGGGCTGGTCCCACTGCGAGCCGAGTACCCGCTGGTGCAACCCACACCTGACCGACTCGAACTGAATCCCCTCTTCGACGCCGACGTCTCCCTGGAACCCAGCCAACATTCCTGGTGGAAGCTGCGGGCAGTGCTTGCCCTGGTTGAGCAGAGCCAGGCCGACCGCCTCATCTGGGTGGACGACGACCTGCCGAGGTCCGTGGTCGGCAACGGTTTGGAGAACGCTGCGCGAGAGATCGACTTCGACGGCCCCATCCCCCGGCATCTCCTGGTCAGCCCGCCCCGCGAGGTGGGTCTGCGCTACGGAGACGTGGCGGCAATGCGCGGCTGGCTCAGCCGAACGCTACCTACTTACGGATCACCTTGTATTGCGCGGCCTGCGCCACAGGCCGCATCACGATCTCGTCCAGATTGACGTGGTGCGGGACCTCCACCGCGTAGCGGATCACATCGGCCACGTCCTCGGCCGTCAGCGGCTTCTCCACCCCGGCGTAGACCTTGTCCGCGGCCTCGGCGGAGCCGAGCCTGCGGAGGGAGAACTCATCGGTCTTGACCATTCCGGGCAACACCTCGACGACGCGCACGTCGTTCTCTGCCTCTTCGAGACGCAGCGCCTGGGTGGTAGCACGCTCTGCAGCCTTGGCGGCGTTGTAGCCGGCACCGCCCTCGTAAGCTGCCAAGGCCGCGGTGGAGGTCAGATTCAGCACAGTTCCGCCACCGGTGGCCGCACGAAGCTGGGGCAACAGGGCACGAGTGAGCTTCATGGTGCCCACGTAGTTGGCCTGCATCATCCATTCCCAGTCCTCGGTGACCGCGTCGGCGACCTTCTGGGTCCCGCGGGCGCCTCCGGCGATGTTGATCAGCGTGGTGACGCCTTCGGCTCTGGCCACGGCCAGCATTCCGTCGACGTCCGCGTCGACCGTGATGTCGCCCGCCACCCAGGAGCAGCCCGTCTGCGCCGCCAGTTCTTCCAGACGCTCCTGTCTCCGGGCCACGGCCACCACGTTCCAGCCGCTGTTGCGTAAGGCAACAACGGTGGCGCGACCGATGCCGGCAGAGGCGCCGGTGACGAGGGCGGAACGAACGGGTTCTGTTGCGGTAGCAGTCATGTCTCCAGGCTAGTGCTGTCAGCCCGCTTGGTCACTGTCCTGGTCGCGTGGCTGATCAATCGCTTCGGTCACGCCTCCGACCACCGCAGCAGCGAGCGCCATCCAGGGCCTCGGCTTCTTGAGACCTCGTCGACGCAGCCAGGCCTCCTCCAAGCGGTCGGTGGTGCAGGTCAGCCATACTCCTGCACCGGCAACGATCCCGGTGATGCCCGCCATCGCCAGGCGCGCCGACGTGGAGCCTTCTTCCTCGTCTGGTTGGATCTCACCTCTCTGGTCGGGCCGACGGAAGGCCGCCACACCCACCAGTCCCCCAACGCCTACCCCCACACCGACGCTGGTGACCGCAAGCGCCTTGCCCTGGAGCCTGCCCACAGGAATGAGCGTGAAGAGTCCGGTCGCCAGCCCAAAGCGCGCACCGCTGATGACTCGTTGTTTGATCGTCATGTCTTCACGCTAATGCCTCGCTCCATCAGATGAGAGGCTGGTGCCATGCCTGAACCCGCCCACGATCCACGCCTGCTCACCCGGCTCCCGGACGGCACCACCACGTTGGGCGACCTCTGGCCCGGACCGGACGACGCCCCGCTGTGGGCGTGCATCGTGGGCGGTAAGACGTCGCCCGGGGCGATTGCGAACGGGCACTACTACCACGGACCCATCGGCCGCAGGCAGCTGGGGCGACTCATCGAGGCCGGACTCTTCGACCCCGTTCCTGGCGAGGAATTCCAGGATCTCCAGGCGGCCTCGCAAGGGATCGGGTTCGTGAATCTCTCGCAGGCGCCGCGCTCCGAGGACGACCCGGAGACCATGGCCCTGATGCGTGAGGGCAGCGTGCGGATCGAGCGCGAACTGGCCGCTCGCGACGTGGGGCTGGTGATCAGTATGTGGCGGCACGGAACGCGAGAATTGCTGGGCAGCGAGGGGCGTCCGGGATTCCAGCCCATCGACACCTCCTGGGGCGCAGAGGTCTTCCGGATGCCCTCGCCCTACGCGCGGGCCATCGAGGCGGTCGCGGTGATGGATGAGCTCGCTGACTGGCTCCACGACCACAAGCCGACGTCAGGCGCGTAGCGCCTCAGCCCTCCAGCGCCACTATGCGACGCTCGCGCGCCGAGGTACGCGCGGCGTCGAGCACCTCCATGACCTTGACGCCCTGGGCGCCCGTGACCGGCAGTTCCGTCCCGTTCTCCAGCGCCTGCCCGACGAGCCGGTAGTAGTCCGCGGCGTTCGTCGCCGCGCCGGGGACGGGCCGTACGCCGTCGGCCGTGTGTACAGCGCCCCCGGCGAACTCATCGGTTCCGGTCTGGGTGTAAGCGCCCTTGGCGCCGTAGACGCGCCAGGACCGCTCTGCCAGGTGATTGAGCTTGGTGGAGTGCAGGTGGGAATGCACTCCGGAGGCGTGGTGCAGTGTCACGTCGAAGGCAGCGTCCACCGTGAAGCCGTCCTTCTGCGCCTCATTGAGGCTGGCCTCGACGCTGATGGCCGGGCCGGACAGGAAGATCGCCTGGTCCACCAGGTGCGAGCCGATGTCGCGGAGCAAGCCGTGCGCGGGACCGGCCTCGAGGCCGTCGGGCTCGTCCAGGTCGAAGCGCGAATGCACCGACCAGGTCTCGCCCAGTTCTCCGGAATCCAGAACGGCATTGATGGCGCGTACGTCCGGATCCCAACGACGGTTGTGGAAGACGCCGAGCGGGACCTCCGCGGCGGCCGCGGCGTCGACCACCTTTTGGGCCTGGGCGGCATCGGGTGCAAAGGGCTTGTCCACGATCACCGGGGTTCCCGCCGCGATCGCTTCAAGGCTCAGGTCCACGTGAGTCTCCGGCGGGGTGGTGATCACGATCAGATCGGCCACATCGGCGGCCAGAAGTTCGGTGAGTGAGTCGAAGACGGGCACATTCGGGTGATCCGTGGTCAACTGTTCCCGCTTGGCGCTGCTGCGAGCCACGACACCGCTCAGCTGAAGACCCGCCTCCACGATGAACGGGGCATGAAAGACCCTGCCACCGAATCCGTATCCGACCAGCCCGACCTTGACCATGAATGCTTCCTTCTTGCTGGACCATTGAGACTCGGAACACATTACATATGTTGTGACAATATGACCACTTTCGCCTGAGCGCTCGGCTGCCCTCGACGTGGAAGAATGGAAGGTATGGCTGAGAACATCACGGGCACAGACACGCCCGTCACCGTCCCCGACAAACCCGCCCTCGAAGGGCTGGAAGAGAAGCTCTCCACTCGCTGGCGCGAGCAGGGCACCTACGCCTTCGAGGAGGAGACCAGCCGCGAGGCCGTCTACTCCATCGACACTCCCCCGCCCACCGCGTCCGGTTCGCTGCACGTGGGTCACGTCTTCTCTTACACACAGACCGACGTCCTGGCTCGGTACCAGCGCATGCAGGGCAAGAACGTCTTCTACCCCATGGGGTGGGATGACAACGGCCTGCCGACCGAGCGCCGCGTGCAGAACTACTTCGGCGTCCGTTGCGACCCCAAGCTGAAGTACGACGCCACGTACGAGCCTCCGGCCAAGCCGGCCAAGAACCAGCGTGACTGGGACGTGGTCTCCCGCCAGAACTTCATCGAGCTGTGCGAGCGGCTGGCCACGGAGGACGAGAAGGTCTTCGAGGACCTCTTCACCACCCTGGGCCTGTCCGTGGACTGGAACATCTCCTACCGCACCATCGACGACCACTCCCGCGCCACGAGCCAGCGCGCCTTCCTGCGCGACTTCTCGCTCGGAGACGCCTACCTCTCCGAGGCGCCCACCATGTGGGACGTCACCTTCCGCACCGCAGTGGCCCAGGCCGAGCTCGAGGACCGGGAGATGCCCGGCGCCTACCACCGCTATGCGTTCACCGACTCCGACGGCCAGTCCGTGGAGATCATGACCACCCGCCCGGAACTGCTCCCCGCCTGCGTGGCCCTGGTGGCCCACCCGGATGACGAGCGCTACCAGCCGCTGTTCGGGAAGAAGCTGCGCTCCCCGCTCTTCGACGTGGAGGTGGAGGTCAAGGCCCACCACCTGGCCAAGCCCGACAAGGGCACCGGTATCGCCATGGTGTGTACCTTCGGCGACCTGACCGACGTCACCTGGTGGCGCGAACTGCAGCTGGACACCCGCCCGGTCATGGGTCGGGACGGCCGCCTGGCCCGCGAGACCCCCGAGTGGATCACCACCGAGGCCGGTCGCGCCAACTACGACCGCATCGCCGGGAAGACCGCGTTCTCCGCCAAGGAGGGCGTCGTCGAGATGCTGCGCGAGGCCGACCTGCTGATCGGCGAGCCCGAGAAGATCACCCACCCGGTGAACTTCTACGAGAAGGGCGACAAGCCGCTCGAGATCGTCACCTCCCGCCAGTGGTACATCCGCAATGGTGGTCGCGACGCCGACCGCCGTGACGAACTGATCGCCCGCGGCCGTGAACTCGAATGGCACCCCGGCCACATGCGTTCCCGTTACGAGAACTGGGTCGAGGGTCTCAACGGGGACTGGCTGGTCTCCCGCCAGCGCTTCTTCGGCGTGCCGATCCCGATCTGGTACCCGCTGGACGCCGATGGCGAACCGGACTATTCGGCCCCGATCACCCCGTCCGAGGATCAGCTGCCCGTTGACCCCGCCGCTCAGGCGCCCGCCGGTTACACCGAGGATCAGCGCGGCGTGGCCGGCGGCTTCACCGGTGACCCGGATGTGCTCGATACCTGGGCCACGTCCTCCCTGACCCCGCAGATCGTGGGCGGGTGGGGCGTGGATCCCCAGCGTTGGGCCAACGTCTTCCCGTTCGACCTGCGCCCACAGGGTCACGACATCATCCGCACGTGGCTGTTCTCCACCGTGGTGCGCGCCAACTCCCTGGAGGGCAAGACCCCCTGGAAGCACGCAGCGCTCTCAGGTTGGATCCTGGACCCCGATCGCAAGAAGATGTCCAAGTCAAAGGGCAACGTGGTGGTCCCCACCGACATCCTCGAGAAGTTCGGAGCCGACGCCGTGCGCTACTGGGCGGCCTCGGCCAAGCTCGGAGCCGACACCGCGTACGAGATCTCCCAGATGAAGATCGGACGCCGCCTGGCCATCAAGGTGCTCAACGCCTCCAAGTTCGCACTGAACATGGGCGTCACCGCTTCGGACGTGCTCACCACCCCGGCCGACGCCGCCGTGGTCATCAATGGTTTGGATGCCTCCTTACTGGCGCGCCTGGCCGATGTCGTGGAGCAGGCCACCAAGGCCTTCGACGCCTACGACTACGCTCGTGCACTGGACCTGACCGAGAGCTTCTTCTGGTCCTTCACGGACGACTACGTGGAACTCATCAAGGACCGAGCCTACGGCGGAGTCTCCGAGGAGCAGACGGCCTCCGTCCGCGCCACGCTGGCCACCACCTTGGATGCGGTTCTGCGTCTTCTGGCACCGTTCCAGCCCTTCGCCACGGACGAGGTCTGGAGCTGGTGGCGTGCCGGTTCCGTCCACCGCGCAGCCTGGCCCTCCGCCGATGCGCTGCGCGCGGGCCTCCCGGAAGATGCCGATGCCGAGGTGCTTCCCACGGTCGGTGAGGCGCTGGCCGGTCTGCGCAAGGCCAAGTCGGAAGCCCAGGTCAAACAGCGCACCCCCGTGGTGACCGCAACGGTGTCCGCGCCGGCCCAGAAGATCGCCCGCCTCAACCTCGGCCTGGGTGATCTCAAGGCCGCCACGGCCGCTGAGACCATCAACCTGGTCGAGGGTGAAGAGCAGCTGACCGTGTCCGATGTGGAACTCGGGGAGCTCCCCGAGGCCTGAGCCTCCGATCCCGCCACGGCTACGGCACTGAACCACAACGACGGCGCCCAGTGATCACTGGGCGCCGTCGTTGTGGTTCTTGACCGTATCCAGGTTTCGGACGAACCCGTGGCAGGGGCTCAGGCCTCCGCCTTGCCGCGCTTCCAGTAGCCCACGAATCCGATGCGGCGCTTGTCCACGCCCTGAGCCACCAGGTGGCGGCGACCGGCCGAGGCCAGCTGCTGCTCCCCCACCGTGTATCCGTAGGCCGTGTCCGCGGCGGTCGGGACCAGCTGCTGGAAGGCCTTCAACGCTGCCTGCCCCACCGTGTCGGAGTGATCCCGCACAATCCAGTCCAACTGCACCTGGGACTCGCCCTCGACCTCCTGCTGGTCCGCTGCATCGGGAATCTCGACGATGGCGTGTCCCCTGATGTGTGCGGGCAGGTCCCTCAACACACCCAGGACAGCGGGCAGCGCCGATTCGTCCCCGGCCATCAACACCTCGGTGGCGTCGTCAGGCAGATCGAAGCCGCGCCCCTGGTCCAGGATCATCAACTCTTCTCCCGGTCGGGCCTGCGCGGCCCATGGTCCTGCGATGCCCGCGTCACCGTGGGAGACGAAGTCGATGTCCATCTCGCCGACGTCCGGACGCAGGCTGCGGACCGTGTAATTTCG
Source organism: Galactobacter sp. (assembly GCF_022712295.1). Classification (GTDB taxonomy): domain Bacteria; phylum Actinomycetota; class Actinomycetes; order Actinomycetales; family Micrococcaceae; genus Galactobacter. The sequence continues at coordinate 7,396 of NZ_JALAGT010000098.1, forward strand.
GAAGGGCGGACGCACACCGGCCTTGGTCCGCAGGTACTTCATGTAGGCACCGAAACCGAATTGTTCCGGCACGCGGGAGAAATCCGTGACGCCGCCAGGGTTGGGGAGGAAGAGGCGGAACCACTGATCGAATCCGTGGACCGGTAGTCGGTGAAGACTCTCGCCCTGCACTGTCACGCGCACCATGTGCGGCGTGATGCGTTCGGACGCGGTCACCTTCACCACGTGGTGCCCTTTGAACTTGCGTGCGTCGGCGAACGCCATGAACAACTCCTTGACCGTCGATTCCTATTCCGCAACCACACCGTATCTAAACCCGGAGGCGCCGTCACGCAACGACGCCCGGCCACCGTGTCGAGGTGCCCGGGCGTCGAGGTGTGACTGCGGATCAGATCCGGATGGTGGAGTCCGGACCCTCCGTACGAGAGCGCTTCAGCTCGAAGAAGTGCGGGAAGTTGCCCAGCGTCACCGCTGCGTCGAACAGCTCACCGGCCAGTTCTCCGCGCGGCACGCGCGTGATCACTGGACCGAAGAAGCCCACGCCGTTCAGCGCGACCACTGGCGTGCCCACGTCGTCGCCCACGAGATCCTGGGCGGCCTCGAGGGCGTAGTCGACGCCCTCGCCGTTGAGCGGGTTGACCAGCGCGGCGGCGTCACCGACGGACGCCCAGTTCACACCGGCGACGCGGGTCACCGCACCACCC
>NZ_JALAGT010000099.1 GCF_022712295.1 Galactobacter sp.
CTAGCTTGTGGTGCTCGCCCTCTTTTTCGTGGGGGGGGGTCCTCGCCCCCCCCCGCGCACAATGTGTAGGGCCGCAATCATTAAAACCTTGTTTGCGGCCCTACTTTGTTTTCCGGTGATTCTGGTCCGGTTCCGTTCCCCCCGGAAGGCCGGTCGCCTTCGTAGGCCAGAACCCATTCGAAGGCCAGGTCCCCTTAGAGGGATGGGGCCGATTAGAGGGATGGAGTCCGACGGCGGGCGGTCACCCGCAGTCGGACCTCACGCATTGCACCGGGTCAGAGAGCCCGGACCGAGCCGCTGAAGTGTTCCCGTCCCCTGCGCGCATCCCAACCTGAGAACGCTCCGTCGGACTCCCGAGCAAAACTCACCGTGCCCGGAAGCGATACCGGTGCCCCGAAGGTGATCTCCCATTCATGGACCTGGTCGGCCCGAACTGCACCCTGTAAGGCGCGTGCCGCGAGGTAGGTGCCGTGCGCTATGGCCCGTTTGCGGCCGAGCGCCTTGGCGGGCAGGGCTCCGAGATGGATCGGGTTCCAGTCCCCCAACACCTCGGCCCAGGCGCGACCGATGCTGGCGGGAAGTTTCCAGGCTCCGGTGGGCACCGGAGTCTGGAATGTGGCTCTTTCCGGACGTTTTGGAGCCTCACTTCCCTGCAGCCTCACACCCTTGGCCAAGTACACGCTGCGGGAGACGTGGACCTCGTCCGCGCCGGAGAAGAGCCTGGTGACGATGGTGACCGTGGTCCCGGCGTGATGGGCGGCCAGGTCCTGGGCGGTGGCCCTCACGGTGAGGCTCTCCCCCACACGCACCGGTCGCAGCAACGAGGCGTGGTTGGACAGATGCACGGCCCCCATGAGTGGCAACGGGAATTCCGGGCGGGACATCAGGGCCAGCGCCACTGGGAATCCGAGCCCGTGCAGGGCAACGGAATCGACGTGATCTGTGGTGGCCCCACCGACGAGCCGGTGGTAAGCCGTCAGGGTCGCGGCGGAGACGGAGGCGCCGTCCAACACCACCTCCAGATCCGGCAGCGAATCCGCGGAAACGGACTTCACCGTCTTCAGTGACCCACCGGCAGCCTTGGCGTAGAGCTTGGGCAGCGAGGGCGAGGAATCCAACGTGAGAACGGTCATGGTTCAGGCTCCGATCAGACTCTGGCCGCACACACGCAGCACGGTACCGTTGATACCGGCCGCCGCATCCGAGGACAGGAAGGCCACGCCCTCCGCGACATCGCGAGGTAGGCCGCCCTGCTGCAGGCTGGGTAGCACCAGGCGCCCTGCCCACTTGGGCCCGAAGGGCATCTTGGCCGTCATGTCGGTCTCGATGAAACCCGGCGCAACGGCGTTCACGCCGCCGTTGCCTTGAGCGAAGACGTCGGCTTCCGCCTGCACCAGCCCGATCACCCCGGCCTTGGATGCCCCGTAGTTGGTCTGCCCACGATTGCCCGCGATGCCTGACGTCGATGCGAGGGAAACGATGCGCAGACCGGTCAGTCCGGCCGCCTCGAAGGTTCGGTTCATGGCCAATTGCGACTCCAGGTTCACGGCCATGACCGAGTCCCAGCGGGCCTTGCCCATGTTCACCAGCAGCTTGTCCCGGGTGATGCCGGCGTTGTGCACCACGATGTCCAGTCCGCCATGACGGGAGCGCGCGTGGTCCAGGATGACCTGGCCCGCATCCGGCCGGGTGACGTCGAGCTGCAGCGCGGTGCCACCGACCCGGTTGGTCACGGCGCTCAGGGCCTCGCCCGCCTGCGGGACGTCCACGGCCACCACGGTGGCGCCGTCGCGGGAGAGGACTGTCGCGATCTCGGCGCCGATGCCGCGGGCCGCACCTGTCACGACTGCGACCTTCCCTGCCAGCGGCCGCTCGGGGTCGGCGGGCAGCTCGCCGCGCGAGGAATCAACGGTCAGGAACTGACCGTCCACGTAAGCACTGCGTCCGGAGAACAGGAAACGGAGGGCACCCAGCGTCGACGGCGCGGTGACGGACACGCCGTCGGCCACCACGATGCCGTTGGCTGTGGCGCCGCCGCGCATCTCGTGCGCCAGCGAGCGGACCAGGCCGGTGACGGCCTGGCGTGCCGCTCGGGTCCCCTGCCCGACGGCGTTACTCGCCGCCCGCGAGACCACCACCACCCGCGCCCCGGCCCCGAGCCGTCGTACGGCGGCGGCGAGTTCCTGCGCGGGTGCCGAGAGATCGGAGGGGGCAGCCACGTCGTCGAGCATGACGAGGATGCCGCCCAATCGGGTGTTCCCGGCGTCATGAGTACGGACGTCGAGGCCCCAGGTCAGGAGTTCCTCGGCGATCTCACGTGCGCCGTTCGAGGTGCCGATCAGCTGCACGGGCCCCGGCAGGAGAGGATCTCCTGCGCGGAAGCGGCGGAGCTTGGCCGGGCGGGGAAGCCCGAGCGACTTGGCGAGTGCTGCGCCGAGGCCGCGGGAGACGAACTTCTGGTATGCGTTGCTCATTGTGACTGGTCCCCTCGTCTCAGGCTGCCTTGAGGAGGGCGACGACACCCTGGCCACCGGCGGCACACACGGATACCAGGCCGTACCCGGAACCACGCTGATGCAGCATCTTCGCGAGGGTGGCGACGATGCGTCCGCCCGTGGCCGCGAAGGGATGGCCCGCAGCGAGCGAAGACCCTGCGACGTTGAGCTTGGCACGGTCCACGCTGCCCAGAGGCGCGTCCAGGCCAAGGCGATCGCGACAGAAGTCGGCGTCCTCCCAGGCCTTGAGAGTGGAGAGCACGGTGCCTGCGAAGGCCTCGTGGATCTCGACGAAATCGAGGTCGGCCAAGGCGAGTCCGTTGCGGGCCAGAAGCCGGGGCACCGCGTAGGCGGGCGCCATCAGCAGGCCCTCCTCGCCGGAGACGAAGTCCACGGCGGCCAACTCGTGATCCACGAACTCGGCCTGCGGGGTGAGGCCGTTGGTCTGCGCGAACTCGTCGGTACCGAGCAGCACCACGGAAGCGCCGTCCGTCAACGGGGTCGAGTTGCCTGCGGTCATGGTGGCCTCCCCCGGGAGGCCGCGGCCGAAGGCGGGCTTGAGCTTGCCGAGCTTCTCCAGAGTGGAGTCCGCCCGGAGGTTGTTGTCACGGCTCAGGCCACGGAACCCCGTCACGAGGTCGTCGAAGAAGTGCTCGTCATAGGCTGCGGCGAGGTTGAGGTGGCTGGCCAGGGCGAGTTCGTCCTGTTCCTTCCGCGTCACGCCCCACTTGAGAGTGGTGATGGCCTGGTGTTCACCCATGGACAGGCCGGTACGGGGTTCGTCGGTGCCCGGTGCCACGGGGGCCAGGTCGCGCGGGCGCAGCTTGGTGATCGCCTTGAGCTTGTCTTTGGCGGTCCGCGCCCTGGAGAGTTCCAGCAGCGTCGCGCGGGCGCCGTCGGAGACGGTGATGGGGGCATCGGAGATGGAATCCACGCCGCCACCGATGGCGGAGTCGAAACGGCCGGCGCGGATGGAGTCGGCCAGGGAGCCGATGGCCTCCATGCCTGTTGCGCAGGCCATCTGGACGTCGTAGGCAGGGGTGGCCGAGTCGAGGGTGGAGCCGAGGACCACTTCACGGGTCAGGTTGAAATCGCGGGAGTGCTTCAGCACCGCGCCGGCCGCGACGGAGCCCACACGCTGTCCCTGCAGGCCGGTGCGGGCCACGAGTCCGTCAAGGGCTGCGGAGAGCATGTCCTGGTTGGAAGCGCCGACATAGGCACCGTGGGCACGGGCGAAGGGGATGCGATTTCCTGCGAGAACGTAGGCGGGTGAGGCCATGAGTGTGTGCTCCTGTGATTGGGGCGTAAAGGACCTTGGGCGGTCGCCAGGGTTTGTATCCGAAACCCAGAGTACCTGGTACGCTCGGTATCGTGAAACAGCTCACCGATCTTGAAGGCACCGAGTCCCTGACGGGTGAAGACGAAACCTTGGATGGCAGGGAGACGCGCTGGGTGGATCATCGTAGTCGGAAACGGCAGGACCTCGTCAGGTCCGCACGCAAGTCCATTCACCTCAACGGCCCGGGCGTCCCGATGGACGTCATCGCCTCGGACGCCGGCACATCCAAGTCCGTGGTCTATCGCTACTTCGGCGGCAAGGACGGGCTTCGATCCGCCATCGGTGCCGATGTGGTTGACGGTCTCCGTGACGCCGTGGTGGCCGCAGCGGCAGCCACGTCGGATCCCGAAACCTCCCTGCGGGCCATGGTTCGCACCTATCTTGAACAGGCCGCATCCTCCCCCAATACCTACGCATTCGTCTTGGGTGGAGAGACCGCACCTGCTGCCGACGCTCCGTCCGACACGGTGCTGGCCTTCACCCGTGACCTGGCACAGCTCATGGGTGAACGGCTCGATGAGCTGGCCCCGCTCGAATCCTCACCTGGCCTGGCCGGGATCCGTGCCTATGCCGCTATCGGGTTGATTCGTTCGGCCGGTGAGTCCTGGTTGGCCGGGCCTGCACCACGCGGCACCCCAGAAGCCCTGGCCGCCACCATCACAGGGTGGCTGCTCGCCGGGCTTACCACCACCTCCTGAATTCCCCTGATTTCTTACCAGTCCGTTGACCTTCTCCGTTCCTCACCGAAGTTGGATCGAAAGTTTAAGGAAGCATGATGACCGACCCCCGCATCAACGTCGAAGCCCTCTCCCAGCAGTTGCTGGGACGGTGGGCCGAGGCCCGCGAGACGTCTCGCGAACTCGCCAAGCGCCCCGACCTGCACAAGATCGAAGGGCAGTCCGTGCCGGAGCACCGGCAACGGACGTTGGACAACCTCTCGACCCTGGTCAGTGAGGGTGCCATCAAACGTGCGTTCCCCAAGCAGTACGGCGGAGACGACAACCACGGTGCCAACATCGCTGCGTTCGAGGAACTCGTCACCGCGGATCCGTCGCTGCAGATCAAGTCGGGTGTGCAGTGGGGGCTCTTCGGCTCCGCCGTGTTGCATCTGGGCAATGCAGAACAGCATGACAAGTGGCTGCCGGGCATCATGAACCTGGACATCCCCGGGGCCTTCGCCATGACCGAGATCGGTCACGGTTCCGACGTGGCCTCCTTGGGCACCACGGCCACCTATGACCCGGAGACGGAAGAGTTCGAGATCAACACGCCCTTCCGGGCCGCTTGGAAGGAATTCCTGGGAAACGCCGCTCTGCATGCCAAGGCCGCGACGGTCTTCGCCCAGCTCATCACCAACGGCGTCAATCACGGTGTGCACTGCTTCTACGTTCCCGTGCGGGATGAGTTCCTGAACCTGCTGCCGGGTGTCTCCTCCGAGGACGATGGGGTGAAGGGCGGACTGAACGGTATCGACAATGGCCGCTTCGCGTTCGACCACGTGCGAGTCCCCCGCACCAACCTCCTCAACCGCTACGGCGATGTCGCGGCAGATGGAACGTACACGTCGTCCATCGACTCCCCCGGCCGTCGCTTCTTCACCATGATCGGCACCTTGGTCCAGGGGCGTGTGTCCCTGGACGGTGCTGCTGTGGCTGCTTCGAAGCTTTCGCTGCAGATCGCCACCACCTACGCCAACCAGCGCCGGCAGTTCAACGCTTCCTCCGACATCCATGAGGAGGTGCTGCTGGACTACGGTCGCCATCAGCGCCGCCTGATCCCCCGGATCGCGCGCACCTATGCCGAGTCCTTTGCCCACGAGGAGCTGCTCGCCACGTTCGACGGCGTGTTCTCTGGTGCACACGACACCGACGCGGACCGGGAGGCACTCGAGACGCTCGCTGCGGCGCTCAAGCCCGCCAGCACCTGGGACGCGCTGGACACCATCCAGGAGTGCCGCGAGGCCTGCGGCGGCGCCGGCTTCATGGCCGAGAACCGCTTCACCGGCCTCCATGCCGACCTGGATGTCTATGCCACCTTCGAGGGCGACAACAACATCCTCCTGCAGCTGGTCGGCAAGCGCCTGCTCACCGACTTCGCCGCTGAGTTCAAGGGGATGGATGCCAAGGGCCTGGCCAAGTACGTCCTCAAGACCGGAGCCGACGCCGTGGCTTCGCGCACCGGCGTGCGCGTGCTGGGCCAGGAGGCCCACGATGCCGCCTCCACCCGGCGTTCCGTCGCGGAGTTGAAGGACCCCGAGGTTCAGCGCGAGCTGCTGGAACAGCGTGTGAACGTGGCCGTCGCCGAGATCGGCCGCGCCATCCAGGGTGCGTCCAAGAAGTCGCCGGCCGAGCAAGCCGCGGTGTTCAACGAGCACCAGAACGATCTCATCGCCGCGGCCAAGGTTCACGCTCGTCTCCTGCAGTGGGATGCGTTCACCCGTGCGCTTGAGAACGTCGAGGACCGGGACACGCTCGAGGTGCTCACCTGGGTACGCGACCTCTTCGCGCTCACGAGCATCGAGGACGAACTGGCTTGGTACCTCATGAACGGCCGACTCTCAGCCCAACGCGCACGGGCACTGAAGGACTACGTGTCCCGTCTCATCCTGCGTTTGCGTCCTCACGCGCAGGATCTGGTCGATGCCTTCGGGTACACCCAGGAACACCTGCGTTCCCCGCTGTCATCCGGGAAGGAACAGCAGCGTCAGGATGAGGCTGCTGAGTACTTCCGCCACCTGCGAGCCGACCCGAATTCCCCCGTGGACGAGAAGGTGCTGCGCAAGCGTGCCAAGGCCGAGGCCAAGAAGCAGAAGGTCACCGTAGTGCGCTGATCGAGTTTCTGTTTGGTTCGGTGCAGGGCGAACGGCTCTTCCCAGTCCAAACCCAGCTCTTTCCAGTCGAAACACTGAGCACAGCGTGAGGCGCCCCTCCTGGTGGGGAGCGCCTCACGCTGTGATCTGCCATATGGCTTACCGGCCGTGGTCTGCACCAACTCGGACAGGCTATGCGGTGCCGTGTTCGAGGAGTGCGTGGGCCATTTGTTTGAGGTGGTCTTCTGCGGCGAAGATGGTGTCTTCTTGGTTTTGGAGGTCGTGTTCGCGGTCGGTTTGTTGTTGGCGTTGGTCTCCGCGGCCGTCGCGGTAGCCGCGCCAGTAGTGATCTTCTGCCACGGTCATGGGTGACTCAGTGGGGAAGGCTCGGGCCGGTGAGGTGAACTTCATGCCGGTTGAGAGGACGGTGATGATGGCGCCTGCACCGAGGCTTCCGGTGTCTCCGCCGGAGGCTGGATTTGTGGTGGCTCCGTCGGATTCTTTGATGAGGTTGTGGCGGGCGCAGAGGCCCTGGCCGTTGGAGTAGCTGGTGGGCCCGCCTTCTGCGTGGGGTTGGATGTGGTCCAGGTGTCTGATGGGGGCGTCGCAGAAGGGGAAGCGGCAGTGCCCGTCACGCAGGGCGAGCATTGTGCCTAACCCGTCGGGGAAGGTGCGGGCGGTTGATTCCATCCGCATCAACGCCCCCGACCCCGGTTCCGTGTAGAGCCGTCGCATGGTTGCGGAGTGTCGGGTCTGGGCGGTGTGGATGAGTTCCCTCGCCATTTCGGCCGGGTAGGGGCCCAGCCCGAAGATCTGGGCCGGTTGGTCGGTGATCCCGAAGGCCGCCAGATCGGTGATGACCAGGTTCACGTGGACCCCCACCCCGGCCGGGAGCAGGAGTCCCAGGGTCGAGTCGTACTCCATTCCGGCGGGAACCCATACATCACCGGCAACACCCTCATCCTCTGCGGCTTCGCCGGGAACAAGGTGGCTGAACAGGTCCCCGACGCTTTCCACGTCAGTGAAACCGGTGGTCGGGGTGCAGGACTCCCCTGCCGCATTCCCGTCAGCGCTGACTTCGGGTGTTTGGGTGCGGGGTTGGCCTGGTTGTCCGCCGCAGCCGATGTGGTGGGTTTTCAGGAACTCGTCGGGGACGCCTTTGGTGGCTCGGGCCCAGC
>NZ_JALAGT010000100.1 GCF_022712295.1 Galactobacter sp.
ATGCCCGACGGGTGGTGGGAACCATGGGGTCCCCACCAGCCGTCGGCCATTGTGTTGCCTCTTGCCTGTCCCGGCGTCGGGAGAAACTCTCGGGTCGGATGAATTGACCGACATCTTCCGACGCCAGAGCTTGATCCGCCGCTACGACAGTTCTTCCGACGCTGTGACGGGTTCCACCAGCTCCCACGTCCGGGTCACCCCTACCGTCTCCAGAAGCTCGGTGTCGTGGCTGACCAGGATCAGCGCGCCACCGAAGTCGGCCAGGGCGGAGGCCAGCGCCTCGACCGAATCCAGATCCAGGTCGTTGGTGGGTTCGTCCAACACCAGCAGCTGGGGCGCGGGGGTCGCGGCCAGGATCCGGGCGAGATCCACACGGAAGCGTTCCCCGCCGGACAGCGAGCCGTAGGACTGGTGCACCCTCTCCCCACGTAGCGCGAGCTTGGCCAACACGTCACGCGCATGCCCTTGAGTCAGAGCAGGCACGCGGTCCAACAGGTTCTCCAATGCCGACCGGTCCGGGTCCAGTTCCTCTCCGGCCGTTGAGCCGGTGCGCTGGGAGAGCACCCCGAACGGCACGGAGGCATCAGGAAGCACCTGCTCGAGCAGCGTGGATTTCCCCGCCCCATTGGGCCCGGACAGCGCCACGCACTCCGGCCCCCGGACGGTCAGGGGCGCACCGGGCGGCAGCGGAACGCCGTCGTCGGCCACGATCCGCCCCGTGACCAGCTCCGGCACGATCGAGGAGACCACCACGGTTCCTGCGCCCACACGGGTTCCTGGCAGGTTCACGTCGATGCTGATCAGCTCCTTGAGCGCCTCACGAGCGGCCCCGACCTCAGCGGCAGCATCGCCGACGCGAGCATCACGAGTCGCACGCGTGTCGGCCGTGTTCGCTTCGGCCTTGCGTTTGAGCGTCTGCGCCAGGATCTTGGGCATGTTCTCTGCGGCCTTGCGCCCCTGGGCCGCGCTCCTGCTTGCCCGCGCCTGTTCGGCCTCCCGCGCTTGTTTCTCGTGGCGCAGATCCGATTGGGCACGGGCAAGGCGACGTTCCGCTGACTCCTGCCGCTCCGTCAGAACGCGCTCGCGGGCGTCCCACCCGCCGAACGTCTCCGAGACCACGCCATCCGGCCGGCCGCGCCTGATGCGCGCGGGTTTCAGCTCGACGAGGTGCTCCGCGGCCCGGAGCAGGGCACGATCATGGGTCACCACGATCACCGACCCCGGCCAGTCGGACAGCGATTCCACGAGCCGGGAGCGGGCGCCCTCGTCCAGGTTGTTGCTCGGCTCGTCCAGCAGCGTCAGCTGCGGTTGTCCGCGCCGCAGCCCCACGAGGGCCACGAGCATGGCTTCTCCTCCGGAGAGCGTGGACACTGCCCGACGAAGCGTGCCCGGCTCAGCCGGCAACGAGACAGGGCCGTGGGCGGCCAGGTCTGCGCACGCGGAATCCTCGGCGTCCCACTGGTCACCGATGATCTCCAGGAGTTCGGCGACCCGGTCAGGCTCGGGGGCGGGATCCGTGCGGCTGAGTTCCTCGATGGCGGCCAGCACGTCGGTCACGCCGAGCAGGTCGGCAACTGTGGTGTCGGCCTGCAGAGTGAGGTCCTGCGGCAGCACGACCGGTGGGGACGGAACGCTGATGTGACCTGTGTCGGGGGTCAACTGCCCCGCGATCAGGCGCAGGAGTACGGACTTCCCAAGGCCGTTGGCACCCATCAATGCGGTGAAACCGGACGGGAAGGTCAGGGAGAGGTCGCTGAAGACGGGGGTTCCGTCGGCGAAGGAGAAGGAAAGGTGGTCGATGACCACGCTGGGCGCAACTGATTTCTTGGGCAAGAGGGCACTCCTCGGTGTAGGTCTTTCGACACCGAGCGGGCGGGGCATGCCTCACCTCGGTGTTCTTCACACGAGGACAGTGCGCACTTGGGAAATCCTTCCGCAGACAATAAGACGGGATTCAGGGTACCCGCCGATTCCGGGCCTGGCTAGGTCGTGGAACGTCCCGGGCGTCAGGACCGTACGTCGTCTCCCAAGCGGAAGCGCAGCATGGAGCGCACCTGAGGCCATTCGGCGGCCGTGATGGAGTAGACGCAGGTGTCACGTAGTGAGCCGTCGCTGGTGCGGACGTGGCTGCGCAGCACGCCGTCCAGTTTGGCGCCGAGGCGTTCGATGGCTCGCCGGGACTGGGTGTTGATCCATGCCGTTCGCAGTTCCACCGCTGGGCAGCCGAAGGTCTCGAACGCCTGGGTGAGCAGGGCCAACTTGGAGTCGGCGTTGGTGCCTGTGCCGTGCACGGACGCCGAGTTCCACGTTGACCCGATCTCAACGCGAGGGATGCTGCGGTCGATGTTCATGAACGAGGTCATGCCGATCACCCGTTCGTCTGCCAGTCGTCGGGTGACGAATGGCAGCATGTTTCCGGACGCCTGGAGCCCCAGGCGCCGGTCGATCTCCGCGGCCATGCCGTCCGGCGTGGGGATGTTGGTGTACCAGAGCCTCCAGAGTTCTCCGTCTCGGACGGCGTCGCAGAGTTCGTCATGGTGGTCCGGGGACAGCGGTTCCAATCGAACCAGACGTCCCGTCAGGGTCACGGCGTCCAGCCAAGGGCTCTGAGTCATGGGACCAACCCTAGTTCCGGCATCCGGCAGAGGTCGTATGGTCGGCCCTACGAGGCTCGGCCCTACTAGGATGGGCGTCATGCTTCCTTGGTTCGCTGCGCCCGCCCGGTCTCGGGTCGTGTTGCCCGCATGATCGGAACGTTCTCCGCAGCGACCCTGATCCTGTTGGCGCTGGCGGTCTGCGCAGCGATAGCCGACTGGGCCGTCATTGCCGTGGACGGCAAGAGCAGGGACAAGGTCCGGTGGCTGACCAAGGGCCTGGCACCGACACTGCTGATCCTGGCCTTGGCCTTGCATGTCGTGGAGCGCCCCAAGCCGTCCTGGGCCGTCACGGTTGCCACGTTTGCACTATGTCTGTGCTTGCTCGGCGACTACCTGCTCTTGGATTCCAAACGTTTCATCCCGGGCATGATCGCATTCGGTGGAGCGCATCTGGTGCTGATCCTGGCCTTCTTCATCGACCAGGACTGGGACGCTCGGGCGGACGATCGCACGCTCTTCTCTGGACGGATCATCGCCGTAGCGGTGATCCTGGTGGCGGCAACGCTGCCTGGCAGGCGGATCCTGCGCGCAGCTGTGCGCAATGGCCACGGACTCGCCGTGATCATCTACATGGTCGCCATCACCGCCATGACGTTCGTGGCCGGAATGCACTCATCCGCGCCGTACGGTTGGTTCGCCTTCGCGGGCGCACTGCTCTTCTATGCCTCCGACGCCGTGCTGGGGTGGCGCACCTTCGTCAAACGAACACCCCCGGGCCGTGGTGACCTTGCGGTGATGATCCCTTATCACTTGGCCTTGGGTTGTCTCGGTACCTGGGCGCTGCTGGTCTGAGGAAGCCCCGACGAGTTCCCTGCGGCACTAGACTGGCGAGCGTGAGCACCGCCCAGAACCAGTCGCCCCAGTCCGTGTCAGACACCTTCGACCCCACCCGTTGGAGACTCGTGGAGGGTTTCGATTTCGAGGACATCACCTACCACCGACAGGTGGAGCGCGACGCGTCCGGCGCCGTGATCCGGGACCTTCCCACGGTGCGCATCGCCTTCGACCGTCCAGAGGTCCGCAACGCGTTCCGCCCAGGCACCGTGGATGAGCTCTACCGGGCCCTGGACCACGCACGCATGACCTCCAACGTGGCCACCGTATTGCTCACAGGCAACGGCCCCTCCCCCAAGGACGGCGGCTACGCCTTCTGCTCCGGCGGCGACCAGCGCATCCGCGGCCGCGACGGCTACCACTATGCCGACGGTGAGACCGCGGAGAGCATCGATCCGGCGCGCGCGGGTCGCCTGCACATCCTCGAGGTGCAGCGACTGATCCGCACCATGCCCAAGGTGGTCATCGCCGTGGTCAACGGCTGGGCGGCCGGCGGCGGCCATTCCCTCCACGTGGTCTCCGACCTCACCCTCGCCTCCAAGCAGCACGGCAAGTTCAAGCAGACCGACGCCACCGTGGGTTCGTTCGACGCCGGCTACGGGTCGGCCTACCTGGCCCGCCAGACGGGTCAGAAGAAGGCCCGTGAGATCTTTTTCCTGGCCCGCGAGTATTCCGCTGACGACATGGTCGCGGCCGGCGCTGTCAATGAGTCCGTGGATCACGAGCGGTTGGAGGAGGTGGCGCTGGAGTATGCGGCTGACATCGCCCGCCAGTCCCCGCAGGCCATCCGCATGCTCAAGTTCGCCTTCAACGCAGTGGATGACGGGATGATGGGCCAGCAGGTCTTTGCCGGTGAGGCCACTCGCCTGGCCTACATGACCGACGAGGCTGTGGAGGGTCGCGACGCCTTCCTGCAGAAGCGCGACCCCGACTGGTCCTCCTACCCTTACTACTTCTGATCCACATTTCACGAGGTGAGCATCACGGACGTCCTTTCCCTGCCCGACGACGCCTCCCGCGCCTTCGCGGAGCGCGTCGCCGCGCTCGCGGAGGCCCTGCGCTCGGCGCACCACGCCCGTTCCGGGCGGCCGGGCGCCCCCGTCGAGGTGCTTGAGGGTCCCTCCCACGGGACATTCGAGCTGACCGTGCCCACGGACGCTCCGGCCGGGACGGCTGCCGTGATCCGAACATCTGGCTCCACGGGGATGCCCAAGCGCACGGCGTTACCGGCTTCGGCGTTGGCCGCGTCGGCGCAGTCCACCCGGGAGTACCTGGGCGGCGACGGGCATTGGCTCTTGGCTCTGCCGCTGCACTATGTGGCCGGTCTTGCAGTGGTGTCCAGGGCTCTGCTCGGGAGGGTGAACGGGGCTGCAGCCCGCCTGGCCACTCTGGATCTGACCCGCAGTTTCACGGCAGAGCATTTCGTCGGGGCGACCGGTGTACTCCGGCGGGCCGCAGGTCCGGGCGAGCGTCTGTACACGTCCTTGGTTCCCACCCAACTCACGCGATTGCTGCACACCGACATCGGCATAGAAGCCCTGCGCGAGTATTCCGCGGTGCTGGTGGGTGGGGGTCGCACACCTGAACCCACCCGTGTGGCCGCCGCCGAGGCGCAGCTACCGGTGGTCTACACCTACGGTTCTGCAGAGACCTGCGGTGGGTGTGTCTACGACGGTGTAGCTCTCCCAGGGGTCACGGTCGCCGAGGTGGGGGGACGCCTGCGCTTGGGTGGGGACATGGTCGCCTCCGAATACCTGAGCGACACCGAGCGCACGCGTGAGCATTTCGTCACCGCCGCTGACGGTACCCGCTTCTACATCACCGACGACCTCGGCACCGTGGCCAACGGCGTGGTCTCGGTGACGGGTAGGACCGACGACGTCATCAACACCGGCGGTGTGAAGGTCTCCGCGCAGGCGGTGCAGCAGGTCGTCGAATGCGTGGACGGCGTCGGCTCGGTCCTCATCATCGGTGTGGCCGATCCCGTGTGGGGACAGAAGGTGGCGATGGGCTGGGAGCCCGCACCAGGCGTCGGGCATGAGAAGTACGAGGCCGTCGAGGCGTCTGCTCTGGCCGCAGCCAGGGACGCTCTTGGCGGCCCCGCGACGCCGCGCTTGGTGCGCCGCTACGTCTCCCTTCCCCGGCTGGGAAACGGGAAACCGGATCGCATCACCATCGCGAACGACCTCAGCGACTGAGATCCGCGCCACCGCGCCGGTCATCGGGCGGCCTGCCGGTGGGATAATGGTGAGGTTGTAATCCCAGTTCAAGGAGTGAGGCCAGTGGCCACCCCGTCCCAATGGATCGCCGGAGCGCGCCTGCGTACGCTGCCCATGGCCATCGCCCCCGTCATCGTGGGCACCGCGGCAGCAGTTGCAGAGACCGGAGCCTTCCACTGGATTCGTGCCATTCTGGCGCTGCTGGTGTCCCTGGCCCTGCAGGTGGGGGTCAACTACGCCAATGATTACTCCGACGGCATCCGCGGCACCGACGAGGACCGCGTGGGTCCGCTGCGCCTGACCGGTTCCGGAGCGGCCAAGGCGGGCCACGTGAAGGCCGCGGCCTTCCTGAGTTTCGGCGTCGCCGCACTGTTCGGGCTGGCCCTGGTCTGGGCGTCCGAGACCTGGTGGCTCATCGCCGTCGGTGTGGTGTGCGTGCTCGCGGCCTGGTGGTACACCGGCGGCAAACACCCCTACGGGTACATGGGACTCGGCGAGGTCTTCGTGTTCGTGTTCTTCGGGCTCGTCGCCACCCTCGGCAGCACGTACACGCAGGTGCTGACGCTGAACTCTGCCGCGTGGACGGGGGCCATCGCCGTGGGACTGATCGCCACCGCCCTGCTCATGGCCAACAACATCCGCGACATCCCCACCGACCGTGAGGTCGGGAAGAACACCCTCGCCGTGCGACTCGGCGAGTCCCTGTCACGGACTTTCTACGCGCTGATGGTGATCGTGGCCGCTCTCATGCCGATCTTCGCCGTTGGCACCAACTACTGGCTGCTGCTGAGCCTCCTCACGCTGGCCGTGGGCATCGGCCCCATCCGCACCGTGATGACCGCACAGACCTCGCCTGAACTGATCCCGGTCCTGAAACAGACCGGCATCCTCTCCCTGGTGTTCGCCGTACTCTTCGCCGCCGCCTGCATCCTGGGACAGCTGTTCGGCCCGCTGGGCTGACGACTCGGCGAAAGGCGCCTCAGGCCTCGTCGTCCGCCGGGTTGGATCGGTGGGTGGGCCGACGGTCGTCGTTGCCCAGGCCGGCGTCGCGACGCTGCTGGTCCTGGACCGCGTCCTCGATGGCGGCCTCCTCGTCGGCGCGACTCTCCTTGGTCGGCTTGGCCGCCCGCCGGCGGGCGGCGCGTTCCTCCACGGACTCCGCGGCCGCACGTCGGGCCTTGTCGAAGAAGAGGTACCCGACCGCGAAGGCGAACACGGCGCCCACCACGATCGAGAGGACGGCGCCCAGCCATCCCCAGCGATTCCAGCCGAAGAGGAACCAGACGGCCAGTGCAACGCCTACGAAGATGACGGTGCGCAGCAGGGTATAGAGAAAAACCTTCACCCACCCAGTCTAGTTTCGTGTGGACCTTCCTGCCGACGCCGATGGCGCGCAACTGCGCTATCGTGGCCGGACTCTCACCGAGTGCACAGCCGCGTCCCCGTAGAATGAACACATGCGTTGGTTGTTGATGGGTGCCGTAGTCGCGTTCGCCTTCGTGGTGTACACGTTGTTCCACTGCATCATGTCGCCGGCCGCCAAGGTCCGCTCACTCCCCAAGGGCGTGTGGATCCTCGCGATCATCGTGCTGCCGGTGATCGGCGCCGGGCTCTGGTACTGGCTCGGCGCGCCCAAGGCCGCCGCGGGGCCTGCGGCCCCGCGTAGGGGCATGGGGCCCGACGACGATGCGGACTTCCTGCGTCAGCTCAACATCCGCCGTCAGCAGCAGCAGCGCGCTGCGGAACTCGCCAAACGTGAAGAGGAACTCAAGCGCCGCGAGGCGGAGTTCAAGCGTGGGGACACGGCGCCGGACCAGAAGCACGACGACGACGCGAACTCCGGCAAGGACGATTCAGGGGCCTGAGCACCGCTGCGACATCGGCGCCGCACATCAGCGGTAACGGGCCCGGGGGCTGTGCCGCTTGAGGAACAATGCGAAGCCGGCCACGATCGCGACGATGACCGCATCGAAGGTCGTGATCAGCACCACCGTCAGGTAGAAGTACACGAGTTCCGGACCGAAGTACCCAAGGGCCACGGACCAGCAGACAATACCGGCCACGACATAGGCCAGCACGATACCCACCACGGCCCAGGCCCTGATGACGGGTTCCCTCGCTTTTCTTGCTGCGAGGAGCATTGCAGCGAAGAACACCGCCACCTGGATCCACCACCCCGGACTGCCCCAGAACGCGGACACGGCGAATCCGATGTCAGCCGACCGGTCTTCGACAGACGAGTTCAATCCGAAGATGGCCAAGGTCGGCAGCGGGGCCAGGGCAATCACGGCTGCCGTCGCCGCGCTTGCCCGGACCCATGCCTGTTTCCACGAGGTCAGGTCGAAGATGCGCTCGGCTGGTTTCGTTGTGGCGGTCATCTCCGACACGTTACGCGACGGATCCGAGGCCAACGGCTAACCCAGCACTCGGGCGACCAGCTCCTGGGCCTCCTCCTGAACCTGCTTGAGGTGTTCTGCCCCGCGGAAGGACTCCGCGTAGACCTTCATGACGTCCTCGGTTCCGGACGGACGCGCTGCGAACCAGGCGTTCTCCGTCTGGACCTTGAGGCCACCGATGGGCGCGCCATTGCCCGGAGCCTCGGTGAGGATGGCGATGATGGGATCTCCGGCCAGCTCGGTCGCGGAGACGTCGGATGCAGCCAGCGCTGAAAGCTTTGCCTTCTGCTCCGCGGTGGCGGGCGCATCGACGCGGGCGTAGGCGGGCTCTCCGAAACGCTCCAGGAGCGCGGCGTAGCGCTCGGACGGCGACTGTCCGGTGACCGCCTGGATCTCCGCGGCCAACAGGCACAACAGGATGCCGTCCTTGTCGGTGGACCAGGTGGAGCCGTCGAAGCGCTGGAACGAGGCGCCCGCGCTCTCCTCACCACCGAAGACGATGTCGCCGGAGCTCAGCCCCGGAACGAACCATTTGAAGCCCACCGGGACCTCCAACAGGTTGCGGCCGTGCGAGGCCACCACCCGGTCGATGAGCGCTGAGGAGACCAGAGTCTTGCCGATGGCGGCCTCGGTTGACCAATCGGGGCGGTGCTGCAACAGGTAGTCGATCGCTACGGCCAGGTAGGCATTCGGCGTGAGGCGTCCACCGTCCCGCGTGACGACGCCGTGGCGGTCGGCGTCTGCGTCGTTACCCACCACCAGGTCGAACTGGTCCTGGTACGGCGCCACCGTGGACATCACGTTGGGCGAGGAGGGGTCCATGCGGATCTTCCCGTCCCAGTCCAGGTTCATGAAGCCCCACTGCGGGTCCACTCCGGGGCCCAGCACGGTCAGGTCCAGATCGAAGCGGTCACGGATCGCGGCCCAGTACGCTACCGACGCCCCGCCGAGCGGGTGGGCGCCGATACGCACCCCTGCCTTGCGGATCGCGTCGAGGTCGATCACCGCGTCGAGGGTGTTCACGTACTCGCCGAGGTAGTCGTAGTGGCCAACGGACTCCCCACCCACGCCGTCGGCGTCGGTACGGCGGACGGAGTCCACACCTGCGGTCAACAGCTCGTTGGCGCGGGCGGCAATCCAGCCCGTGGCATCCGAACCGGCAGGCCCGCCGTGAGGCGGGTTGTACTTGAAGCCGCCATCGCGGGGCGGGTTGTGGCTGGGAGTGACGACGATGCCGTCGGCCCTTTGCGGATCATCGAGGGCACGGTCTCGGTTGTAGGTGAGGATCGCGTGGCTCACCGCGGGCGTGGGGACGAACGCGGCGTCGCCCTCCCCCGAGTTCACGAGCACCTTCACGCCGGCGGCCGCGAGCACCTCACGTGCCGTCCGCTCCGCAGGAGCAGAGAGAGCATGGGTGTCTGAGCCGATGAACAACGGACCTCGAATGCCCTGCTCGGCACGGTATTCGGCGATGGCCGCGCTGATCGCGACGATATGAGCCTCGTTGAAGGAGGCACTCAGCGAGGATCCGCGGTGACCGGAGGTGCCGAACACCACCCGTTGCGCCGGGTCGGAGGGATCGGGAACCACATCGGTGTATGCGGCCAGCAACTCGTCGACGTCGATGAGGTCTGCTGCGGTGGCCGGCTGTCCTGCTCGTGAGCTCATGTCTGAAGTCTCCCACAACCACGTGATCAACCGGATGTCCGAGTAGGCGACGGCGGAGTCGGGAGGTTCGTGGTTTTCGGCCTGCCCAGGCTCATGCGTCGGCCGACTCACCCAGACCAGCAGCAGCCGACGGGTGGGCGTAACCGCGCGAAAGCAGACGATACGAGCGCGTCAGGAAGGCGCCGATCGCCAGCACGATCAGCACCACTCCGGTGAAGACGAAGATCAGCGCCATCCCCCGCGCCTCGCCTTCACCGAGCAACCAGCCCCACGTGCGTTGGCCGGACTCGCCGTCCATGTAAGGGATCACGAGGAACTCCGCGATCGGAGCCAGGGCCAGGGACGTGATCGGTGCGGCGGCCGCCTCGAAGGTCATCGCGAGTCCGAAGACCCGTCCCTGCGTCGAGTACGGGACCACCTTCTGGATCACCGTCTGTTCGGCCGCCTCCACCGCGGGCATGACCGACATGAACAACCACATGCCCACGACGCACAACCAGGGCCATTCACGCAGGGTGAAGACAATACCGACGAAGCCGATCACCATCACGAGCAACAACATGGTGCGGATCGGGTTCTTCCCGAGCCCGACCTTGGCCACGATGCCGCCACCCACGATGAATCCAGTGGAGGCCACGCCGAACCAGATGCCCCACATCTCCACCGAGAACATGGTCAGGCCGTAGGGGTCGAGCAACGCCATGAACCCGCCGCTGGCCAGGTTGTTGAACATGGAGAACAGCACCAGGGCGAACAGACCTGGCACCGCGAGCATGGCCGCCATTCCACCCTTGAAGTCCACGGCCGACCGGTTGGGATCCTGCACGATTTCGGGCTCCGGTACGCGCAACATCAGCAGGTGCACGGCAGGCAGGGCCGTGAAAGCCGTCGCGATCAGGACGGTGGCGCCCATCCCCAGCTGCCCCACCGACAAACCGCTGAAGACGCTGGTGGCGATGAAGGACAGTCCCTGCACGGTGCCGACCAGGCCGTTGGCATTGGCGTGATTCTCTTCGGGGACCAGCAACGTGACCGTGGTGGACAGCGCCAAACCACGGAGCAGTTCCACGATGCACCCAGCCAGGATCACCAGGGTGAAGACCCAGAACCAGAGGCCGTTGAGGCGCAACAAGGATGCGGCCGGAACGGTGAAGAAGATGACGCTGCCGATCACGAAGGCCGCCAGCGACACCCAGGCAGAGAGTAGCATGACACGACGCTTGTGCATCCGATCCACCAACGAGCCGAACCACATGGAACAGGCCGCCATGAGGATCATGTAGACACCGCCGAGCACGCCTGTGGCGAGCACGCTCCGCGTCTCCAGGTACACCCAGAACACCACGGCGAACCAGAGGAAGTTGGTCGTGAACCCGGCCACCGCCGTGTTCACGAGAAGGTGCAGGAAGGTGCGCATGCGCAAAGTGTAGGCGGGCAGGGAAACTGAACGGGAGTCAGCGGGGTCCGACCACTTTTCCCGTGCGGGCAGCCTCCCGGAGAAGACGGATTCGCAACTCCCGAGCCCGACGCATGTGCTCGCTGGCAAGGGACCGAGCCTCGTCGGCGTCCCGCCGATCGATGGCGGTGACGATCGCTTCGTGTTCGTTCAATGCCTCGGTCCACCGATCGCCCACGGAGAGCGTGGAATGCGGAGACGTGGTGACGTGGAACTGCAGTCGTTCGAGCAGTTCCACGAGGACTGGGTTGTGAGCCGCCCGCCACAGGGCCGCATGGAATTCGAGATTGGTGTCCAGCCGCTGCACGTCGGTGGGGTTCTCCAAGGCTCGATCCCTGGCAATCAGCCCTTCCAACTCCACGAGATCGCCGAGTTGTCGGTTCTCGGCGGCCTCCGCCGCTGCTTCTCCTTCCAAGGCGATCCGCACGTTGTAGGTGTTCACCGTGCGCTCTGGACCTGGGACGGTCACCCGCAAGGTCCGGCCATCCCGTTCGACCAGGCCGAATCCCTGCAGCCTGGTCAGCGCCTCACGCACCGGGGTGCGAGATACGCCGAAACGTTCCGCCAAGGCAGTCTCGCGCAGCGGCGCCCCTGGCTGGAGTTCACCCGTGACGATGTCGGCACGCAACATCTTGACCAGGCTTTCGGGGTCGTGTGATGCCATGAGTTCTCGATTCTGCTGCAATGTATGTCGGTGCCATTCTCCCGCACTACGACAGTGGGGCGGATTCCTCGCTCGGAATCCGCCCTACTGATGCTGCACCGGGTCGCAGGCGGGTCAGGCCAGTGAACCGGCACGACGGCCGAAGACGCAGCCTGCTGCGAGTCCGGATCCGCCCGGGTAGTTGTTGCTGAACAGACCGCCCAGCATCTCTCCTGCCACGAACAACCCCGGAATCGTCTCGCCGGACTCGTCGAGGACGTGACCCTGGGTATCGCTCTTCAAGCCGCCGAATGTGAAGGTGATGCCGCAGGTGACGCCGTAGGCGTAGAAAGGACCGGTCTCGATCGGTGCTGCCCAGTTGGACTTCGGTGGGACCGTGTCGGCACGTCGCCCGTCTTTCACCGTGGGATCGAAGGTCTTGGCGCGATCGATGGAGTCGTTGAACTCCAAGACCGTCGTAGCCAGCGCGGCCGGGTCCACGCCGATCTTCTGCGCCAGCTCCTCGATGGTGTCGGCCTGTTGAACCGAGATGCCGGGCATGTCGTATTCTTCGGTCCGTAGCTGCGGGCGCAGCTCGGCATCGAAGATCTGGTAGGCCACCGAGTCCGGCTGACGCAGGATCTCGCGGCCGTACTTCGCGTAGGTGTAGTTACGGAAATCCGCCCCCTCATCCAGGAAGCGTCTGCCCTCGTTGTTCACGATGATGCCGAGAGGGTAGCTCTGGCGCGTGAGCCGGTTGGTCAGTTCGCGATTGGACTCGTTCGTCGCGGTGAAGGCGTCCCACTGCACCGAGTGGCACGAGTTCCAGTCACCTCCCCGTCCAGCCCCGATCTGAAGCCCTGCACGGAGCATGTCGCCCTGGTTGTACGGAGTGCCACGGACCTTGGCGTTCTCCCACCCCTCTCCGAGGTACTCCTTACGCAGATTGGCGTTGGATTCGAATCCGCCTGCGGTCAGGATGACCGATTCGGCCCGGACCTCGACGTCCCCGTCAGGGCCCGTGGCCTTCACTCCGACCACGCGGTTGCCTTCGGTGACGAGCTCGGTTCCGCGGTGCCCGTAGCGGATGTCCACTCCAGCATCCAGAGCCACCCGGGTGTGGTCGGCGATCATGCCCTCACCGCCGCCCACGTTCCCGACATGCAGCCCACCCCAGAACAGATACGAGCCGTCCGGTCGCTCGTACGCCTGGCGCTCGTACATGAGACGGTATTTCAGTCCCTTGGAGTGCAACCACTTCAAGGTGTCGGTGACCTCGGCAATCAGTACGTCGGTGAGGTCCGGGTCGTTGCGACCCTCGGTGACCTTCTCCAGGTCCGAACGGTACTCGTCAGCGGTGTAGGGAGGAACGACGGTAGTCCCCCACCTGTCGTCCTCCTCCAGCCAGTCCCGCAGGTCGTCCAGGCCGTTGTGGGTGATGCGGGTGGCACCGGCCGTGTAGAAGCTGTTGCCGCCCGCCATGTCGGCCTCACCAGCTTCCAACAGCACCACCTTGCGCCCGCGTTCCATTGCTGCGTGCACGGCAGTGAACCCTGCGTTGCCACCACCAACCACGACGACTTCTGTTTCGATCAACTGGGACATTCCGACCTCCATTGGCACCTGTTTGTATACAAAGGTATACATGCTGCGACTCTTATCGGCAACCCCGAACACCGTCCATGGCGCTACCGACTCAGCGACCGACCCAGTACTCGTGCTGCGGGCGGCCCGCCTCGCCATAGCGCGGCTGCATCTCGATGACGTTCTCGTGAACCAAGCGCTCCAGGTACCGCCGTGCGCTGACCCTGGACAGCCCGATGGCGTCCGCTATCTCGGTCGCCGTTGCCGGCTCGGCGCGGGCCACGAGTTCGTCGAGAACCCGACTCCGGGTTACCGGACTGGCGCCCTTGGAAGGGGCCCCACCGCCGTACAGGGCGTCAATCTGCGCTTGAGTGACGCCCGACAGCGCTCTGACACGTTCACGTTCGCGTCGCGTCGACGCGTAAGCACGCAGCCGGGACTGGAACACCTCGCCGGTGAAAGGCTTGAGGATGAAATCCGTCGCGCCAAGCAGCATCGCCTGGTCCACCAAAGCCGGTTCATGCGCGGCGCTGACCATTATGACGTCGGCATCCACAGCGGCATCGGCACGCAGTCTGCGGAGCAACTCGATCCCTGAAGCATCCGGAAGGTAGAGGTCCAACAGGACCAGATCCACTCCACCTGATCGGATTCGCCGCAGGGCCGCAGATGCCGTCAGCTCCCGGGCAACCACTTCGAACCCGGGGATCCGGTCGAGGAAGGACGCATGCAACCTCCCCACCGCGAAGTCGTCGTCGACGATCAAGGTCCTGATCGCGCTCATGTCTCGTCACTCTCCTCTGATGCTTGATGTTGAACGACTCCGTCGGCGCCACCACGAGGCAGCACCACATCCACCTGGGCGCCACCTCCCCGTTCGGAGCTGCCGAAGTCGATCCTGCCTCCACGTTCGGTGACCACGCGGGTCACGGAGGCCAAGCCGATCCCATGACGAAATCCATCGGACTTCGTCGTGAACCCGCGATGTATCAGGTCCTCGTCGTCATGCTGAAATCCGGGCCCGTCATCCTCGACCCGGATATGCAATGCATCCTCGCCGGACTCCTCGATCAGCAGCCAAACAGTCCCACCGAACCCGGTCGCCTCAACGGCATTGCTGATCAGGTTGGCGATCACCAACAGGTCATCGTCATTCACCGGCCAATCGGCCGAGACAGCAGTGCCGGGGCCGAGCGTCAACGCCACATGCTCGCGTGCAGCCACACCGGAATGCGCCGTCACGAGCGCTTGGACCATGGGTTCCGCGATATTCTCCTCGGATTCCGCCTCCGGGGTCGCATCCAGGTAGGACCGCGCCTCATCGTATTTGCCGAGTTCGATCAGGCCGGAGACCAGGTGCATACGATTCTCGAACTCGTGAGCCTCGATCCGCAACAGGTCGGCAGCTGCCCGTTCTTCCTGCAATCGTTGGTCCGCCTTCCTGAAACGGCGAAGCAACCAGCGAGTGATGAAGACCGCCACCACTGCTCCCAACCCCAGCGCCACCAAAGATGCGATGGCAATGGGCAACGACTGGGCCAAGGCATTCTTGCGGATGTCGCTGACAAGTGAGCCGACGGAGACGGTGCCCACAATGTCTCCGTCGCTCGTAAGGATGGGGAGCTTGACCCGGTACGTCACCCCTTGCGAGCCCTCTTCCACTCCACGGAACTCCTGGCCCCGGAGCACGTCGGAATGATCACTGGACACGGGCAGGCCGACTTTGCCGGGATCCACATGGGCAACTCGAACACCCTTGACGTCCACCACGGTGATGTACCGGAAATCGGAACCGGCCAGGGCCGCATCGACAATCGGCTGGATCTCCTCATGAGGATCGTCGTGGCCCATCGCTTCGATCACGGTGGGTAACCGACGAATGGTGTCCGCTTCGGTGGCGATGTTGCGTTCGGCCGTTCTCTGGGCGTCCTGGACGGCATGCACCACGCCAACCGCCCCGACGAGCGCGACGATGACAGCCATCACGACCACCTGGACAAAGAACAGCAGCCGCGCCCTGGGATGTTCCGAAGGTGACATAGGACCAGCATCCCATCGACAGCAGTCCCCTATCGGACCAAAACGACCATAAAGGCGTCATGCGACCGAAACCGACCATTCCGACGCACCGACTCCTAGTCTGGGTGATCTACGTCACTGAATCTCGGTTGACGTGTATTGCATACATCTGCATCCACAACGAACAATGGAGTTCCCATGGCCAAAGTCATACGACGCGTCATCACCGGCGTGCTCGTTGCGGTCGCCGCGGTGTTCGGCTTCAACGACGCCATCAGTACTGCATCCCACTCCACGGTCCGATCGAGCCTCACCCTGATGGCTCCGGCCGATCCGGGTGGCGGTTGGGATGGTTTCGCACGCACCGGTCAACAGACCATGCGCGGCGAGGACCTCGTCGCCAACGTCCAGGTCGTCAACGTCCCCGGAGCCGCCGGCACCATCGGCCTGTCGCAATTCGTTCGAATGGACGGTCGCAACGACATCATGATGGCCACAGGTGGCGTCATGGTCGGTGGCATCTCGGTATCGAAACCCAAGGAGTCCCTCGACGACGTCACCATGTTGGCCAAGATGGCCGACGACTACACGGCACTCGTCGTGCCGTCCTCGAGCGACATCAAGACCCTGGACGATTTCGTCAAGGCCTGGAAGGCCGATCCGAAGGGAGTTTCCCTCGCTGGCGGTTCGCTCGGGTCCATCGATCATCTCGTGACCGGCATGCTGGCACGTGAGATCGGTATTGACCCGGCAGATGCGAATTACATCGCCTACTCCGGTGGCGGCGATGCCCTCAGCGCCATGTTGTCCGGGACCACCACGGGCGGGATGTCCGGGTACAACGAGGTGGCCGGCCAGATCGAATCCGGCCAGCTCCGCCTGCTCGCCATCTCCGCGCCGGAACCCGTAGACGACATCGACGCCCCGACGCTCGTCGAGTCCGGCTACGACGTGGAGATGACCAATTGGCGTGGATACGCCGCTCCTCCTGGCATCAGCAAGAAGGAGAAGCAAGATCTCGTCGACATCCTCACCGACATGCGGGAGAGCGATGACTGGAAGGACGCCCTCGAACGCAACTCCTGGACCGACTCATGGCTGATCGGTGATGACCTGGAGAAGTTCGTGGAAGAAGAACAGAAAACCTCGGATGCCATCGTGAAGGAGTTGGGACTGTGACCGCCTCGATCCCCCCAGCCAAGCCCCCTGTGTCACCGCGACCAAGGTCGCGACCCCGCATCGTCAAATGGGGCGACGTGCTCGTCGCCGGCATCGGACTGGCCATAGCTCTCGTCCTCTTCCTTGGCAGTGCATCGATGGAGGTGCGTGGCCAGTCCGTGCCCGGCCCGCAGTTCTTCCCTGTGGCGGTCGGTATCCTCCTGACCGCGACCTGCGGGTACCTGCTGGTCCGTGCCATCATCCCCGCCAAGCGCATCCCGGAACACGATGACCTGCGTCCGGACATCTCGCGCGATCTGCTCAGCGATGTGAGCCGTTCGGAGGACCAGCTCACCGACCTGGAGAACGTTCACCACCAAGCTGCCGCTCAGGCGGCCAAGGCGAAAGCGGAGGACGAGGACGCCGAAGGTGACTTCGACTGGAAGGCCGTGAGCATTGCGGTTGTCTCAGTCGCGGCCTTCATCCTGCTGCTCAAGCCGCTCGGCTGGATACTCGCCTGCACGCTGCTCTTCGCAGCCGTCTGCTTCGCCTTCGGGTCCAAGCGCATCTGGTTCAACTTGGTCATCGGACTGTTCATCGGTTCGCTGGTGCAACTGCTCTTCAGCGGGTTGCTCGGTCTGGCTCTGCCTTCAGGCTTCGTAGGAGGGATCTTCTGATGGATCAGTTCAGTCTCCTCATGGAGGGGTTCTCCTCCGCGATCACCCCGATGAACATGCTCTGGGTGTTGCTCGGGGCCATCATGGGAACGGCCGTGGGCGTACTTCCCGGCCTCGGCTCGTCGATGGCGGTGGCGCTTCTGCTACCCATCACCTTCAGCCTCGACCCCGTCGCAGCGTTCATCATGTTCGCCGGAATCTACTTCGGTGGCATGTTCGGTGACTCCACCGCGGCCATCCTGCTCAACACACCAGGGCAATCGTCAGCCATCGCCTCAACGTTCGAGGGACATCGGCTCGCCAAGCACGGTAAAGCGGGGCAGGCTCTGGCTACCGCGGCCATCGGCGCATTCATCGGTGGCCTGCTCGCCACGGCACTGACGGTCTTCCTCATCCCGTACCTGACGAAACTCGCGACGATCTTCGGTCCGGCGGAATACTTCGCCCTGGCGGTGTTCGCCTTCCTCGCTGTGTCCTCGGTGGTCTCCGAATCGGTGATCAAGGGCCTGATCGCCCTGGGCATCGGTCTCGCCCTCACGCTGGTGGGGATCGACGGCCCGTCCGGTACCGAGCGGTTCACCTTCGGCGTCCCCGAACTCTTGGACGGTTTCTCGATCGTCACCATCACGGTGGGACTGTTGGCCCTCGGCGAAGTCTTCAGCATGGCCTCCAAAGTCCGCAGTGGAGGGATGCAGACGCCGCACCAGACCAAACGTGCCATCCTGAACCGTCGAGAATTCCGTTTCGCCCTGCCAGCGTGGCTGCGTGGGACCGCGTTCGGGCTGCCCTTCGGCATCATCCCCGCCGGTGGCGCAGAGGTCCCGACGTTCCTCGCCTACGGAACCGAGAAGTCCCTGGCGAAACGTCGCGGCGACAAGTCGTTCGGTACCACCGGGTCCCTGCGAGGACTGGCAGCCCCTGAGGCCGCCGGGAACGCGACCACGGGTACGGCCATGGGCACGCTGTTGGCCTTGGGCCTTCCGGTCTCTTCGACCGCCGCGATCATGCTCGCCGCGTTCCAGCAGTACGGGCTACAGCCCGGGCCCTTGCTGTTCACCACCAATTCGGATCTGGTCTGGACCTTGCTTGCCTCGCTGTTCATCGGCCTGGCCGTGCTCCTGATCCTCAACCTCTTCCTGGCCGGTTGGTGGGCCAAGCTACTGCAGGTTCCACGTCATTACCTCTATGCAGGCATCACGGTACTGTCGGTGCTCGGTGTGTACGCGGTCGGCTCATCGATCTCTGACCTCTGGGTGTTGTTCCTGGTAGGCGTACTCGGCCTGGTCATGCGTCGCTTCCGAGTCCCGCTGGCTCCAGTCATGATCGCGGTGGTCCTCGGCCCGCTCGCCGAGACGGAACTGCGTCGCGCGCTGGCCGTCTCCGAGGGTGATGCCTCGGTGCTGTGGGGCTCGCCCTTCACCATCGCCCTGTACTCCGCCCTGGCGATCGCTCTGCTGATCTCCCTGATCCAGCACCTGCGGCACCGCCGTCAGGCGAAGATCGACGCCAGAACTGCCGCGATCGCCGTCGTGCCCACGACGAAGGCCAAGGCCGGGTCCGAGTCAGAGTAGCGCGTCAAACGACTCGAGGGGTGGTACCGCCGCAACCGGGGGGGGCGCCCCGCGGGG
>NZ_JALAGT010000101.1 GCF_022712295.1 Galactobacter sp.
CCATGCACCGGGCCATCACAGACGGCAAGCCCGGCTACTGCCCCGGCCCCGGAATCCCGGAGCTGCGTGAGGCCCTCGCCCACGACCTGGGATCCCCGCGCGGCCTGGACTTCACCCCCGACAACGTCGTGGTGATGACCGGTGGCAAGCCCGTCATCACCAAGTTCCTGCAGACCGTCATGAACCCCGGCCAGGAAGTGCTCTACCCCAATCCCGGTTTCCCGATCTACGAATCCCAGATCGAATACCTTGGCGGCACGGCCCTCCCCTACCGCTATCTCCCCACGGACACCGGCTTCGCGATCGACCTGGATCAGATCCGCGCCTCCATCACGCCCAATACCGTCGCGATCATCTACAACGACCTGCAGAACCCCATCTCCGCGGAGTCGACGCAGGCCGAACGCGAGGCCATCGCCCAGATCGCCATGGAACACGACCTCTGGGTACTCTCCGACGAGGCCTACTTCGAGACCCGCTACTCCGGCACGTCGAAGTCCATCGCCTCCATCCCCGGCATGGCCGAACGCACCGTCATCCTCTACACCTTCAGCAAGAAGTTCGCGATGACGGGCTCCCGCCTGGGTTGTGCGGTGGCACCACCGGAGCTGGCTCAGGTGTTCTCCACCCTGAACACCAATGACGAATCCTGCACCACGCACTACGTCCAATGGGCAGGCATCGCGGCGCTCACGGGAACGCAGGAACCTGTCGCCCAGATGTTGAACACCCTCAAGGAACGCCGCGATGCAGCCTGCGAGCTCGTCAACACCATCCCCGGCCTGAGCGTGGCCGTGCCCGAGTCCACGTTCTATCTGTTCCCGGATGCCACCGAGGCCATGGAACGCATGGGCTTCAGCGAGGTGGGAGACTTCGCCACCGCGGCACTGCACAATACGGGTATGTCCTTCTGCACTCGTGAGCACTTCGGCCGCCGCCAGCCCGGCGAGGACCGTCAATACATCCGCCTGGCCTACTCCGGTATCGACGTCGCCAACATCCAGGAGGGCCTCACCCGGATGCGTGAATGGATCGAGGCCGGCGCATGAAGGTCGTGGTGACCGGGCGGATTCCCGAGCCGGCATTGGAGTCCCTGCGCGCCGAGCACGACATGGACGCCTGGGACGAGCCAACCGCGATCCCCCGCGAGGAGCTCCTCAAGCGCATCGAGGGAGCGGACGCCATCGCAACCCTCCTCACCGAGAAGGTGGACGCAGAGTTCCTGGACGCCGCCGGCCCGCAGCTGCAGGTCGTGGCCAACGTCGCCGTGGGCTACGACAACATCGACGTGGCCGCCTGCAAGGACCGCGGTGTGCGCGTCACCAACACCCCCGGTGTGCTGACCGACGCCACAGCGGACATCGCCTTCGGCCTGACCCTCATGGCCACACGGCGCCTGGCTGAGGGCGACCGGCTGATCCGGTCGGGTGCCTCCTGGAAGTGGGGCATGTTCTTCCTGCTCGGCGCAGGCCTGCAGGGCAAGACCTTCGGCGTGATCGGCATGGGCGGCATCGGCCGCGCCACCGCACGCCGGGCCAAGGCCTTCGGCATGAAGATCGTCTACCAGTCCCGTTCCGCGCAGCCCGCCGAGGTGGAACAGGAACTCGACGCCCGCCGCGTGGATCTCGACGAACTGTTGGCCGTCTCCGACGTGGTCTCGGTGCACTGCCCCTTCACCCCGCAGACGCACCACCTGCTTGGTGCAGAGCAGTTCGCCGCCATGAAGGACTCCGCCTACCTGATCAACACGGCCCGCGGACCCATCGTGGACGAGGCCGCCCTCGCCGTGGCCCTGCGTGACGGGGTCATCGCCGGCGCCGGGCTGGACGTCTACGAGAACGAACCGATCGTGGAACCTGGCCTGCTCGAACTGGAGAACGTGGCCCTGGCCCCGCACCTGGGTTCGGCCACCGTGGAGACCAGGACCGCGATGGCGAATCTGGCCGCGGAGAATGTGCTGGCCGTGCTGGCAGGCAGGGACGCGCCGACCCCGGTCTGAGGTACTACCGCCTTCCCCCAGGCTTTCCGTCACCGCCGCATGGATTCTTCATGGTGCGGTGACGGAAAGCCTCAGCGCATCAATAGTCCAGCACGCATCAGAAGTCCAGCAGCAGGGCCGGTTCCTCGAGGATCGAGGCCACGTCCGCCAGGAAGCGGGCGCACTGGTCGCCGTCCACGACGCGGTGGTCGAACGAACCGCCAACGGTGGTCACGTAGCGAGGCACCACTTCACCGTCCACGACCCACGGCCGCTGCCGCACCGTGCCGAAGGCGATGATGCCGCACTCGCCCGGGTTGATGATGGGCGTTCCGGTGTCGATACCGAGCGTGCCGACGTTGGTGATGGACACGGTTCCGTCGCGCATCTCCGCCGGCGAGGTCTTGCCCTCACGCGCCCGCCCGGCCAGGTGTTCAAGCGCCTTCGCGAGTTCCTTCATGGACAGCTCATCAGCGTTCTTGATGTTGGGCACCACGAGTCCACGCGGAGTGGCTGCCGCGATCCCGAGGTTCACGAAGCTCTTGACCTGGATCTCAGCGCCGTCCGGCGTATCGACCCAGGAGGCGTTGATCTGCGGATTGCGCTGGGCGGCCCAGATGACCGCCTTGGCAACCACGAGTAGCGGCGTGACCTTCACACCCTGGAAGTCGCGCGCCTTCTTCAGCCGCTGCACGAATTCCATGGTGCGAGTGGCGTCCACGTCCACGAACAGGGACACGTGCGGTGCGGTGAAGGCGCTGGAGACCATGGCCGCCGCGGTCGCCTTCCGCACGCCCTTGACGCGCACATGCTCCACGCCGTCGGTTGGCTCCGTCCACGTTCCCTCACCGAAGGCTGCGGACAGCGCCTCGCGTCCGTGATCATTTTCCAGCGTGGGAGCCGAGGCGGAGGCAGAACGCAGCCGACGATCCGCATAGTCCGAGAGGTCGTCCCGGGTCACTTCACCGTGGCTGCCGGTGGGCGTGACCAGGCTGAGGTCCACGCCGAGCTGCTTGGCCAGCGCCCTGACGGGCGGCTTGGCCTTCACGGTCTTCTTGGCCTCGTTGGTGTTGGCACTTGTGCCCGACGACGCGGCCCCGGCACCAGCGGCGCCTCGCCGCACACGCGCCCGGCGCTTCACCGGATCGGCGACGGGGCCGGACCCCACGAGCGGACCGGGTGTCGCATCGTCGGCTTCAGCCACGGCCGCACCGTCGTTGGAAGCAGCCGCGCCGTCGCTGGGAGCCGCCGCCCCGCCGTCGGGCACAGCGCCCTCCGCCGCGATGTCGATCAGCGGCGCGCCGACCTCCAGTGTGACGCCCTCGGCGGCGCGCAGCGCCGTGACGGTGCCGGCGTACGGGCTGGGCAATTCCACGAGGGACTTCGCCGTCTCGATCTCCACGAGGACCTGGTTCACCTTCACGGTGTCGCCGACGGCGACCTTCCACTGGACCAGATCGGCCTCGGTGAGCCCCTCGCCGACGTCAGGAAGATTGAACGTGCTCATGCGTGTGCTCTCGTTTCAGGTTGGTGCTCAGTAGTCGAAGCTGCGGTCTAGCGCGTCGAGGATGCGGTCGATGTCAGGCAGGTATTGTGCTTCCACCTTCGAGGGAGGGTATGGCATGTGGTAGCCGCCCACCCGCAGGACGGGAGCCTGCAGGGAGTAGAAGGCACGCTCGGTGACGCGCGCCGCGATCTCGCCGCCCAGCCCGCCGAAGGTGGGTGCCTCGTGGGCGATGACCAGACGACCGGTGCGCTGTACCGACTCCGTGACGGTGTCGAAGTCCACGGGGCTGAGTGAGCGTAGATCGATGACCTCGACCTCGCGGCCGTCCTCCACGGAGGCCTGCGCAGCGGCCAGTGCCACGGGGACCAGAGGTCCCCAGGCCACCACAGTGGCGTCGGTTCCGGGCCGGACGATCTGGGCCTTGTCAGTGGGGGCAGCCGGGTGGTCAAGGTCCACCTCGCCCTTGAGCCAATAGCGGCGCTTCGGCTCGAAGAAGATGACGGGGTCCGGCGAGGAGATGGCTTCCTGGATCATCCAGTAAGCATCGTTCGGCGTCGACGGGGACATGATGCGCAGTCCCGCGGTGTGAGCGAACAGGGCTTCGGGGGACTCCGAATGGTGTTCCACCGAACCGATGCCGCCGCCATAAGGGATGCGAATGGTGACCGGTAGGTTCACATGCCCTTCTGAGCGCATGTGCATCTTGGCCAGCTGCGTGGTGATCTGGTTGAACCCGGGAAAGACGAAACCGTCGAACTGGATCTCCGCCACCGGCTTCCGCCCGCGCAGGGCCAAACCGATGCTGGTCCCGATGATCCCGGATTCCGCCAGCGGCGTGTCCACGATCCGGTCCGCCCCGAAGCGGGCCTGCAGCCCCTCGGTGATGCGGTAGACGCCGCCCAGCTTGCCGATGTCCTCGCCCAGCAACATGGTCTTGGGATCCCGCTCGAGGGCACGGGTCATGCCGGAGGTGAGGGCCTTGGCCAGAGTCATCCTCTGCGTGCTCATGCGTGTGCCCCCTGGTTTCCGTTGGACTCGTCTGCGTCGGCGAAGCCCGCTTGGTATTCGCGGTACTGTTCCAGCTCTTCCTGCACCAGCGGGTGGGCCGTGGCGTAGACGTTCTGGAAGGCGGTCTCCAGGCCGGGCGTCGGGAAGGCCAGAGCCGCGGCACGCAGTTCCTTGGCCATGGTGTCCGCTTCTGCATCGAGGTCGTCGAAGAACTGCTGGTCGGTGCCGTGCTCCCGCAGGTACCGCTCCACACGCAACATCGGGTCCCGTTCGTCCCAGCCGTGTTCCTCGTCCCGTGTGCGGTACTTCGTGGGATCGTCTGCCGTGGTGTGGGCACCACGGCGGTACGTGACGGCCTCGATGAGGGCCGGGCCCTCACCACGCCTGGCACGATCCAGGGCCCATCGCGTCACGGCGAGGACAGCCAGGACGTCGTTGCCGTCCACTCGGATCCCGGGCATTCCGTATCCGGCTGCGCGCTCCACCAGCGGCACCTTGGACTGGACTTCGAAGGGAACCGAGATGGCCCATTGGTTGTTCTGGCAGAAGAACACCACAGGTGCGTCGAAGGAGTTCGCGAAGACCATGGACTCATGGACGTCACCCTCGGAGGAGGAACCGTCACCGAAGAACGCGAGAACGGCCTCGCCCTCCTCCGCCTTCTTGGACTGGTCCCATTCCTTCTCGTCCAGGGCGATACCCCAGCCGTACCCCACGGCGTGCAGCGTCTGAGCGGCCAGCACCATGGTGTAGAGCTGGAAGCCCGTCTCCTCCGGGTCCCAGCCGCTGTGGCTGATCCCGCGGAAGACCCGTAGAAGTTGCTCGATCTTGACTCCGCGGGTGATCGCGACGGCGTGCTCACGGTAGGTGGGGAAGAGCCGGTCGCGCTGACGGGTGGCGCGTCCGGCACCGACCTGGGCGGCCTCCTGCCCCTTGAGCGGAACCCACAGCACCAGTTCGCCCTGGCGCTGCAACGCGGTGCCCTCATCATCCACGCGCCGAGCCAGGACCATGTCCCGGTAGAAACCCTTCAGGGCCTCATCGTCGATGTCCTCCACCCAGGAGCCGTAGGTGGGATCGTCCACCCGTGCGCCTGAGGGGTCCAGGAGCTGAATGAACTCGCTCCCGGGACCGATGGTCGGCTTCTGCACGGCATCCGTCGGCTGTGCCTGGCCTTCTGTTTGCATCTCGCCCTCGATCGTCGAGTCGGTGGATCGCGGTCGAACGCGGTTCCAGGTCGGAACCGCTTATATTCCGCGCACCGCATGTTGGTATCACTGCGGCGATATGACTCACCTTACTCAGAATCCGGACGGTGTTGCGAGTGCCTGGGTCGCGTGGCGCAGAGGCCTGGCCCCGTCCGGCGTCCAAGATATTTGGGGTCCCTAGTTATGCTTCCAGCGGCATATACGGTTTCTCGACCAGAATCAGGCCTCCACCGCGTTGAGCTTCGCCAGGGCTTCTCCCGCAAGTTCAAGGAAGCGGGTGTTGCCGCCCTCCTCGCCGATGCTCACGCGCACCCCCTCCCCGGGGAACACGCGCACGGCGAGCGCACGCTTCTCGGCCGCGGCGCCGAAGGCCACGGCCTTGTCTCCCAGAGGGAGCCACACGAAGTTGCCCTGCGCCTCGGGAATCTCCCATCCCTGCCGGGTCAGGGCTTCCACGACTCGCTCACGCTCTGCAACCAGGCCCTTGACGCGCAAACGCACCTCTTCCTCGCGCCGCACCGACTCGAGCGCGGCCCGCTCCGCGACGGTGCTGACGGCGAAGGGTGTCGCCGCTACGCGCAACCGCTTGGTGACCTCGGGGCGGGCGACCGTGTACCCGATGCGCAGGTTCGCCAACCCGTGCGCCTTGGAGAAGGTCCTCAGTGAGAGGACGTTGAGGTGTTCACGGTAGAGCTCGATGCCGTCCACCGCTTCGGGATCGGTGATGAACTCCAGATAGGCCTCATCCACCACGATGAGCACGTCCTTGGGGACGCTGGCGATGAATTCCTCGACCTCCTGCCGTCGCAACGAGGGGCCGGTGGGATTGTTGGGCGTGCAAAGAATCACTACAGAGGTGTTCTGCGTCACAGCATCGGCCATGGCCACCAGATCGTGCCTGCCGTCCGTGGTCAGCGGCACCTGGACGGACTTGGCGCCCGCCAGTTCCACCACGATGGGGTAGGCCTCGAAGGACCGCCAGGGGTAGACGACCTCGTCCTGCACGCCGTCATCGTTGGTCCCTGCATAGGCAGCCAGTACCTGCATCAGCGCTCCGAGGGAACCGGCTCCGGTCACGATGTCGTCGGCGGGCACGTTGAGCAGCGGTGCGAGTTCGTTGCGCAGGTCGGTGCACAGGGTGTCCGGGTAGCGGTTCACCGCGGTGGCCGAGGCAATACCCTCCAGCACGCCGGGCAGGGGAGGTAGGGGGTTCTCATTGGAGCTGAGCTTGTACGGCGTGAGTCCAGGAACGGTGACCGGCGGCTTTCCGGCGGCGTAGGCGGGGAGCTGATTCAGGACAGGCCGCGGCTGAGGGCCGATCACGGGTAGGGACGAAGTGTGCGGATCCGACATGCCCTCACCTTATCCGCCATGAGTAACACGCGTATCGAACGCAGTGCCGGAATTCCTATGCATGACGCCCCTGATCCCGCTGTGCACCACGCGCTGGACGCCACGTTCGGAACCGTTGCGCCCCGAACGGGCACACATGCCATTCCCAGGGGTCTCCTCAGGTGAGCCTGCCATCATGGGCGCATGCGTTTCCTGCTCCGACTGATCATCGACGCCGCTGCCTTCTGGGTTGCCGCGTGGCTGGTACCCGGCATCTACATCGGCCCCGAGACCGTCAACCCGGATACTCAGAACTTCGCCACCGTGGCCACATTCCTGTTCGTTGGATTGGTCTTCGGCGTGGTGAACGCGATCCTGGGAGGCCTCGTCAAGTTCCTTTCGATGCCCTTGACCTGCCTGACGCTTGGCCTGTTCACCTTTGTGATCAATGCCTTCCTCTTCTGGGTCACTTCTGTGATCTCCAGCATCTTCCCGGTGGACTTCATCATCGACAGCTTCTTCTGGGACGCGATCTTGGGCGCCCTCATCGTGACCATCATTTCCGCGATCCTGAACTCGATCCTGGTCAAGAGGGGCGACCGCTCCTCCTGACTCCACGTGGACGCTCCGAATACGTCCGCGATCGGGTTTGTGGATCGGCCTGGCTGGTCGGCACCACCCACGATTTGGAGGTCGCGCTGCCGACCGACCCGATCCCCAACCCGGCCACCGCGGTGGTGAGATCTGGATGATCTTTGCCGTGCTCCACTTGCGTCGCCAGATTCTTGTAGTTGCGGCCCTTGTGTTCCCACCCGAAGAATCCCGGATCCCCGTCCTTCACCTGCGGAGCCGGTTCGGGATGCGAGCGCACCAGGAAGCGGTTCCGGGTGGGCCGAACCCACGTTGATCCGTCCAAACCGGGAACGGAATCGTCCGGATCCTCCAACTGCACCACGGTCATCCCCGGTTTCACGGACGCCGTGCCGCTGGGGGCGCCCGCCGTGACCACGCCCTGGATCCGGTATTTGGAGGACAACGACTCGTCGGAGGAGAGGTTCAGTGCGTGACGTCCGCCTTGGCTGTGGCCATTGAGCACGATCCGCGCTCCTTCAGGGACACCGACGCTCTCCAGTGCCTCCATGACGGCCGGCGCCACGTCGCTGGTGTCAGAGCCCATGGCCTGCGGCAGCCGCCAGTTCCCCCACACGGCATCGCCGTCGTTGATGGTTCCAGGCACGGTCACGACCCAGGTGTCCTGCTCCGTTGCCCCGTCGGTCCCGGACAGCCTCGTCACCACGATGCCCCCGGACCCGTCCTCACCCTTGTTGGCCAGCATCTGCAAGTCGATCAGGCCCGGAAGCCCGGTGGCGGCTACTGGTTCCTGTTCGCGCGCTCGCCCCACCGCGATCTTGCCTCCACTGCCTGGTGCGCCAGTTGCTGCCATGATTCCTGCCAGCCCTCCCGTCACGGCGGTCACCGCCCACTCCGATGCGTGGGCGTTCTCCCCGGGCCGGGCGTTGCCCTTGGAACCCAGGACCGTGGCCAGCGCCTCCGCCGCGATCCGCTGTTCCGGCGGAGCCTGATGCTTGAGTCCGCGCAGCAGTTCCCACACAGCTTCCCATCCCAACGTGGCGGGCAGCGGGGAGCACAACACGTCGATCTGTTGGATCGCGCTGCGTTCCGCCTGGGCGTAGGCCTGGGCCGCCTGACGAAGATCGGCCGCCGTCTCCTCCGCTTCCCGGTGCGCAGTTCGCCCGAGTTCTCCCACGGCGTCCCAGGCCTCGCGGCACGCTCCTCTGAGCACTTGCAGCTGCGCTGAGGGAGGCTCCCCTCCCAATCCGACCTGCGTCCCGAACAGCGCCAGCGAAGGTTCTCCGACGGCGCCGAGCTCGACGCTGTTGGCCCCGATACCCTGCACAGAGGCCAAGAAACGCGCCGCGCTGTCCAATTGGCTCGCCGCATCCTGAAGCTCCGGCACCACCACAGAGGCGGCCTGTTCGCCTCCATAGACCACGTATCGGCTCATCGGCTCGGCCCCACGGAGAAGCCCTGCCTCGATGCCGCCTGTTGCGCGGCCTCGTCCCACCAAGCCCTCTCGAATTGCGCGGTGAGGGCCTGAGCGGCCTGTAGCGCGGCACCCACCCGGACCAGGAGTACACCGAGCTCGGTCCGACGCTCATCGAACTTTGCGGCCGCCGCGCCCTTCCACCGTGGCGTCTCCGTTCCAGCCACCAGGGCCCTGGCCCGTTCCAGGTCCTGCGCCGCCGACGCCAGCCGTTGAGTCAACGACATGCTCCGCTCCCCTCGTCCACCGCCGGAGCAAGACTCACAGCTGCGCCTGCTCCGCTCCGTTCCCCATGGCCGTCCACGCTAGACGCTGCTCACCGCGCACATCGGCCTGCGGACAGGCAGTTGTGGAGGACACACCGTGACCACGCGGTGCAGCCCTCGTGAAAGAATGGGCCCATGGCATCCCGCGCGCGCGTTTCCCTGTCCCAGTCCGCTCTGGCCCTCGGCCCTCTGGACGGCCGCTACCGCCCGCAGGTGGCACCGTTGGTGGACCACCTCTCCGAGGCGGCCCTGAACCGTAACCGGGTTCATGTCGAGGTCGAGTGGTTCATCCACCTCACCGAGAACTCGGTCCTCCCCGGGCTGTCTCCGCTCTCCGATGAACAGAAGGACGGACTCCGCGCCATCGTCGCCGACTTCGACGAGGCCTCCGTGCAGGAACTCGCCGAGATCGAGGCCGTGACCGTCCACGATGTGAAGGCGATCGAGTACTACATCGGCCGCCGCCTGGATGCCCTGGGCCTGGAGGAACTCAAGCCCCTGGTGCACTTTGCCTGCACCTCCGAGGACATCAACAACCTCTCCTGGGCCCTGAGCATCAAGGACGCCATCGAGCAGGTCTGGCTGCCGGCCGCCCGCGGCCTGGTGGAGCGCATCGCCGAGATGGCCCGAGAGGACCGCTCCACGCCCATGCTGTCCCACACCCACGGTCAGCCCGCCACCCCCACCACTCTCGGTAAGGAACTCGCCGTCTTCGCCTGGCGCCTGACCCGCCAGCTCAAGCGCGTCACACAGACCGAGTACCTGGGCAAGATCAACGGCGCAACGGGAACGTACGCCGCCCACGTCGCGGCCGTTCCGAGCGCCGATTGGCAGGAGGTCTCCCGGACCTTCGTCGAGGGTCTCGGCCTGACCTGGAACCCGCTGACCACGCAGATCGAGTCCCACGATTTCCAGGCCGAGCTCTACTCGGACGTGATCCGCTTCAACCGGATCCTGCACAACTTCTGCACCGACGTGTGGAGCTACATCTCCATCGGCTACTTCCACCAGATCCCGGTGGAGGGCGCCACCGGTTCCTCCACCATGCCGCACAAGGTCAACCCGATCCGCTTCGAGAACGCCGAGGCCAACCTGGAGCTCTCCAACGGCATCCTCGGCACCCTCGCCGAGACGCTGGTGACCTCCCGCTGGCAGCGCGACCTCACCGATTCCTCCTCCCAGCGCAACATCGGCGTGGGAGTGGGCCACTCGCTGCTGGCCATCTCCAACGTCGTCAAGGGCCTGGCCCGCCTCGACACAGCGGCCGACGTCCTGCTCGACGACCTCGATCACAACTGGGAGGTGCTCGGCGAGGCCGTGCAGACCGTCATGCGCGCCGAGGGTCTGGCCGGTGCGCCCGGCATGGAGAACCCGTACGAGCGTCTCAAGGAACTCACCCGCGGTCACCGCGTGGATGGCGAACGCATGCAGGAGTTCGTGCGCGGCCTGGGCCTTCCCTCCGAGGCCGAGGCCAGGCTCCTGGCCTTGACCCCCGCCTCCTACACGGGCCTCGGAGAGACCCTGGTGGATCACCTGGGCGACTAGTCCGAACGCTCCTGCCTCAGGGGACGTTCCCGCGTATTCGACGCGGGGGCGTCCCCTTCCCCTCACCCGCAAGGAATCCGGCCTCCATGCCACTGCCCCCGCTTCCCGTCCCGTCACTGGAACACACCCTCCTGGCCCTGGACCGAGCCGCGACCGCTCTGGCACGCCCGGAGGACCCCGAAGAACTGGGCAGGGTGGAGCGGTTCAGGCAGAACCTCGCCGCTTTCCAACGAGGGGACGGACCCCGGCTGCAGGAGGCCTTGGAGGAGCATGCGGCTCACGAGCGCCCCCTTGAACGGGCGTGGTTCGGTGACGAGTGGAAGAACATCTACTTCGCCGGACGCGAGTCCCTGCCGCTGACCACGAACGTGTCCTTCGGCCTGAACCTGGCAGAGGAGTCGGAGGATCCGATCCGCGCCGTGGCCACCACGATCCACCGGATCGTCTCGGTGCACCTCGCCTATCTGCGTGGTCAGTACCCGGCCCAGGTGAACAACCGCGGGCAGGCGTTGGACGTGGGCCAATTGAAGGTGCTGGCAGGCGGAGTGCGACATCCGCGCACAGGCAGAGACGGCTTCCGTTCCGCGACGGCGTCCTCGATGGGCCGCGAGGTGGGCATCATCGTGGCAGGCAGGCTCTTCGCCGTCACCGTCAGCGATGCGCAGGGGTACCCGGCCGGAGTCGACAGCCTGACGGCGACGGTGCGGCGGCTCCTCGACCACGACTCCGTGCACCATAGGGCCGACGACACGCTCGGGTTCACCGAGATGTCCTACCTGGGCAGTGCGACGCTAGCCCCCGTGCTCGAGGGGTTCCACGAGCAGCCGGGCAACGCCGCCACCTATGCACGCCTGACGGACCTACTGTGCACCGTCACCATCACCGACGACGGCGAACAGGGATTGGCCGAGAGGCTGCGGACGGTGCTGCTGCGGCCCGGCCTCGCCTGGGTGTACAAACCCATCAGCTACCAGTTGGATCTGGCCGGCGGGGCGCCCGCCATCCACATGGAGCACTCCATGTACGACGGAGGGTGCGTGGCCGAGATCGTGCACCAGCTCCAGTCCGTGCAGGTGCCGTCGGACAAGGCGGACATCGAGGCGGCCAACACAGCGGCCGGACCCTCCGGGGCGGGGGACTCCGCGTTGCCCGTCGACGAGCTGACCTGGGACCTCACCGACGAGCTGACCTCGAGCATCCGAGATGGGCTCCGTGCCTATCGGGAGCAGGCTGCGCGGTTCAGAGCGGTCGAGGTGGTGCTCCCGCGGATCCCACAAGAGGAGCTGCCGTTCCGGATGAGTGGGGACGGGCTGAGTCAGACCGTGCTGAGCATCGCCCAGCTGTTGGCCTACGGTCGGGTCCGTAGCGTCTACGAGGCGGTGGACATGCGCACCTTCCTCGGAGGCCGCACGGAGATCATGCGCCCGGCCACGCTGGAGGCCGTGACCTTCGCCCGTTCCCTGGTGGCGGGCGAAGCCACCGAGGAGCAGTTCGAGGATCTGCTCGATGCGCACCGGCGTTGGGTGAAGGCTTGCAAGGCCGGCAATGGGTTGAACCGTCACCTTCTGGCCCTGCACCACATGAGCAAGGAGCACCACGGCGAGCCGGCGGAATTCTTCCGCAGCCCCACCCTGAGGATGCTCCAGACCGATTTCCTCTCCACCACGTCGTTGGGCCTCCCGTCCCAGATCACCGGGTACACCTTCGAACCGACCGACCCCGAGGGCTTCGGGATCGCCTACACGCCGCAGTCCGCGTCCATCACATACCTGATCTCCTACGTCGAGGGCGGCACCGATGATCCGCAGTCCTTCCTCGACGCGCTGCCCAGGGCCGGCGTCCTGCTGCACGACTTCGTGAAGGGACTGCAGCCTCGTCCATAGGGTCACCCCCGGGCTAGGCCACAGTGACCGGCGACACAGGCTCGCGATAGGGTCGGTGCCGAGTTCCCTGTCGACGTGGAAGGAACGCTAGCCCATGCCCCTGCCCCCACTCCCGGTGCCGAAGCTGGAACACACGCTCCAGGCGATCGAGACGGCCTCGGCCGCGCTCCTCACCGTCGATGATCCGGCGCGGCAACAGGCGTTCTCCGGAGCCATCGACGACTTCCGCCACGGGATCGCCCCGAAACTCCAGGCCGCCCTGCTCAACTTCGCGGAGCACGAGAACACGCACGGGCGCAGTTGGCTCATCACGGACTGGTTGCGCAGCTACTACGCCTCCCGCACGCCGCTGCCGCTGACCAGCAGCGTGGGATTCTCCCTGAATCTGATCAACCATGTCCCCACCGTGGGGTCCATGGCCCAGTCCATCGGCATGATCGCCACCGCGCACCTGGAGTGGGTCCGGGGAGACTTCCCTCAGGTCACGGACGCCCGCGGCACGGACCTGGACATGAACCAGTTCGCGGCTCTGGCCGGCGGCCTGCGCCATCCCCAGCCGGACGCCGACACGTTCCGTCCGCCCGCCCCGGGCGGGCGGGAGATCGGCGTGTTCGTGGACGGACGCCTGTTCGTGCTCACGGTGGCCGACGACGCGGGGCGGCCCCTGCGGCAGCGCGCCTTGGAGCGCGGGCTGACGCGCATCGCGGCCCTGGCCGCGCAACCCCGGCCACACGCCGTCGGGCAGGAGATCCCAGGCGGCTTCGCCGGATTCTCCTATCTGGGCAGCGCCGCAGTGGCCCCGATCCTCGATGAGTTGCTCACCGATGGGCGCAACGAGGCCACGTATTCACGCCTGACGAATCTGCTCTTCACCGTGACGGTCGCCGATCACGGTGACGATCCCGAGGAACGCCCGCTGCTGCCCACCTTGCTGGAGCCAGGTCTCGCCTGGGCCTACAGGCCGCTGAGCTACCAGTACGACCTCCGCGGGCAGTCGTGGAGCGTCCACGTGGAGCATTCCCAGTTCGACGGTGGCATGCTGGTGGACGCTGTAGGCCGGATGTTCGCCGGCGTCCTCGGACTGGGCGCCTCCACGTCCGAGACCATCCCCCCGGAACCCCAGGAGCTGGGATGGCATCTCTCCCCCGCCCTCGCGGAACGCATCGCGGGTGCGCTCGCGGGCTACCGGGAGGAGGCCTCCAGGCTGAAGGCCGTGCGGTTGCGACTGCCGCGGGTTCCGGATGACCACCTGCCCTACCCGATGAGCCTCGACGCACTGCACCAGCTGACTCTGACGGTGGCCCAGCTCCTGGCCTACGGACGCGTGCGTGGCGTCTACGAGTCCGTGGACATGCGCGGGTTCCAGCGAGGACGCACCGAGTGTCTGCGGCCGGTCACGAGCCAGGCCGTGGCGCTGGCCGAGGCCCTGGTGGAGGGCACGGCAACCCGTGAGGGCCTCGACGCCGCGCTGGCCGCGCACCGGGTCCAGGTGAAGGCGTGCAAGCAGGGCAACGGCTTCGACCGGCACCTGCTCGGGCTGGCGCAGGCCGGCAAACGCGTGGGCCTCAGCGACCCCTTCTTCAATGACCCCACCCTGGAGCTCCTGCGTCACGACGTGCTGTCCACGACGTCGTTGGGCACGCCGGATCGGGTCATCGACTACGTCTTCGCGCCCACCGTGCCGGAGGGTTTCGGGGTCTGCTACACGCCGTATGCGGACGCGATGGGCTTCGTGGTGAGCTGGTGGGAGGACACCGCCGAGAAACCCGAGGCCTTCCTCGCCGCGCTGGAACAGGCGGGGCGTCTCCTGCGGGAATTCTTGCCCACCCTGAACTGAGCAGCACGCATCATCCGGCGGCGGGCCGCTCTCCCACGATGCGGCTGGCACCCTGAGCCACCAGGCCACCTGGGGTGAGCAGGTCCATCCTGCGGACCCCGCACTCGGGACAACGCACGTAGCGGATCTCGCCGTGGGAGGTGACGTGCGTGGATTCGGTGACCCAACCGTGTTCGTGTCCGGGTGCGGCCGCTGCGGTGGATCGATGTGTCGGGGGCGGGGCAAGGTCTCTTGAGGTCATGCATCCACCCGGATGTAATGCCCTTATGCATCTCAACCCTTACGGCGAGTATGCGGTGCTGCTCGCCGCTTCCATGGCCAACGAACCGCCGACGACCGGTGCCGAGGTCCATCACCGCATGCGGGAGCGCGGCATGACGATGGACTTCCCCGCCCACACGGACGATCTCGAGACCACGAGAGCCGTAATCCACGAGTGGCTCGCCGTCGTCGACGCCGAGCCGGAGAGCCGTGCCCTCCTGCTCAACGACATCATGGCCAGAGCGGCCGCATATCCACGACTCGTCAATCACAACGACGAGGGCTGGCACCTGCACTACCGCGACAGCGACCAGTCGGTGGCGGAAGTCCTCCGCTCCGTGATCGGCGTCGGCACGGCCCTTCACCTCACCACGCGCGGAATGCACCGGCTCCACAGATGCGAAGCAGGATTCCACCCCGGCGACCCGTGTGACAACGTGGTCGTGGACGTGACCCGCAACGGACGCCAACGTTTTTGCAGCGTGCGTTGCGCCAACCGGGACGCCGTCCGCCGGCATCGAGCACGACAGCGCACCGAGGCGACCACCTCCGCGTTCGGAGCGAAGCGGCAACATCATCCCGAGGGATGATCTACGGGCGTCCGACCCCCAGTAGGCTCAGGGACGGCAGGTCCACTGCCGATCACTCGACCCTATGGAGTCATCCATGACGCAACGACGCGCCCTCGCGCCGAAGAGCCTGGCCATGTCGGTGGCCTTGGCCCTGACCGGCGGCCTTCTGGCCGCCCCCACAGCAGCCTGGGCTGCAGCTCCGACACAACTCCCCACCCGAGACGCCACGGGCAGCATGTTCTGCACGGAGCCGGGCCAGGAGCTCGCGATCTCCCCAGCCCAGGACCTGACCAAGGGGCAGGAGGTCACGTGGAAGACCACCACAGAGGGCACCACCCCCGAGACCTTGAGCGGTGAGTACGTCGGGAAACTGACCAACGGCCTGGGCAAGGATGCGCAGGGGAATCCGCGAGATCTGCTCCTGGTCAAGCTGGATTCCCCCGTCGTGAACGGCGAGGACACCACCCTGCCGGCCGGTGTGTGGGCGGGCGCGTCGGGCTCCCCCGTCTACGATTCCGACGGCGCCCTGATCGGCGCCGTGTCGTACGGGTTCAGCACGGAAGCGGACAACGTCGCCGGCGTCACCCCGGCGGCCGCGATGAAGTCCATCGGCGACCTGCCCTCCTCCATCAAGTTGAGCTCCCCGGCCAAGCGGTCGCTGGCCAAGGCAGCCGACACGTCGGCGAACGAGGTGGGCTCCACCGCCAAACGCCTCAAGCTGGCCCGGGTCACGTCCGGTGCCACGGCCAACCGGCTGGACAAGGCCTCCCAGCGTCTCGCCGAGAAGAGCAAGGGAAAGCACAAGGCCGTAGCGGCCGGGGGCGTGGCCACCAACGACTCGGTGTCGAGCAACCCTGAATTGCCCTCGACTCTGGTTCC
Organism: Galactobacter sp.; assembly: GCF_022712295.1. Lineage (GTDB taxonomy): Bacteria > Actinomycetota > Actinomycetes > Actinomycetales > Micrococcaceae > Galactobacter. Next base: position 16,342 of record NZ_JALAGT010000101.1, read on the forward strand.
TGGCGGCAATGTCGCGGTGACGCTCGCTCACGGTGATGTCACCGACGGCAGCGTCGGTACCGTGACCGCCGTGTGCAGCGACGACGTCTGGGCGTTCGGACACCCGAACAACTTCGATTCGACGATGGTCACCGCGATGCACAATGCCTCGGCGGCGCGCATCGTTCCCAGCGCCGGAGAATCCTTCAAGCAGGTGGACGAGATCGGCCCCGCAATCGGTACCGTCACCGAGGACCGGTTCGCCGGCATCAAGGGCCATATCGGGAAGGCCAAGAGCGTCCCCGTGACGGCCAAGAGCATCATCGGCGGCCACACGACCAACGCCCAAACCGACGTCACTGAACGCTACGAACTGGCTCCTGCCACCGGCATGCTGCTGAGCAGTGAAGCACAGCGGGTCCTGGACAACGGCCTGCTCGGCTCCGCCAAGGTCCACTGGTCCATCGACTACGTGCGCGGAACCGGGAAGAACGCACAGAGCGAAACACTGCACAACTCCAACCGGTATGCCGAGATCGAGGGGTTCCCGGAACTCCTCTCAGAAACCGGTCCGGCCGAAGACGTTGCGGCACTGGTGGCCAACCCCTTCGAGCGTGTACAGATCACCGCCGTTCGGATGACCTCAACCTTCTCCGCCGACTACGAGGCCACCAAGATCGCCGGCGTGCAGCAAAAGGTCAATGGTGCTTGGAAGAGCGTCAAGACCAACAGCAAGATCTCCGGTGTGGCAGGCAAGACCTACCCCTACCGGGCCGTGCTGGCGCCGACCCCGGACGCCAAGAACACGACCGAGTACGTTGCCTTCAACGTTCGCATCCCACAGAGCGCCAAGAACAAGCTGACGGTCAGTCTGGACCCGGCAGCCGTGCCGGACGAGGATGACTTCTGGTCCATCATCGACGACACCGATGACGAGTCCGGTGAAGCGGAACCGACCAACTTTGCCGAGTTCGTTGCGCAGCTGGATGACGTCACGAGCTCCGACACCCTGTCCATCACCCGCAGTTACACGAGCACCGGCGGCAAGCCCACGAGTTTGGTGGCCGCGAAGTCCACGAAGCACCGGATCCTGGATGGCAACGCTTCATGGACCATCTCCGTGCAGAAGCCCGCACCGAAGAAGATCACCACCGGAACGGTCAAGATCAAGGGAACCGCCAAGGTCGGCAACAAGCTCACCGCCTCCAAGTCGGGGTGGAAGCCCAGCGGTCTGACGTACAGCTACCAGTGGCTGGCCAACGGCAAGAAGATCAGCAAGGCCACCAAGTCGTCCTACACGATCGCCAAGGCTGACAAGGGCAAGCGGCTCTCCGTGAAGGTCACGGCCAAGAAGTCCGGGTACAAGACGACGTCTAAGACGTCGGCCAGGACCAAGGCCGTCGCGAAGTAAGGCACCCATCAAGAAAGGTGGGCCGCTGCTGGACTTGTCCAGCTGCGGCCCACCTTTTCATCGTCTTCCACCGTTCAGCGGCGCCGCTTGCCGTTGCCGAAGATCCCGCGGATGAGCTGGTTGACCACCTGGGTGGCCGCCTTCTCCACCACGCGGTCCATGGGCGAACGGGTCTTGCGCGCCGGGGAGGACTTGGCCTTGGCCGGTTTGGGTGCGGCGGCCTGTGCCTTGGCCCGTTCCTTCTCCTCCGCAGCGGCCTGCTGGTCCGCTGCCGCCTTCTCCATCTTCTGGGTCAGCAGCTCGTGCGCGGATTCCGGGTCGATCCGGGTGCCATATCGAGCCAGTTGACCGGATGCGGCCACCGTCTGCGCCACGACCTCTGCGGGCGCGGCATTCATGAGCCCCTGTGGAGCCCTCACCCTGGTCCACGCCACCGGGGTGGGCGATCCTTTCTCATTCATCACGGTCACGATGGCCTCGCCCGTGCCCAGTTCCTGCAGCACCCGCTCCAGGTCATAACCGGACTTGGGATAGGTGCCAACGGTGGCTTTCAGGGCCTTGGCGTCATCCGGGGTGAAGGCCCGCAGGGCGTGCTGCACCCGTGAGCCCAGCTGGGCCAGGACGTCCTTGTGCACGTCCTTGGGTGACTGGGTCACGAAGAAGACGCCAACGCCCTTGGATCGGATCAGTCGCACGGTCTGGGTGATGGCCTGGATGAAGTCCTTGGAGGCGCCGGTGAAGAGCAGGTGCGCCTCGTCCAAGAAGAACACCAGCTTCGGGCGGTCCTGGTCGCCCACCTCGGGCAGCTTCTCGTACAGCTCTGCCAGCAGGTACATCAGGAACGTGGAGAAGAGCTCCGGCCGCCCGGCCACTCCGGGCAGCTCGAGCAGCGAGAGAACGCCGCGGCCGTCCGGCGCGGTCTTGACGAAATCCATGACGTCGAATTCCGGCTCGCCGAAGAAGACGTCGGCCCCGGACTCGGCGAAGGCCACGAGTTCGCGCAGCAGCACGCCTGCCGTGGCGGAGGAGAGCCCTCCGATACTCTTGAGCTCCACCTTGCCCTCCCCCGTGAGGTACAGCAGCAGCGTCCGCAGGTCGTCGAGGTCCACCAGCGCCAGCCCGTGCGCATCCGCGTAGTGGAAAACGAGCCCCAGGCTGGATTCCTGGGTGTCGTTGAGGCCCAGCACCTTGGAGAGCAGCAGCGGCCCGAACCCCGAGACCGTGGCGCGGACAGGAACCCCGGACCGAGCAGCGTCCTCGGCGTCTCCCAGCGTGTAGAACTCCACGGCCGACGCCGTTGCCTCCCACTGCTGGCCGATGGCCGTGGTGCGGGAGAGCAGCTTCTCGCTGGACTCCCCGGGCACGGCCATGCCGCTGAGATCGCCCTTCATGTCCGCGGCGAAGACGGGAACACCGGCCGCGGCGATCTGTTCCGCCATCCCCTGCAGCGTGCGCGTCTTGCCCGTTCCGGTCGCACCGGCCACGAGCCCATGCCGATTGAGCATGGACAGCGGGATGCGGATCTGCGCCTCCGGAACGGGCTCACCGTTGACCAACGCTCCCATGTCCAGGGTGGGCCCCTCGAACGAGTACGCCTGGCTGATGCCGGCCACGTCGGCCGCGGACAACGGGCCGTCGGTGCCCGACGCCGGGGCCGCCTCAGGCGCGGCCGGCGCCTCAGGTTCCTCAGGTTCCGCAGGCGCGACCGGCGCCTCTGGCGCCGGTTCAGCGGGAGTGGCCGACGCGTCGTCGGCCCCTCCCGGAGTCCCTGCCGCCTGCGCCGCGGCTTCCGCGGCGGCCAGCCTGGCCTCCGCCTCCTTCAATTCCAGGGCGGCGCGGGCGGCCTCCGCCTCTGCCCTCAAGCGTGCGAGTTCCGCATCCTGTGCGTTCATGCTTCAGAAGCGTAACCGGATGAGGGCGCCACGGGTATCAACAACCGCCGGTCATACCCCCACGGGCGCGAAGGCACCGCGGTACTTGGCCCCGGGGTGGGACTCGGGGAGACGGTCGTGGCCGAAGAGCTTCTTGCGCAGCGTGCCCTCCTCGTACTCGGTCTTCGCCAGCCCACGCTCGCGCAGGACGGGCAGCACCTTGTCCGCGAACTCCCGGAAGGAGCCGGGGATGACCCAGTTGATGACGTTGATGCCGTCCACGCCTGCGTCCTGCCACGCCTGCAGGCCGTCGGCGATCTGCTCCGGTGTGCCCACCAAGGTCTGGCGGGTGGCGCGGTGACGCATGAGGTCGGCGACCACTGGCTCGCGGTCGGTGATGGCCTTGGCCAGCCACTCCGCCTCACCGCGCGCCGAGTTGGTCTGCAGCTGCGCGATGGGGGTTTCGGGCGGGTACACGCGACCGTCCGGGTCCACCAACGCGGAGTGTGCCGCATACCCTTCAGCGGAGACGTACTTGAGGTACTCCTGCTCCTTGGCCCTGGCCTCCTCCTCGGTGTCCCCGATGATGAAGCTGACGCCCTGGAAGAACTTGATGTCCTCACCCTTGCGCCCGTAGGACTCGGCCTGCGCGCGCGTCTCCGTGAGCTGCTGACGCGCCAATTCGGGGTTGGGCGCCATGAGGAACACGGCCTCCGCATTGCGGGCGGCGAAGGCACGCCCGGCCCCGGAGGAGCCGGCCTGGTACAGCACCGGCGTGCGCTGCGGGGTGGGCGAAACCAGGTGCGGCCCCTCCACGTCGTAGCGCTCGGAGTGGTGGTGGATCTTGTGCACGCGATCCACATCTGAGTATGAGCCCGAGCGGTCCTTCAGCACGGCGTCGTCGTCCCAGGAGCCCTCCCACAGCTTGTAGGTGACGTCGATGTACTCCTCTGCCCAGTCGTAGCGTGCGTCGTGCTCCACGAGCCGGTTCAGCCCGAAGTTGCGGGCGCCGTTGTCCTGCATGCCGGTCACCACGTTCCAGGCGATGCGCCCTCGGGTGATGTGATCCAGCGTGGAGATCTGACGGGCGAACTGGAAGGGGTGGGACTGCATCACGTTCGAGGTCACGGCCAAGCCGATGTGCTCGGTGTTCACGGCGAGCGCGGAGATGAGCACGGTGGGGTCGTTGGAGGGAATCTGCAGTCCCTCACGCACGTAGGTGTCGAACGGGGCGTCCGCGTCCCCGTAGAGGCCGGTGACGTCGGCGAAGAACATGCCGTCGAACTTGGCCTCCTCCAGCAGTTTGGCAAGGTTCACCCAGGTGTCCACGTCCTCGAAGTCCACCTGGCCGGCGTCTGGCCTGCGCCACTGGCCGTGGTGGATGTGGGAGGTCGTGGTCATCACGAAGGCGTTGAAGAGCAGGGGCGTGGTCATGAGAGGTCCTTCCGGGTGGGGGTGGCATGGTCGTCGGGGAGGGCCGACGTCGGGTGGTCGGGCCGCGTGGAGGACACGAGTTCCGCCGTGTAGGCGTCGGCCGGTGAGGTGAAGATGGTGTCCACGTCCGCATGTTCCACGACGCGGCCGTCCTTCATGACGAGCACGTCATCTGCCAGGTGGGCGATGACACCGAGGTCGTGGGAGATGAACAGGTAGCTCAGTCCCAGGCGGTCGCGCAGGTCCACGAGCAGGTCGAGTACCTGGGCCTGGACCGATACGTCGAGCGCCGAGACGGCCTCGTCCAGGACGATGACCTCCGGGCGTGAGGCCAGTGCGCGGGCGATGGCGATGCGCTGGCGCTGGCCTCCGGAGAGGGTGAGCGGGTGCCGTCCCGCCACAGAGGCCGGCAGCCGGACCAGGTCGAGCAGCTTGGCGACGCGTTGCTCACGTTCGGCACGTGGGACTCGCTCGCGGATGGCGTCCAGCAGGATCTTCTCCGTGGTCCAACGGGGGTCGAACGCGGAGAGTGGATCCTGCTGCACCACCGCGATCTTGCGGCGTTGCTTCCTGCGGTGCCGTTCCGGGACCCCGGAGAAGGCGGCGCCGTCCAGTCGGACCTCGCCGGCGTCGGGTTCCTCGAGACCCAGCGCGATCCTGGCCGTGGTGGACTTCCCGGACCCGGATTCGCCCACGATGCCGAGCGTGCGCCCGCGACGCAACTCGAAGGAGACGCCGTCCACGGCCTGGTGATGCCCGGCCGGTGTGCGGAACGCCTTGCGCAGGCCTTCGGCCTGCAGCACCACGTCCTCCTGCCCCACGGCGGTGTCCGGCTCCCTCCGAGTACTGTCCTGGGTGGCGTCGGCACCCGGCCGGCCCGCGCCGTCGGGCACCGCGCCGTCGGGCACCGCGCCGTCGGGCACCGCGCCGTCGGGCACCGCGCCGTCGGGCACCGTGGACAGTCGGCGTCCCCGAGTGTGGGGTCCGGGGACGGCCGCGAGCAAGGACTTGGTGTAGGCGTGCTGTGGGTCGCCCAGGATCTGCTCGGCCGGGCCCTCCTCGACAATGTGCCCATCGTGCATCACGGACACCGTCTCGGCCAGGTCACCCACCACGGAGAGGTCATGACTGATGAGCAGGACCCCTACGCCGCGGTCCTTGGCCTGGTGGATCAGGCCGAGGACCTGCCGCTGCACGGTCGCGTCGAGGGCGGTGGTGGGTTCGTCCGCCACCAGCAGATCCGGTTCACCGGCCAGGGCGGAGGCGATCAGCGCACGCTGCCGGAGGCCACCGGAGAGCTGGTCAGGACGCTGCCCTGCCCGCAGTTCCGGCTCCGGGACGCCCACGTCGGAGAGCAGTTCGATGACTCGGCGACGGCGTTGGCCCGAGGACAGGTTCGTGTGCAGGCGCAGGACCTCGTCGATCTCGCGGCCCACGGGTCGCAGCGGGTCCAGGGAGAGCAACGCGTCCTGGAGGACGAACCCGATCCGGCCGCCGCGGACGTCGCGCCAGGTAGCGAGGTCCAGGGAGGTGAGGTCGTGCTCGCCGCCCCGACCCGCGAGGCTGAGGCGGTCGGCGCTGACCGCGGCGCCCGCGCCGGTGAGGCCCACCAGGGTACGGGCTGTCACCGACTTGCCGGACCCGGACTCCCCCACCAGCGCGTGGCAACGGCCACGCTCCACGCTCAGGGAGACGTCGTGCACCACGGGGGTGAGGCGACCGCGTTTGGTGAAGCCGACGTTCAGGTGGGAGACGCTCAACAGCGAGGCGTCCGTGGGTCCGTCCGTCTGCTGCACGTCGACCTCACCGGGATGGGTCTGGAGTGTGGCGGTCATCGGGTCTCTTCCTTCTCTAGAACGTCCTGCAGCTTGCGGCCAAGAGCGGTGGCGGTGACGGCGAGCGCCACGATCACCAGGCCGGGGATCACGGTGAGCCAGGGGGCCTGGACCACGTAGGGGCGGCCGGCGTCCAGCAGGGCTCCCCACTCGGGATTCGGGGGTGCAACTCCGAGACCGAGGAAGGCCAGGGAGGACGCCCAGACGATGGACTGGCCGATGCACATGGCGATCACGCCTACGAACGGGCGCAACGCGTTGGGGAGCACGTGGCGGAAGAGCACCCTGGAGAACGGGTGGCCAAGGGTCACGGCCGCCTCCACGTAGCCCGAGTTCATGGCCTTGAGGATCTGTGCGCGGATCATGCGGGCATACCCGGGTGCGGTGCCGATGGCGACGGCGAAGACCTGGGCGGTGGCCGAGGGGCCCGTGATGGCCACGATCAGCAGGGCCAGGAGCAGGGTCGGGAACGCGAACTGGATCTCGATGATGCGGTTCACCAGGGCTCCCACGGCGCGGCCCACGTGCGGGATGCGCTCGGAGAGTGCGGCGAGCGAGCCCAGGATCACGGCGGTGACCATGGAGACCACGGTGGCGCCGACACCGATCCAGAGGGAGAGCCCGGCGCCGTGCACCACACGGGTGTAGAGGTCACGGCCTTGCACATCGGTGCCGAAGGGGTGATCCCAGTTCGGGGAGACCAGGGAGTCCTTCAGGTGGAGTGCGTACGGGTCACCTGGTGCCAGCAGGGACGGTGCCACCGCAGCGACCACGAAGGCCAGGGCCACGATTCCCGCGACGAGCGTTCCCCACGGGAAACGGCGTCGCCGACCGGCCTTGGAGGCGGACGATGCCGCGCCCCGTTGCTTCAGGGAGGGGGTCTGGGCGGTCATGATGCCTTCAATCGCGGGTCGATGATCACGTAGAGCACGTCCACCACCAGGTTGGCGATGACGTAGAGGGCGGCGATCAGGACCACCACACCGGTGACGATGGGCAGGTCCTGGGAGTTCACCGCCTGGACCAGCGCGGAGCCGACTCCGCCGCGGGAGTACACGGTCTCCACCACCACGGCGCCGGAGATCGTGGCGCCCAGCGCCCAGCCGGACAGGGTCACGGGTGGGATGAGGGAGTGGCGCAGCACGTGACGAACGCGGATCGCGGTGTCCCGCATGCCTCGGGTCCGTGCCGTGGTGACGAACGGTTGGCGCAGTTGGTCCTCGAACTCGGTACGCATGGACTGGGACATGAACCCGGCCAGCGGAATCGCCAATGTCAGCGCGGGGAGCACGATGCCGATCGGCGCAGACCCGGAGATCACCGGGAACCAGCCCAGGCCCGCCGCGAAGACCAGCAGCAGGATGATGCCGAGCCAGTAATGCGGCAGCGACGCCGTGAACGCGTCGGTGAGTTCTCCGAAGACCCGGACGGGCTTGCTGCGTCCGGCCGTCAGCAGCGTCCAGACGACCATGAGCACCCACGCCAACAGGATGGCGGTCAGCGTGAGGGTCAGGGTGGCGGGCAGCTGCTCGCCGATGACATCGGTGACCGGCCGGAACTGCTGGTAGGACAGTCCAAGGTCCCCGCGCAGCAGGCCGCCGAGGTAGCTGAAGTACTGGCCGAGGACCGGATGATCCAGCCCGAACATGTCCACCACGGGCGCCAGTTCTTCCGGGCTGCGCTCGGTGGCCTGTCCGGCTCGGATGTTGAAGATGGCCTGCGCCTTGTTGCCAGGCAGCGCCAGCTGCGACAGGAACGCCACCGTGGCCGCGCCCCACAGCGTCACCAGCGCGCCGCCGATGCGCAACGCGATCTTGGTCAGGACGCGGCGGGAGGCGCCGCTGCCAGCGGGAGCCGACGACGAGGCGTCGGGCACTTGGTGGTTCGCGACCGGTTCGGTACCAACCGGCTCAGTTCGTGAAGTAAGCGTCATGGAAGACCGGACCCCCTTGTGCGTTTTCCTGCCACACGTCGTGGAGGTCGGTGGAGATGGCGAGCGTGCTCAGGCGGTCGTAGAGACCCACCGCCAGGGCGCGGTCGGCGATGTATTCCTGGGCCTTGCGGTAGAGGGCGTTCTGCTTGTCCTCGTCTGCCTCCGCGTTGGCGTCGGTGATGATCTTGGCGAGCGTCTTGTCCTCGTAGAACGCGGAATTGTCCGCGTAGGCATGCTGGTCCTCCGGCGCCCAGTTGATCCAGAGGATCCCCGCGTTGATGGCGGTCCAGTAGCCGGGGTAGATGTCGCGCTTGTCCGGCGTGCCGTAGGAGCCGCCCCACCACTGCGCGGGAGGGACCGGGTTGAGGTCCACCTTGAATCCGGACTTGCGGACCTGCTGGGCCACGCCCTGCAGGATCTCCCCACCCTCGGCGTTGAGGATGGTGCCCGCACCATAGGGCAGCTTCACCTCGAGGACCTTGCCGTTCTTGGTGCGGTAGCCGTCCTCGTTGCGTTCGGTCCACCCTGCCTTGTCGAGAAGTTCGTTGGCCTTGTCCAGGTCGAACGGGTACCGCTCGGCGGCCTTCTTCGAGTATCCCGGGGAGGACTGGGAGACGGATCCGTTGCCTTCCACGGGGATCACGCCGCGCCCCACGGCCTTCACGAGCGGTTCCTGGTCCAGGCTGTAGGCGAAGGCCTGTCGCACTTTCTGGTCGGTGAAGATGCCCTGCTTGGTGTTGAACGTCAGCTGCTGCGGGCGGCCGCCGGTGACGTACTTCAAGCGCTGGAAACCGGCATCGCCGAGGTCCTTCCAGTCGATCGAGGGGACGTCGTAGATCGCGTCGACCTCATCGGCCTTCAGGGCCGAGGAGCGGGTGGTGGCGTCGGGGACGAACTTCCAGTTGACGGCCGCGACCTTGGCCGGGCCCTGGTGCTTGGCGTTGGCCGGCCAGGACGTGTAGTCGACGTTGCGCTTGAGCACGATGTTCTGCCCGCGGTTCCAATGGTCCACGGTGAAGGCGCCGGAACCGATGGGCTGTTCGCAGTTCTGCTGCTGCGTTCGGGTCTTCAGGGCGTGCGCGGACTGGATGCCGAAGTAGCCCTGTGCCAGCGTCTCCGGGAGTTTCGGGTAGGGGCTCTTCAGGTTGATCTGCAGCGTGTTCTTGCTCGTCGCCTTCGCGGACTCGTACTGGCTGCCGATCCATGCGGCGGCGGTGGAATTGCCTCCGTCCTTGATCCAGTAGTCGAAGTTGGCCGCGATGGCCTTCGCGTCCACGTCCGTACCGTCCGTGAACTTCACTCCGTCCTTGAGCGTGAAGGTCCAGGTCAGGCCGTCCTCGGAGGACTTCCAATCGGTGGCAAGCCACGGGACGGCGTTCTTGTCCTCGTCCAGGGCGGTGAGCTGGTCCAACACCTGGTAGGAGAGGTAGGCCTGCTCGATCCAGCCTCCGAAGACACACATGGGTTCCTGCTGGTGTGCATACGTGATGGTGCGCTCGGCCGAATCGGTGCCGGCTTCGTCGGTGGGGTCCCCGCAGGAGGTGAGGGTGGTCGCGGTGGTCAGCGCGAGAGCAGCGAGCGCGATCGTGGATCCGCGCCTCACCTTGTTTCGCGCCCGGGCCGCGGCTGCGTAGTGCCGTAGGCGTGTCATTGAAGGAAGTTCCTCGTGATGAGTTCAGTTGTGTGCGCCCAGATCTGCTGGGGACGCAGGCACTACTGAACACGTGGCCGGCTGAGGTGCGCGAGGAGTCGCGGAACACGACGTCACGAAGGGTGTATGTGACTCACCGTGACGTGGTGGAAGGCAGTTCTTGGCTCCGGTTCGGCGTCATCTGAGGACTTGTGGCCGGTTCCGAACCGGATCGTGCGAAACTGCACCCGGCCCGGCCCCTTCCTACGGTCAGAAACCGTTCCTACGGCGCCGGCTGAGTAGTCAGCACCGTAGTTGTGGTTCTGAACCGTAGCTGTGTCGCGGGCCAGGTATCGGTGGCTGTCAGATCAGCCCGATGCTGCCCCTGATCACGGCTGCGACCGCTCCGAGTGCCGCGAGGGTCATCGCCAACGCCTTGGCAGCGGACGGACGCACGTGCTTGGCGAGCAGGCCGCCCACCCACGCGCCGACGAACACAGCGGCCACGGCAGCGACGGCCAGCCAGGGGCTTGGCCACTCGCCTTCTCCCCCTCCCACGCCGGCCAGGAGTTTCGCGATCACGGAGCACAGGCCCAACGTCGCGAAGACCGGCTGCATCGTGGCCGCGTAGGAGACCTGCGCCCACCGGGTGAAGCGGGCGTTGGCGACCATGGCGGCCGCGGCGACGCCGGCGGTGACGTTGAACAGGCCACCGAAGATGCCGCTGATGATGTTCGTGGGTGTCTCCGGCGCCTTGGGCGCGTGCCGCAGGAAGGCCGTGATGGCCAGGCCCAGTAGGACCACGGAACCCACCACGATCTGCAACCACGCCGAAGACAGGTTGGCCACCAGAATCGCGCCGGGGATCAGTCCGATCATGGCGCAGGAGACGATCACGGCGTAGCGCTTCCAGTCCACCTGCTTACGGGCCTGGATGGTGAGGGTGCCACCGGAGACCGTGGTCACCGCATTGGTCACGAGGACGCCGTGGGCGGGACCGATCAGCAGGGACAACACCGGTGCCACGACCAGGCCCACACCGGCGCCGGAGATCCTCTGGAGGACGGTTCCGACCAGCACCGCCACCCCGGTGATCGCTACGGCCCACATGCTCCCCACTGTAACCGCGGGACGAGGCGCTCCTGCGCCTACGTCAGGCTGGACACCGGGCGACCAGTTCCGGCAGGAGGACCTTGGCGGCCACCATGTGCTCCTGCTTGGGCACTCGGGGGGTGAAGTCGACGCCTGAGCCGGGTATCTTGTGGGCTCCGACCACGCTGCGCCCGGACCCGAAGGAGTGAACCATGCGCAAGCTCGTCATCAACAACATTGTCTCGCTCGACGGCTTCTACTCCGACGCCGACGGCAACCCGCTCGTGTTGAACATGGATGCGGCCTTCGACCAGGCGAATCTGGACAGCATCAATGATGCCGACATGGTCCTGCTGGGAAGGGACTCGTTCGACGGTTTCAGCGCCCACTGGCCCTTCGTTGCCGAGGCTCCCGAGCCGGAAGATCCGGACGCACCGGAGGCCGCGGCATTCAGCGCTGTCAATCGCGAGATGAGCCGCCGCTACAACGCGATACCCAAGGTCGTCGTGAGCGACCGTGGACCCGTCCCGGCCGACAACGCCTGGGCACGGTCCACCACCGTTGTCCCGCGCGACGAGATCGGCGCGTGGCTTCGCGAAGCCAAACAAGCCGGTGACGGCGACATCGTGGCCTTCGGAAGCCGACGGACGTGGAACGCGCTTCTTGCAGGCGGGCTCGTTGACGAGGTGCACCTGATGGTGAGCCCCTGCGCCCTCGGGGCTGGAGTGAGCTTGTTCGGTTCCCCTATCGCCCTCGACCTCCTCGAGTGCCGCCGATTCGAGGAGTCGTCGAACGTGCAACTGCGCTACCGAGTGGCCTCGCTCTAGACATCAGAGCGACGTAGCTTCGTCTCTACCGACCGGGTCCGGACGCACCGGCCCGGAAGGTGTCGCGAGTCTCCGGATCGTGCAGGTGGCCTGACCGTCACCCGCCCCACGGCCCCGGGCAGAGGGACAACACAGAGACAGAGAAGATGAAAGGAACTCCAATGGATATCGTCTTGCCCTCCGGCTGTGGCAACGCCCCTCGAACCGACGTCGTCGGCGACTTCGCCGTGAACTGGGCTGCTGGGGAGGAATCAGCCGTCGCCGAATGGCTCACCGAAGACGCCGCGTGGACCCTCGTGGGCGCAGACACCTACGGCGGCACCGACGCTGCAGCGATGACCGGCCCACCGTTCAAGCCAGAGCGCGTCGAGCTCCTGTCGATCATCACGCACGGCCGGCTTGCGTCCTGCGACGGCTACTTCGAGGCGGCGGATCAGCGGCTCGCTTTCAGCCACGCGTTCCGCTTCGCGAGCACATCGAAGACGGCCAAGATCGCAGAGATTCGCAGCTACTGCATCGCCCTCTAGTGTCGCGTTTCGGAAGTTGGTAGGCGGTTGGCTTTCGTGAGGATCTGGTCGGCGGTTTTGGTCCAGACGATGGGATGTTTGCGGTCGTTCCAGCCGGTGATGAATTGACGGATCTTCGCATTCAGATCACGTACAGAGGTGAAGATCCCGCGGCGGATGGCTTGACGGTCGATGATCCCGAACCAGACCTCCACGAGGTTCAGCCAGGATCCTGAGGTCGGGGTGAAGTGCACGTGGAAGCGCGGGTGTTCCTTCAGCCAGTCCTTCACCTCAGGGGTCTTGTGTGTTGCGTAGTTATCCATCACCAGATGCAGTTGTTGC
>NZ_JALAGT010000102.1 GCF_022712295.1 Galactobacter sp.
ACCTCCGCCTCCCTGACGCGCGCCTGGGACGGCATCACCGCCGCCGATCTCCGGGCCAGAGGAATCAGCAAATGGGCCAACGTGGAGCCCGGAGAATTCGGGGCATTCGTGGCCGAGCAGGATTTCGGGGCCCCGCCCTGCGTGCAGGAGGCCATGAAGAACGTGGTGCGCAGACAGGACTACGGCTATCTGCCGCTGTCCATGGTGAACGACGTGTGCCACGCCGTGGCCGGCTTCGCCTCCCGCCGCTACGGCTGGGACGTGTCCCCCACCGACATCCGAGTGATCCCCGACGTCATGGCCGCCTTGGAATGGACCATCAGCCACTTCACCCGGCCCGGATCCAAGATCCTGGTGCCCACCCCCTGCTACGCGCCCTTCCTGCAGGTGCCTCTGCAGCAGGGTCGTCAGGTGGTCCAGTTACCCATGCTGAACGTGGCCTCCGATCCCCGGCTGGATCTGGAAGGCCTCGACCGGCTCCTTGCCACCGACGACATCGGCCTGCTGGTGCTCTGCAACCCGCACAATCCCACGGGCCACGTGATGAGTGAGCACGAACATGAGGACCTCGATCGAGTCCTGGCCCGGCATCCGGATGTCAGAGTGTTCAGCGACGAGATCCACGCGCCAGTCACCCTTGGCGATGCCAGGCACCGGCCCTATGCCGCCCACTCCGAAGCGGCCGCCCAACGCACCATCACCGCCACGAGCCCCTCCAAGTGCTTCGGGCTGCCCGGCCTACGGGCGGCCTACGCGATCCTGACCAACCCGGATGACCACGAGACCTGGGAACGACTCGGAGACCGGCCCCTCCGACTGGCGTCGACGCCGGGAATCTACGCCTCGGTGGCCGCCTACACCCAGGCCGATGCCTGGCTGGACGAGCTGCTCTCCTATCTCACCCAAGAGCGCGACGAACTCATGGAGTTGATCGCCTCGGAGCTGCCTGGTGTGGCCCTCCCCCGACCCCATGGCACCTACATCGCCTTCCTGGACTTCGTGGGGGCGGGCCTGTCCGAGCCTCCCGCCGAGTACCTCAAGTCCCGCTCGCACGTGGTCCTGACCGACGGCGCGACGTCCGGGCGCGGATTCGAACACTGGGCCAGGTTGGTCTGGGCCACGCCCCGGCCCATCCTGCGACAGATGATCAAGAACATGGGCACCGCCCTGCGGCTTTAGGCTAGGGGTATGTCCCATCCTCTCGGCCTGATCCCGTCACTGCCCATCGTCCAGCTCGGAGATCCTGTCCTGAGGCAACCGGCGGCAGTCTGGGACGGTGTCTCCCCCACACCGACCGAACTGCACGCCCTCGTGGAGCTCATGGTGGACACCATGCACACGGCCCCCGGTGTGGGCGTGGCCGCACCCCAGGTGGGCGTCTCCCTCCGCCTGGCCGTCCTCGAGGACCGCTGGCCCGTATCGGACGAGATCGCACTGGCCCGTGAGCGCGAACCGCTGGACCTGATCGTCGCACTGGACCCCAGTTACCAAGCCATCGGCGACCGCACCGCCGCCCACTACGAAGGCTGCCTGTCCATGAACGGTTACACGGCGGTGGTGGAGCGCCCGGCCGACATCGTGGCCCGCTACACCACCCTGGACGGCGATCACGTCGAGACCGAATTGCACGGCTGGCAGGCCCGCATCTTCCAGCACGAGACGGATCACCTGGACGGCACGCTCTACATCGACAAGGCCATCCCGCGCTCCCTGAGCACGCCGGAGAACTACGCCCGCTTCTGGGCCGAACCCACCACCGACGCCGCGCGGACCGGACTGGGGTTCTGAGGATGCCGACACCGGATTCGGCACGGTGGCCGGAACTGATCTGCCCCGTCTGCGCCGGCCTTCTCCACCTGGCCCGTCGTCCCGACGGCAGGCCGGCCTCGCTCTCCTGCGAAGAAGGTCACCGCTTCGATGCCGCCAAGCAGGGGCACCTGAACCTTCTCACCGGGCGTGGCAGCAAACACGCCGAGGACACGAAGGGCATGGTGGCCTCGCGTGAGCGCTGGCTGGAGTCCGGGCACTACTCCCCCATCGCAGCCGCGCTGGGACGCGCCGTGGCGCGCCACGGCCGACCCGCGTCGTCGGGCATGGATGCTGAGGACCAGGTGCCTCTCCGGATGGTGGACACCGGTGCGGGGACCGGCTACTACACCAGGAACGTGCTGAACTCCTGGGACGGACCCGCCACCGCGGTGGACCTGGACCTGTCCAAGGCCGCGGCGCAACGTGCAGCCAGGGATTTTCGGGTGCTCTCGCTCGTGTGGGACACGTGGAAGGACTGGCCGCTCTCGGCGGGGAGCGCGGACGTGTTGCTGGACGTCTTTGCGCCACGCAATCTGCCCGAATTCGCCCGTGTGCTGCGCCCCGGCGGCCTCGCCGTGGTGGTGGTGCCGGCGCCCCAACATCTACGGCAGCTGCGCACGTTCGGGTTGCTCGGGATCGACGAACACAAGGAGGAACGCCTCGCGACCGCCTTCTCAACGGACTTCGACGAGCTCGATGTCGAGGACGTCCAGTCCAGGATCGACCTGACCCCCGACTCAGCGGCCGACCTCATTCACATGGGCCCGGCCGGCCACCACAGTTCGTGGGAGACCATTCGCGATGGCCTGGTCCGGGACCCCGTCCCCCACGTGGACCTGGCCGTGCGAATCCACGCGTACCTGCGCCACTGAACGCACATCAACGAACACGCGTAACAGCATCAGGATGTGCTCGTGGTCCCGCTTTCTCGATAGAGTGTGAAGCAGATCCCCAGCTGGGGTGATGAGAAGAACACGAGGAGGACGTCATGGTCGAGTGGATCGCCGAGAACTCGTGGGCCTTCTGGCTCATTGTCGTGTTGGTCTTCATCGGCATCGAGATGCTGACCTTGGACCTCTGGTTCGCCACCATGGGGTTGGGTGCCGCCGGCGGTGTGATCACCGACCTGGTGGGCGGGGACTTCTGGGTGCAGCTGCTGGTCTTCGCCGTCCTGACCCTGATCCTGATGATCTTCCTGCGGCCCGTCGCCTTGAAACACCTGCAGAAACCCTCCGCAACCAGAACCAACGTGGACGCCCTCATGGGGGTACAGGCGCTCGTGGTGGAAACCGTCACAGCGCAGTCAGGCACGGCCAAGATCGGCGGAGAGACCTGGACGGCACGAGCGCCTGCGGGCGTCACGATCCCGTCCGGTTCCCATGCCTGGGTGGCCGGCGTATCCGGTGCCACCGCGATCCTCTCCCCCTCCCCCATCCCAGCTTCCTGATCCAGCGCAAGGCTTACCCCTCGTCAAGGAGGACTTATGAATTCGTGGCTGTCTCCAGCACTGATCGTCTCCATCGTGGTGGTGATCATCGTGATCATCATCGTGGTGAAGTCGATCCACATCATCCCGCAGGCCAGGGCTCGCATCATCGAGCGGCTCGGCCGCTACCGGCGGACCGCGGCAGCGGGCCTGACCATGGTCATACCCTTCATCGACCGTATGGGCCCCATCATCGACCTGCGTGAGCAGGTCCAGCCCTTCCCCCCGCAGCCGGTGATCACCGAGGACAACCTCGTGGTGAACATCGACACCGTGGTGTACTACCAGGTGACCGACCCCCGGGCCGCAACCTATGAGATCGAGGACTACATCCGTGCGGTGGAGCAGCTGACCACCACCACGCTGCGTAACGTGGTCGGCGGCCTGAACCTCGAAGAGGCGCTCACCAGCCGTGACCGCATCAACGGTCAGCTGCGCGGCGTGCTGGATGAGGCCACCGGCAAGTGGGGTATCCGCGTCTCCCGCGTGGAGCTGAAGGCCATCGAGCCACCGATCTCCATCCAGGACTCCATGGAGAAGCAGATGCGCGCAGAACGAGACCGTCGTGCTGCGATCCTGACGGCGGAGGGAACCAAGCAGTCCCAGATCCTCACCGCGGAAGGCGAGCGGCAGGCCGCGATCCTCTCCGCTGAGGGCGAGGCCAAGGCCGCGGTCCTCAGGGCCCGTGGCGAGGCGGAGGCCATCGAGACCGTCTTCGATGCGGTCCACACCGCGGATGCCGATCCCAAGCTGCTGGCCTACCAATACCTGCAGCAGCTGCCCAAGATCGCGGAGGGCGCCTCCAACAAGCTCTGGCTGATCCCCACCAACATCACCGAGGCGCTGAAGGGCCTCGGCGGGGCCTTCGGTGACGCCGCTCCGGCGGCACCCACTGTGCCCGACGCCCCGAAGGCACCTTCCGAGCCACGCCCGCCGCGGGCGCGGCGCCGCTCCGTGCTGGACGAGTCCGCCGTGTTGGGCAGCGAGTCCGAGGCCGCCAAGGAGGCCGCCGCCGCGGCCGCCGCCGCTTCGCAGGAGGTCGGTGGCGACGTGCAGGCGCCAGGCAGCGAGCCGACGCCCGAGCCCGGCCGGGGTGCTCCGGCCTCCAGCGACTCGGGTGATGAGCCGCCCCCGCCGCCGGCCCCCGCCGGCCCCTGGACGCCAGGCGCCTGAGCCGAGTTGAGATCGAGCCCGGTCGGGTCTGAACCGACCGGGCCCTTCTCTGGCCTAGAATGGGAAGTCGAATGTCCACGCTGCGTCACGCACGCGATCATCCCGCGAGCATCGAAAGAGCATCGAAGAACTGGGAATGAAACGGGCGGCCGCGACGTTGGACGCTGAGACGACGCACAACCTTTCGTTAAGGAGATCAAGATGAGTGATCGCAGCCTGCGCGGCATGCGCCTCGGCTCGCAGTCCATGGAGTCGGAAGCCGGCGTCGAGCCTGCGGCGCGCCAGACGGTGACCTACTTCACCGAACCGGCAGCTGGGGAGGAAGTCGAGCGCGTCGATGTCGTCTTCGCCATGGAGGCGGACGTTCCCGCCGTTTGGTACACCAAGTCCGGCAAGAAGGCCCACCGCTCGGACGGCGCCGAAGAGGAGCCCTCGAAGGAGAAGCCGGTGCGTACGCACTGGGACATGCTCCTGGAGCGCCGCAGTTCCGAGGAACTCGAGGTCATCCTGGCCGACCGCCTGAAGTTCCTGCGTGAGGCACGCGGCGAGAAGGTCGACGCCTGAGCGCCTAGCCTCCGGACATACGCAAGGGGCCCGCATCCATGTGGATGCGGGCCCCTTGCGTATCTTCTCAGCGACCCAGCTTTGTGCGCAGGGTCTGCCACCGGGCCGTGAGTCCCCATCTGACCACACTGATGCCGGCCTCCTTGACGATGGAGCCGGACATCTTGGACACTCCAAGTTCACGCTCCGCGAAGGTGATGGGGACCTCGACGATGCGGAACCCGGCCCGGGCGGTGCGGAAGGTCATGTCCACCTGGAAGCCATAGCCGACCGAATCCACGTTGGCCAGATCCAGTGCACGCAGGACGTGGGCCTGATAGACGCGGAATCCGGCCGTGACATCACGCACGGCCACGCCGAGGAAGAGGCGGGAGACCGCGGACCCACAGCGGGAGATGGCCTGGCGGGAGAGCGGCCAGTTGACCACTCCTCCGCCGTGCACCCAGCGCGAGCCGATCACCAGGTCTGCGCCGTCGCGGGCCGCCCGCAGCATCAGTGGGAGCGTCTCCGGCGGATGGGAGCCGTCCGCGTCCATCTCCACGATCAGGTCGTAGCCGCGCTCCAGCGCCCAGGCGAAACCGGCCCGATAGGCGGCTCCGAGACCTTCCTTACCGGCCCGGTGCAGCACGTTGATACGGGGGTCCTCGGCGGCCAGCCGATCCGCAAGATCGCCGGTGCCGTCGGGTGAGTTGTCGTCCGTGATGAGGATGTCCACGTCGGGGCAGGCCTCAAGCAGGCGGCCCACGGTCCGTGGCAGCGACTCCAACTCGTTGTAGGTGGGCATCACCACGAGGGTGCGGTCCCGTCTGGACGCGGGCAGGCGCGTCACAGGCCCAGCTCCTCGTGCAGCACCACACCATTGCGCACGGTGGACAGGCAGCGCGGAGCCGGAGAATCCAGGGCAGGAAGCATGGGTGTCCGTGCGCGGGCGTCCGTGCTGAAGGAGGCGGAACCGGAATCCGGCGAGGCCACCTCGAGTTCGGAGGGCTCCCAGACGGCGAACGTCGCCGGGGCACCCCAGCGCAGCGTTCCGGCCAACGGATCGGGCTCCCTCACGGCCCGGTAGCCGGCACGGGTGTGGGCCAGGAACGCTGCGCGAGCGGGGATCCGCTCGGAGACGGTGTGGTGGTTCATGCACGCGGCGATCGCCGCCCAGGCATCTGGCGTCGTCACCGGTGCATCGGACCCGAGGGCCAAGGGCACGCCGGCCGCGGACAGGGACCCGAACGGGTTCAGGGCCAGCGCCCGTTCCGCGCCGAGACGCTGGGCGTAGAGCTGGTCGGTACCTCCCCAAAGGGAGTCGAACTGCGGCTGGACCGAGGCGGTCATCCCCAGCCGCAGCATCTCCTGGATCCCGGCGGCGTCGAGTCCCTCTGCGTGTTCGATCCGGTGGCCCAAGCGGTGTACCTGCCGCTCCCCCAGCGACTGTGCAGCTCTCGCCGTGCCGGCCAGGACATTGTCCACCGCGGCGTCTCCGATGGCGTGGAACGCGGCCTGAACACCTGCCGCGGTGCAGGCCTCGACGTGGGCGCCGATGGTCGCGGCATCCAACAAGAGTTCGCCGGTGCCCGGTACGTCCACGTACGGGGCACGCAGTGCGGCGGAGTGCGACCCCAAGGACCCGTCTGCGCAGAGGTCGCCGCCCAGCCCCACCACCCGGCGGTGGCGACTGCGGCGGAACGAACCGATCGCGGCCTCGGCCTCTGCTTCGGTCTGCACCAGCTGACCCCAATAGGCGTACACGGCCGGCGTGGCTGCGGCGACCTCGTCGGGTACGGACAGGAGCGCTTCGAGATCCTCGCCACCCCCGATGTAGGGGGCCGCCATTTCCACGGCCGCGGCGTGTCCGTGCCTGGCCAGATGCTCCAGGGCATGGGCCTGCATCCGGGCATAGGTGTCACCCGTGCGGTCCATCACCAGGGAACGAACCAACGGATGCTCGGTCTCGTCAGGCAGCCAGGGCACGGACCCGTCCACGCCCAGTCCCGCGCGGGCGGCCAAGGAGGCGGACACCAGGCCCGTATGTACGTCGATGCGGGAGAGGTACACGTCGACGTTGCCGGACGCACGCTGGAGCTGGTCGGGCGTGGGCAGGGTCTGATCGTTCCAGGTGGTCTCGTCCCAGCCGTGCCCCACCACCGGTTGCCCGGGAGCCTGCGCCACGTGGGCCGCCACGGCATCCAGGACGGATGCGGCGCGCGTGGCCGTACTCAGGTCCAGGCCGGTCAGGAATTCGCCCAATTGCGTCAGGTGAACGTGTGAGTCCACGAACGCAGGGGTGATGAGTGCACCGTCCAGGTCCACACAGCGCATATCCGAGGAGAGCAGCGTGGAGGCCGCGGTCTCGGTCCCCATCCATGCGATCTGCCCGTCGTCCACCAACATCGCGGTGGCGAAGGGATCCTCGGCGGCATAGATGCTGGCTCCCCGATACATGACGGGCGTGCTCACAAGATCTCCTCGCGTGTGGTCTCGGGTTCGGTGGTGACGACGGTGGATGCGGCCACCACGCCGCGGCGGATGAGTTCCGCGGAGGCGGCGGCGGTGTCAGCCAGGTGCGGCTCCACGGCCGGATTCTGGGCCAGTTGGCCCAGGAAGTCGATGGTCTGCTTGGCCCAGCGGACGAAGTCGCCGGCGGCCACGTCCACGTCCTCCAAGGACGCGGTGAGGTCTTCGCCGCAGGCCCACCGGTGCATGGGAGTCACGAGGGTGGCGTCCGGCGCGGGAGTCGGCTCGACCTTGTGCTCGTGCTCAAGGTCTTCCAACCTGCTCCACCAGGTCACCGCGGAGTCCCAGACTCGTTTGACGCCCTGGGGCCACTGCCTGGGTAGTCCCTCGGTATCCCGCTTGGGCTGGTACACGAACAGGGTCGCGGCCGAGGCGAGGGCCGCCGGGGACAACCCGTCCAGACCTCCGTCGCCCAGGACCAACGCAGACAGCAGATCCCGCTCACCATAGAGCCTCAACATCGAGGTGCCCGCGTCGGTGACGTGCCGCTGTTCCCCACGGCCCGAGACATAGCCAACGGCCTCCAACACCGCGAGCACGCGGTCGAAGGTGCGGGCGATGGAATGCGTGCGGCCGGTGATGCGAGACCGGAGCCGTTCGACGTCCTTGTTGAGCGTGCGATGCCGTGACGCCCATCGGGCGTGCTGCTCCCGGTCCGGGCATCCGTGACACGGGTGGCGCCGTAGCGCGCGTTCGAGCTTCTCGACTCTCACCTCGGCCTCCGCGCTGCCCGTGTGGCTGAAGCCGGCGGTACTGCGGATGGATTCTCCGGCAGGTCGGTCGCGCAGCGCATTGCGCAAGGATGCCGCGAGATCTCGCCGCTGTTCCGGGGTGCGTCCCGTGACGTGCTTGGCGATACGAACCTGAGCAAGGACGTCGACGGGGCCGTCGAGTTCCTGCGCACCGATGCGTCGTTGACGCCCTTCCAAGGTCACCACGGTGGCCTGCGGTTGGCGCAGTGAGCGGGGCGGTTCCACCACCACGACGGGACCGGAACCGCGCTTGCCGGTCCCCAGCTCGATGACGTCTCCACGGTGCAGGGACTCCAACGCCATCTCGGCAGACGATCGTCGGGCCCTGGCCCGGTGACGGGAGGCCGTCTTCTGGGCAATGGAGAGTTCCTGCCGAAGGGCGTCGTACTCGGAGAAGTCCCCGAGGTGACAGTGCATGG
Source organism: Galactobacter sp. (assembly GCF_022712295.1). Classification (GTDB taxonomy): domain Bacteria; phylum Actinomycetota; class Actinomycetes; order Actinomycetales; family Micrococcaceae; genus Galactobacter. The sequence continues at coordinate 8,712 of NZ_JALAGT010000102.1, forward strand.
CGTCCTGATACCCCGACAAGGACTCCTGTTTCTGTTGCAGTTCGCGCGCGAGGCCCACCACGGAGGCGTCGGCCTGGTACTGGGCGAACGACTGTTCGAGCACGTCGCGTGCACGTCTCGAACCGAGCCGCTTCAACAGGTTCAGACTCATGTTGTAGGTGGGGCGGAAACTCGAATTCAAGGGGTAGGTGCGTCGTGACGCCAATCCCGCGACCGAGACCGGGTCCAGCCCGGCATGCCAGGCGACCACGGCGTGACCCTCGACATCGATCCCGCGGCGGCCGGCGCGGCCGGTGAGCTGCGTGTACTCCCCCGGTGTGATGGGTGCGTGTTCGGAACCGTTGAATTTGTCCAGCTTCTCCAAGACCACGGAGCGAGCCGGCATGTTCACGCCAAGGGCCAGGGTTTCCGTCGCGTACACCACCTTGACCAGGCCGCGGGCGAAAAGTTGCTCCACGGCCTCCTTGAACACCGGAAGCAGGCCCGCATGATGCGACGCGATGCCCCGCAGCAGTCCTTCTCGCCACGGCCAGTAGCCCACGACCTCGAGGTCCTCGGCGGGCAGTCGAGCGGCGGAGGCGGCCAGCACCTCCTCGATCTGGGCTTCCTCGGCCGCCGTGGTCAGACGCAGCCCGTAGCGCACGCACTGGGCCACAGCGGCCTCGCAACCCTTGCGTGAGAAGACGAAGACGATGGCAGGCAGCAGCCCGGCATCGTCCAGGGCCTCCACGGTGCGGGGACGCGAGGCGGCGCGTGGCGCCACGGGCTCGGTCGAGGATTCCATAGGCAATGCTCGACGGCGGTCCCGGCCCCTGTCGCGTCCGCTCCGATTGCGTCCGCCACGGCCGCGCATTCGCTGGTCGCGCTGGCCACGAGGCGCCGGCCCCCGGCTTTGTCCCGCCAACTTGCTCAGCTCCGGGTTCACGGTGGCCGTCTGATCTGCTGCTGCGTCGAAGGAGACGTCGTCGGCGAAGAGATCCACGAGCTCATCCCCCACGAGTACGTGCTGCCACAGCGGCACGGGTCGGTGTTCGGAGACGATGACGTCCGTGGCGCCACGGACGGTGTCCAGCCAACCACCGAACTCCTCGGCGTTGGACACGGTCGCGGAGAGCGAGACCAGCCGGGCGGTGTCCGGCAATTGCAGAATGACCTCCTCCCAGACGGCTCCGCGGTCCTTGTCCGCCAAGTAATGAACCTCATCCATGATCACGTATTCGAGACCGGTGAGCGTCGACGAGCCCGCATAGAGCATGTTCCGCAGCACCTCGGTGGTCATGACGACCACCTCGGCCTCCGAATTGATGGAGGTGTCCCCGGTCAGCAGCCCCACGCGCTCGTGGCCGTGACGGGCGGCGAACTCTGCGTACTTCTGATTGGAGAGTGCCTTGATGGGTGTGGTGTAGAAGGCCTTGGTTCCGTGCGACAGCGCCAGGTGGACGGCGAACTCGCCCACCACGGTCTTGCCTGCACCTGTGGGAGCTGCCACCAGGACGCTGCGATCCGCCTCGAGGCTTTCGCAGGCCTGGGACTGGAACGGATCCAGGGGGAAGTCGAGGGTGTCGGCGAAGCGTGCGACCTCGGTGGCCGCCATGGCGGTACGGGCCTTGGCGGCGGCATAGCGCTGCGAGGGAGAGAGCTCCTGGTCCATGCTCGGCTGCAGTGCGTTCACAGGTGCCGACGCGGGTGCACCGGCAGGTGTTCCGCGGCGCTTACGGGACGGCATGGACTAGAGCTCCTCCAAGGGGCGGGAAACCTCGATCTCCGAGGCCTGGGATACGTCGGTCTTTGCGGCGCGCTTGGCCTTGCGTCGGTCGAAGATGTAACAAAGGCCGGTCGCCGCCGCGAAGAGAATCAGCATGGGACCCGCCATCACCAGCATCGACATCGCGTCGCCACCGGGAGCAGCAATGGCAGAGAAGACGGCGATCAGGAAGACGATGATGCGCCAATGTTTCAGGATGGAGCGGGCGGGCAGGATGCCGATCACATTGAGGCCGACCATCATCACCGGGATCACCATGGCGACACCGAAGGCCAAGGTCAGCCGCGTCACAAAGGGCAGGAAGTCGGTGATGTTGACGATGTTGAGCCCGCCGTCGGGAGTCAGCCCGAAGAAGAAGCGCAGGGCATGGGGTATCACCAGGACGCCCAAGACCACACCGCCCAGGAAGAGCGGGATGGTCGCGGCGATGAAGGCCAACGAAATGCGGCGTTCTCGCTTCTGCAGGCCGGGCACGATGAAGGCCCACACTTGGTAGAGCAGCACGGGTGAGGCGGCGATGATGCCCAACCACAGCGAGACCTTGATGGCGATGTCGAGCGGCGAGATCGCCGTTTGATAGTTGATGTCCCCGCCGGCATCCTCCACCAGAGCCACGATGAGGCCGAGGACCGGCTTGTAGAAGAAGACAGCTGCGACGGTCGTGACAAGGACGACTCCGAGCGACACGAAGAGGCGGTTCCTGGCCTCTTTCAGATGTGCCTTCAGGGGCATGCGCCCCTCAGGATTGGAGCGGCTTTTCTTACGTAGTGCCACCGGTGGAAAAGATCAGTCCTGGGCGGAGTTTCCGCGCTTCGGATCCACGACCTTGCCTTCGAGGGGCTCCTCGGTACCCGATTCGGTGGGTTTCGACTTCTTGTCGTCGTCGCCCATCTGCTTCATCTCCGACTTGAAGATGCGCATGGACTCGCCCAGGCTCCGGGCCAGCTTGGGCAGCTTGGGAGCAGCGAAGAGCAGCAGCACCACGATGATGATGATGACCCATGCTGTGGCGGATGGCATGTGCATGACTTGGTACTCCTAGAACTGGCGGGTGCGTCGTCAGGCAGGGCCGGGCGGCACAACGATCTCGGCCCTAAGTTTAGGCCACGGATCTGGGAACGGGCTCAGTGAGGAGCACCGTGTCCCGGGGGACGACTACTCGGCTTCGGGCGAGGGTTCGAAATCCAGGTCGGAGAATCGCCGCGGTCGGCCGGTCGCGTAGAGGTTCGCGATCCGTCGGGTGCGGCGGGCATCCTTGCGGGCTTCCTTCTCCTCGCGCAGCCCGGCGCGGACCACGATGGGCTCTGCCGAGAGGGCGTCCCAGCCCACCGGCAACTCGGAGGAACGTTCGGCATGCAGGGGTTTCCCCTGGGACATGGCGGGCGTCAGTGCGGATTCCGCCTCGGAGACCTTGGCCATCAACGCCTTCAGCTTGCGCCACAGGTAGAGCCCACCGAGCACCAATACGGCCAGCAGGATGAGCACCAGGGCCGTCCAGATCAGGACCCATGACCACCACGGCACCTCGGCACCACTCCTCGCGTCTCGTGTACGGCCACCGGGTGTGTGGCCTACCGAGTCAACCTTACGGCTCAACGGCCTCTCGTCGCGACTCCAAGGCCGAGACAACGGCATCACGAAGCGGTTCCGGCGCCAGCACGGTCACCCGGCCGGCCGAACCGGCCACGAGCGAGACCAGGTAGGACACCTGGGCTATGGCGCAGCGGGCCACCACGGAGCTGACCCCGTCGACGGTGCTGAGATCGCCCTTGGGTGCCCCCAGGCGGACCGGCCGGTAGTCCTCGGCCCTCTCCGCCCATGGTCCCGTGAAGAGCAGATCGACCTCATATTGCGTGTTTTCGGGAACCACGGGGATCGACAGTGCGGCAGTCACGTGCTCCTGACTCGTTCCCCGCTCGGCGGCGTGCTCGGCCGGCACCGGGACGGCGGAGACGATGCGATCGAGCCGGAAGACCCTGGCGCCCTCGCGCAGCCTGCACCAGGCCCGGAGGTAGACGTGATTGTCCCGGTCCACGAGCTGCACGGGTTCCACACGGCGGGTGGTCAGGCCATGGGAGCCCGCGTACACCAGGTCGAGGCACCCTCCAGATGCGATCGCATCACCGATGGCCTCCGCCCTCGGGTCGGCCCCGGAAGAGGCCAGGGTCACGGCGAGAATCCGATCGAAGTCCTGGAACTCTCCAGGGCGTAGAGCCTTGAGTCGGGAGATGAGTGCCTGCACCGCTCGCGATGCCTCCGGGCGCAACGTGCCTGTCGGAGCCGCAGCAAGGGCCTCGAGTCCGATCAACACGGCCGATACCTCGGAGACCGACAAGTTCATGGGCTCGGCAAAGGCCTCGGCGTTCTCGATGCGCACGCCGTCCTGGTCGATGATGACGTCCAGGAGTTCGTGGTGCATTCCGCCGGGGATGCCGCAGACCATCAGCTGATTCAGGATCCCAGCCAATTGCGGCTGCGTCAGATCGAATTCACGGCCGAGCTCGTCGAGGGGCACCCGCCCGCCTGCCAGGTCCTGATTGGCGCTCACATAGGCCACCAGATCCAGCGCGCGTGCCACCTTGACCTCGGTGGCCTCCCGACCGCCGCCGTGCTTGCGCACCGTGTAGTCGGGTACCGGGGCCGACTGCGCCGCCAGCGCACTGTCCAGCGCGGTCCGCACCGCAGCCGACAGGTCGGCCGGTCGGAGCACCGTCAGCCCCTCCCCTGCGACCTCTGCCGCGAAGGACTCGAGGTCGGCGAAATCGACGTCCAACTCCACCGTGGTGCCTGCCGTACGCCGAGCCGTGGCGCGGGCGGCGATGGACCCGCCGCTGACGTCGCGAGCCACCACGGTGGCCTGGCGTTCGGGCCGCTCCGTCCCGATCCGTGCGAGCAGCGTAGCCATGTCGAAACGGTCGGTACGGCCGTAGGCCTCGCGAACGAAATCGTTCGGCGCCGACTGTAGTTGTGCGGGCTCGCTCAAGAAACGATCCAGGCGGAAAAGGCGCACGGCGTCGCGGTTCGTGTCCCCCGCTGCGAGGTACCAATGACCATCTCGGTGGCCCAGTCCCCACGGCACCACCTGGCGTTTGGCCTCCCGCCCGTCCAGGGTGCGGTACTTGAAGACGATGGGCGTGCTCGCGACGCAAAATCGCACCAGATCGGCCAGATACGGTTCGGCGGAGTCCACCAGCGGTGTGAATCCCACCGGTTCTGTGGCCGACGGCGCGGCGCTGAGCGCCGCTGAGCCCAGCCGCGCGGTGGCGCGCGAGGCCTGCCTGGCTAGCTCACCGCCGTCGAGCACTTGGGCGGCCAGGCCCAGCAGGGCCACCTCCGTCGTGGAGAAGCGAAGCGACGGCAGCGCGTAGCGATCGGGGTCGATCCGGTACCGGATCTCGGCGGGGCCGTCCGCCTGGACGCGACGTGACTCGTTCAGGTCGAATCCGAGGTTACGCAGGGCCGCCTTGTCCCTCTCGAAGGTGCGTTCGAAGGTCTCCTGCTTGGGTTCGTCACGGTACTGGGGCACCATCCGGCGCAATTCCTCCCTGGTGCGTCCCAACTCGGAGGACATCAGGGTGTAGGCGATGCTGATCAGTACTTCGGATCGATCGGTAGTGGCCACGAAACCCAGCGTAGCCGGATGCCGACAGTTGGGCAGGGCAACGACGCGGCCCCGCCGAACCTCGACCGATGGTGAGGAGCGACGGGGCCGAGTGTTCTCGGTTGAACCGGGTCAGCGGAGGCCGACCAGGTCCACGACGAAGATGAGGGCCTCGTCGGGGCCGATGGCACCGGGGGCGCCACGATGGCCGTACGCCAGCTCGGAGGGGATCTCGAGGCGACGGCGGCCGCCCACCTTCATGCCGAGGATGCCCTGATCCCAACCCTGGATGACCTGGCCGATACCTGCCGTGAAGTCCAGCGGTTGACCGCGGTTCCAGGAGGCGTCGAACTCCTCACCGGTGGACCAGGCGACACCGACGTAGTGAGCGGAAACGGTGTTGCCGGGCTTGACCTCGGAACCGGTTCCTTCGATCTCGTCGATGATGCGAAGTTCCGTCGGGACGTCGACGCCCGGGAAGTCGATCTCGGGCTTGGTGCGGCCCAGGTCGTAGTTGCGCTGCCCAAAGGACATGAGTGCTCCTTGCGATTGATGGTTGATGCGGATGGTTGAGGGTGACGTGAGTCAGGAAACCTTGTCCAGTTCCACCACGAAGACCAGCGGCCCCGCGGGTGAACCCGACGCCTCGGCGTTCTCGCCGTAGGCCAGGTCGGTGGGGATGCTCAACACCACGGTGCTGCCCTCCTTGAGCCCGGTGAGGCCTTGGGTCCAACCGGCGATGACGCCGTTGAGCGGGAATTCGGCCGTCTGGGGGTCCTTGTCATAGGAGCCGTCGAAGACCTTACCGTCCTCCCAGCGCACACCCTGGTACTTGGCGGTGACGGTGGATTCCGCGGTGGCTTCCTTTCCGTCGCCCTCCTTGATGACGTCCACGATCAGATCATCGGGTGCATCCTTGCCCTTGGGGATGGTGATGGTGGGCTTGCCCTTGGAGAACTTCACGGTGGGCAGTGCATCGTCGGCCTTGAGCTTCTTGGTCTCCGCCGCCGAGGCCTTCTTGGGCATGTCCTTCTGCGACTCCGCCCGCATGACCCAGAGCTGTGCCGGGGACCCGGTCTTCTTGTCGGCCGGCGCGTAGAAGCCGACGTCGGTACCGACCTTGGACTTCTTCAGGACCGCGTAGGCGTCCTCCATCGAGGTGAGGCTGGTCTTGTTGAACACGACCTGCTGAGCGCTCGCCCAAGCTCCAGGGCTGAGCTCCTCGCCGGTCTCCGCGTTGTAGGGGGCGATGCGGAGGCTGAGTTGTTTGTCCTCCTGGATCGCCTCACCCTTGCCCTCGTTGACGACGGCCGCGCCGTTCTTGGCCTTGCTTGACACAGGGAAGGCGAAGCTGGTCTTCGGCGTGGCGTCATCGCCCTTGCCCGCCGAGAAGGTCAGACCCTTCAGTGCGGTCTGATCACCGGAGGTGGTCTGCGGCGTCTTGGCAGCCTCGGCATCGGCCTTGGAGACCTTGGTGGCGGGGTTCGCCTGAGCCGACTTGGTGGCTTCCTGGCTCTGCGACGCGTTCGGGGACGAGGACGACCCGGAGTCCTTGTCGTCGTCCGAGCCGCAAGCGGCCAGGGTCAGGATCAGGGCACCGGTCAGAGCCAGGGCGGGCAGTTTTCGCACGCGTATTCCTTATTGTCTCGTTCGTGATGGGTTCAGCTCCGGCCCGGGATCACACGGTCCGGACACTCACGGTTCCGGGGCACGCCATTGTGGGCACGGAGCGGCTTGAGCATTCTTTTAGAGGCTAACGATATCGGCTGTGCAGCCGCTGAGCGGTTCGGGCCAGTCGGGCCAGGGTGGGCGGTTCGGGCCAGATTGAGCGGACTGGGCCAGATCGAGCGGACTGGGTCAGGGCGGGCGGTTCAGGCCAGCGCTTCGAGGCCGGCGATCAGGGCCTCTGCTGCGGCGTCGTGGTCCGAGAGCGGGTCCGGCAACAGCAGCGTCTCGGGTGGTTCTGAGGTGAGCTTCAGATGCAGCCAGTCAGCCTGATGGTCCACGCCTGCCGCCCGGGCGGCCTTGAGGAACTTGGAGCGCAGCACGGCTCTGGTGCCGCGAGGCGGTTCCGTGACCGCGGCCTCGACCGTGGCGTCCGTGGTCCATCGGCGCAACAGTCCCCGTGACTCCAGCCCGGCGGCCAACCCCGAATGGGTGGCGATGTCGTGGTAGGCCAGGTCAAGCCTGGCCACGCGTGGATCGTCGAGGCCGATGCCGTGGCGCTGGGCGTAGCGGGTCAGCAGTTTGCGTTTGGCCGCGAAGTCCAGGGTGTCTGCGACCCGATCGAGGTCGTCGTCCTCCCAGGCCTGGAGGGTGGCCTCCCAGAGGTCCAGAACCTCCTGAACCGGCGCCGTGATCAGGCCATCCGCCTGTGCGTGGTTCGTGGCGAGGTCCAGGAAGTGTCGTTGAACCTGCAACGCGGTGACGGTGCGGCCGTCGGCGAGGTCCACCGTGGTACGGCCGGTGGCCTCGGAGGAGATCTCCCGGAGTGCTCTCACGGGGTTGGCGATTTCCCAGGAATCCATCACCGCGGCTGTTTCCAGCGCGGAGAGCACCAGGTGGGTGGAGACGGTCTTGAGCAAGGTGGAGCCCTCGGCCACGTTGGTGTCCCCGACGATGACATGCAGCCTGCGGTAACGCTCGGCATCCGCATGGGGTTCGTCCCGGGTGTTGATCATGGGGCGGGATCGGGTGGAGGACGACGAAACGCCCTCCCACATGTGCTCCGCGCGCTGCGAGAGCACCAGCTTCGGGTTGCCGTCCTCGTCGCGGCCGATGTGTCCGGCTCCGGCCAGCAGCTGGCGGGTGATGAGGAAGGGAAGCAACTGTCCGGTGAGGCGTTTGTACTCCAAGCGCCGCGGGATCAGGTAGTTCTCGTGGCAGCCGAAGGAATTCCCCTGTGAGTCGACGTTGTTCCGCAACAGGTGCAGCCGTGCTGGCGCCCCCTCCGCCGCATAGGAGTCCTCGGCCTTGGCGATCAGCCTGCGCAGCATCAACGCACCGGCCCGATCGTGGCTGAGCAGGTCGAGCGGATCCGCGCACTCCGCTGTGGCGACCTCGGGGGGAGAACCCACGTCCAGGTAGAGGCGTGACCCGTTGGTCAGGAAGACATTCGTGGATCGTCCCCACTCCACCACGGGGGCAAAGAGCCTGCGCGCCACCTCCTCGACGGTGCGCGGCCTGGAGCCCATCGGCTCGTAGACGAGGCCGTACTCGGTCTCCAGGCCGACGATGCGTCGTTTCACTGGCCGCCCTTCTGGACGTATCCCTTCACGAATTCCTCCGCGTTGGTCTCCAGCAGGCCATCGATCTCATCGAGAAGATCGTCGACCCCGGCATCGCGGCGTTGGGCGACCCCGGCCAGCGCCTCGGTCTCGTTCACCTGTGCCTGTTCCCACGCGGCGGACTGCCGGTTGCCGTGGGAGGTTCCCTGCGTCTGATCTTGTGCCATGGGTTTCATCTTGCCACCTCTACAGGCCGCGCAACTGTCCTATGACTTCCTGCACCCTGCGCGTCGGATCGAAGAAACCCTTCGTTGCGGCCTCCCCGCCCTTCCACGGATCAGGGAGCCCCACGCGGATCATCTGCGGCAGACAGTCCAAGGTGAACGCGAGCGTGTCCCAGTTGGCGGAGACCACGGCGTCGGGGAAGGTCGTGACCGTCTTGCCACGGGTCCAGGCCCGAGTGTCCGCAGGCGGCGTGACCATGGCGGCTTCCACCGTTGAGTGGTCCACCAGCGTTTCGGCCCGGTCGCGCTGCAACAGCGCGTTGGCCAACCCCTTGCCCGGGCGCAGATCGGCCCACTGCAGATCGATCAGGGTCAGTTTCGGGCTGTCCCAGGTGAGACCCCGATCGAGGTAACCCTGAAGCAGACCGAGCCGACCACGCCACTCGACCCAGCGGGCCGCCTCCTCGGAGCCCGAACGCAGAGCGTCGACGACGCGACGCCACCACGACAGAGACAGCCGTTCCGCATCATGTTCCACCTCATGCGTGCCACCGGGCCCGTAGGCGCCCTCAGCAGCCTCCAGGTAGAGCTCCTGCAGGTCGAGGCCGGTCAGCCTCCGCCCGCCGTCGGCCACGACGGTCTGCTCACAGGTCGGGTCGTGCGAGATCCTGGACAGGTCCCCCACCGGGTCCGCCAGGCTCACCTGAGGAACCAACCCGTCCTCGATGAGACGCAGCACCAAGGACGTGGACCCCGTCCGCACCAACGTGGAGACGGGGAACAGATTCGCGTCACCGATGATGACGTGCAGCCTGCGGAAGCGGGTGTCGTCCGAGTGCGGCTCGTCGCGGGTGTTGATCAGCGGCCGGCGGATGGTGGTCTCAAGACCCACCCGCTTCTCGAAGAAATCGCCTCGCTGGGAGAGCTGGAACCCAGGGCGTTCACCCTGACGCCCCAACCCCACCCGACCGGCTCCACAGGTGACCTGACGGGACACGAAGAACGGGGTGAGCCCGTCCACGAAACGTTGGAACGGCAGTTCGCGAGGCACCAGGTAGTTCTCGTGGGCACCGTACGAGGCGCCCTTGCCGTCGGTGTTGTTCTTGTGCAACAACACGGGGGTACCCAGCCGGTCCCCTGCCAACGTCGCGGCGCGTGAGGCCAACCGGTCACCGGCCAGATCCCATGTGGTGGCATCGAGCGAATTGCTGGTCTCCGGGGAGGAATACTCGGGATGAGCGTGGTCCACGTAGAATCGCGCGCCGTTGCCCAACACCAGATTCATCAGCACGTCGCGCTCGGCCTTCAACGCCGCCCAGGCGTCACCGTCCTCCAACGCGATCTGCCGTGCATCGACCACCAACCCCTGATCGGTGAGCTGCGTCGGATCGGCCGCGTCCCTCGCCTGCGAGAAACCACGCGCATCCTCGAGCGGGCGTTCGGAGATGTAATCCCACGGGGCACCGGCACCGCGTGAGCCCAGCTCCTCCGCTACGTCCACCATCGACGTGGTCACCGCGGCGGAGAGCTGGGACGGGCTCAGATCGGGGGCGCCGGGAGCCAGGACCCCGAACTCGGTCTCCAACCCCATGATCCGACGGCCACCGTGCTCCGCACCGGCGGAGACTGCCGCACCGACGGGCTCCTGACTCATGCCGCCTCCACCAAGGAACGCACCTTCACCAACCGCGCACCACGACGTCCGGAGATCCTGGCCCACTCATCCGGCGAGGAACCAGCAGGCATCTGACCCATCTCATCGAACTCGGCCCGCACGGCCGTGACCAGATCGGTCGAGCCCACGCCGCGCTCGCCGCCGGCGATGACGCGCTTCACGGCGGCTCGTTTGGCACGGTCCACGATATTGCGCAGCGAGGCGCCGGAGACCAGATCCCCACGGTGCAGCACCGTGACGTTCTCCTCCTCGTCGGTGAGTTCGAGCAGCGCCGTGGACTCGTCCACACGGAAGATCTCCTCGGCGGCTTCGGCACACAGCGCAGCAGCGGTGGCGTCGAGGTCGCCTCCGTGTCGCTGGGACTCGGCCTGAGCCAGGGGTACGTCCCGCGTCAGATACAGGCCCAGGATCTCCTGCGCGCCTTGCCGGTCCGGACGCTGCACCCGGATCTTCACGTCGAGGCGGCCGGCCCGCAGCAAGGCGGGGTCCAGCATGTCCTCACGGTTGGTGGCCCCGACCACCAGCACGTTGTCCATGGCCTCCACGCCGTCGATCTCCGCCAACAACTGCGGGACGATGGTGGTCTCGACGTCGGAGGAGACTCCCGTTCCGCGGGTACGGAAGAGGGCATCCATCTCGTCGAAGAACACCACCACCGGGTGGCCGTTCGTGGCCTTCTCCCTGGCGCGGGAGAACAGCAGCCGGATCTGACGTTCCGTTTCCCCCACGTACTTGTCCAGCAGCTCCGGGCCCTTGATGTTGAGGAAGTACCCGTGCATCCCGGACTCCTGGGCAAGCGAATGTGCCACCGCCTGCGCAATCAGCGTCTTACCGCAACCCGGAGGGCCGTAGAGCAGGACACCGCGCGGCGCGCGCAGGCCGTGCTCCACGAACAGATCGTGATGCAGAAACGGCAGTTCCACCGCATCGCGGATGGCGTCGATCTGTGAACCGAGGCCACCGATGTCGCTGTAATGGGTCTCCGGGACGTGCTCGAGTTCCAGGGCCGAGAACCCCTGGGGGCGCACCACACTCGTGGCTACCTGAGCGCGGTGGTCCACCAGCACCAGGTCGCCCGGCCGGACGTCCTTCGTCGTGGTCAGTTCCCCACCGACGCGCACCACGTGCTGGTCGTCCGCGGCGCCACTGACCAGGACGCGCTCGGAGTCCAGGGGCTCCTTCACCGTGAACAGCTCACCCGTGCCGGAGTCGGGCAGCACGGCGATGACCACCAGCGACTCGTTCAGCAGCACCTCACTTCCTGCCTGCAGCCGGGAGAGGTCGAGCAACGGGGACACCGAGGTCCTGATGCGGCGCCCCCCGTGGGCCACGTCCACTGACGCCACATCGGCGGCAGAGATCGACGAACCCGACGCCGCCGTACCTCCGGAGTGCACCGTGATCACCACGCCGTGGCCGAAGGGCAGGTCACCGTCGTGTTCAAGGGCAGCGCGTAACTCGTCGAGCTTTCCACGGGCGCCCCGCAAGGCATCGACGAGCCGCCCGTTCTGTCCCTCCAGCTCCCCCAATTTGGTGGAGAGCTGCTGGTTGCGACGGCGCGACTCGGTGAGTGCCTCTCTTGCGGCGTGCTCGCCCGGCGTCATTCCCGTAGGCGTGGTGGTCACTCTTCCTCTCCGCCTTTCTCTGCGGCCGACTGCGCGGTGGTCTCGACCACCAGCGCCTCCACCTCTGCTCCGCCGGCCCGTGCCGTCTTCAACGCCTCACGGCCGGCCTTGCGCAGCTTCTTGGGAGACAGCCCACGCTCGCCCAGGTTCTCGTGGCCCCACGCGGCCTCATCGTGATCCGCAGTCCACGCGGAGACGTCCTCGGGCGCGAATTCGGTCTCCTTGACGCGACGAGCCTTGGGGATCCCCACAGCGCCGTCCGACAGGCGTCGGGTGGTCATGAGGAAGCCGGTGTGGGCCACCATCCGGTGGTCGGGACGTACGGCCAGGCCGTCCACGTGCCAGCCGCGGACCATGGACTCGAAGGAATCGGGTTCGGTGAAACGGCCGTCGGCGCGGATGGCCTCCACCACGCGGGAGAGCTGGGTGACGGTTGCGATGTAGTTGACCCAGACGCCACCTGGCGCCAGGACCGTTGCCACCGCGTCGAGGCACTCCCACGGGGCCAGCATGTCGAGAACCACGCGGTCCACGCTGCTCGGTTCCTTCTCGTTGAGCACCTGCTCCTGGAAATCTCCGATGGACAACTTCCAGGCCGGGGGCACCGCGCCGAACATCGTGGCGACGTTGCCCGTAGCGACGTCGGCGAACTCCTGCCGCCGTTCGAAGCTGTGGACGCTACCGCCGTCGCCCACCGCGCGCAGCAGCGAGATGGTCAGTGCGCCGGAACCGACGCCGGCCTCCACGACGCGTGCGCCCGGATAGATGTCACCCATCGTGAGGATCTGTCCGGCGTCCTTGGGGTAGACCACCGCAGCGCCGCGCGGCATGGAGAGCACGAAGTCCTTCAGCAGGGGGCGCAACGCCTGATAGCGCACGCCCTCGTTGTTCTCCACCACACTGCCCTCGTCGGCACCGATGAGTACGTCATGGTCCAACACGCCAACGTGGGAGTGGAACTGCCCCCCGGTCTGGAGGGTGAGGGTGTTGATCCGCCGTTTCTCGTCCGTGATCTGGACGCGATCACCGACACGGAAGGGTCCTCGGCGGTGGTCTGCACCCGTGGGGGCGGGAGTCTGGGGCATCGGTTGATCTCTTCCTTAGGTCTTGCGCTCTTACGTGCGACGAGTTCTTGAGTTCTTCGGGTCGTCGCGCTCCAACGCGGCGATGAGCTTGTCCCTCCGGACGGCCCCGACGGCTCGCCCGTGTGGGTCCATCAGCAGGGCCGCGCCTGCCGCGGACGCGACGACGGCGTCCACGATCTCCTCGGCCGTGGCATCCTGCGGCAATTGGTCGGCGTCGTCACCGACGACCCCGGTACGGGTGGCCGGTGTTCCCCTCCGTTCCTGCGCGGGGACCGCCGCGACCGCCTCCGGAAGGATCCACAGCCGGTGCTGTCTGCCATCGCGGTCCGCCACGGTGCTCATGACCACGGTACCGTCCAACACGCCCGCAGCCTCAGCGTCTGCGACGCTGGCATCGGATTCCAGCAGTGTCACCGGACACGTCACGGCACCCAGATCAAGAGTTTCCACTCGGCGCCTGAGCCTCCCATAGGAGATGGAAGCACTTGCGCCGCTCCAGAGAGGCAACAGGACAGCCACTGCGATCACGATCTGCAGATAAGGAAGAGCGCTGGGCGCCCTGAGAAAATCCGCCACGAGCCAAGCGCCGCCGAGCACCGTGACGATCCGCCCGGCCCAGCCGGCGGCGATCACGCCCGAGGCCCGAGACCCGGTGATCTTCCAGGCAAGCGACTCGACGAACCGGCCGCCGTCGAGCGGCAGTCCGGGAAGCAGATTGAAGGCGCCGAGGAGGAGGTTTCCCCACGCGGTCATCGCCAACAGAGCGCCGGTGACACCCGCTGGGTGACCCAGAGTCAGCCACACCAAGGCGGCCGCCCCCAGCGCCAGATTCACCGCAGGGCCAGCCACCGAGACCGCCAGCGAACGCAGCGGGGTCGAATTCACCTCGTTGAACGTGGTGTGCCCGCCCCACAGGGTGATCTCGATGGTGGATCCGGTCCACCGGAAGGCCTTGGCGCTGAAGGCATGCCCCAGCTCGTGGGCCAGGACGGAAAGGGCCAGGATCAATGTGTAGCCCAACGCCACCAGGACGGCGACGGTATAGCTGACGCCGTGAAGCCAACCGTGGATCCGTGGGGCGAAGATCGCCACCATCACCACGGTGATGAGGAACCAGGACGTGGAGACGGCGATGGGGACACCCGCCATCACACCCAGTCTCAGCGGCCGGTCGTACCACGGCCGGTGGGCTGAGGATTCGGCGGACATGGGACAAGTCTAGGCTTCTCGCCCCCACGCGACCGGCTGACGCGTTACCGTGGCGACATGGAACAGCCAGATTCGTCACGTGATGGTCCGGACGGAGCGCGCCGTGCCCAGCGCTGGTCGCCTCCTCCGGAGGCGGATGTCAGGGGATGGATCCACTCGCACCAGGAGCCTGGCTCCGGTGACGACGGGACCTTGCCCGACGACCCGGGCCCATCGGTCCTGATCGCCGCCTTCGGCGGCTGGCAGGATGCCGGCGGCGCGGCGTCGGGCACGCTGAGTCAGCTCGCGGAGGCGCAGGGCCGACGGCGTCTGGCTGCCTGGCGAGGTGCCTCCGACGCCTCCTGCCCCGAGGACGGTTGGCAGGACTGGCACGATCTTCGGATGCACCGTCCGCAGGCGGTGAAGGGCCCGGACGGCCGTCGGCATGTGAAGTGGCCCGTACTCCGCGTGGATCGGATTCCGGGTCCGGGCGGTGTGGACTTGCTGCTGGCCCATGGGCCTGAACCGGACATCGGGTGGGACCGCATCTCGGGGCATCTGCTCACGTTGGCTGCCGAACAGGGGGCCGTGGGCGCCATCGGCCTCGGCGCGGTGGCCAAGGATGTTCCGCACACCCGTCCGTGGCCGCTCACCGCCACCAGCGATGACCCAGAGGTGCGCTCGGACTTCCGGGCCGGGTCACCTAGCTGTTCGGGACCACTGGGCTTCGTGGACGTCCTGCTCTCCGCAGCGGACGCGGCCGGTTGGCCCACCCTGCATCTGGTGGCTGGGGTGCCCTCGTACGCGGGAGGCCCACCGCAGCCGGTGGCCAAGTTGCGCCTTCTGCAAACGGTGGACCACCTGTGTGGCCTGAGCCTTGATCTGGATCAGGCGGAAGAGGACGCCCGAGCGTGGCTGCGCGGCGCCGACAGGCTCACCAAGGAGGACGCACGGATCGGGCACTTGGTCACACGGTGGGAGGCCGAGGCCGACCACAACGACTTGCCGGAGACCAGTGGCGAGGCCATTGCGGCAGAACTGGAGCGCTACCTGCGCCGCCGCGGCAGGGATTAGTCAGTCCAGGTTCACACCGAGCAAGTTCACACCGAGCAGGGCATCAACCGTGTCCCGGACCAACGCGGCACCAGAGGCGTCGGCGGCAGCGGGTGCCGCCGCCCATGCGTCGAGCACCGCCAGCGCCGTGGGCGCGTCCAGATCGTTGGCCAAGGCGGCACGGACGTCAGCGAGAACTTGCTCTGCTTGGGCGGAATCGGTGGTGGCCAGCCGGGACTGCCACGCGTTGAGCCGGGAGGAGGCCTGGTCAAGCAACGCATCCTCGTAGAACCAGTCGGAGCGGTAGTGCCGGCCCAACAGCACCAGCCGGATGACGCGAGGGTCCACCCCCTGTGCCCGCAACTTGGAGACCAACACCAGGTTGCCGAGCGATTTGCTCATCTTCTCGCCGTCGAGCCCCACCATGCCGGTGTGAACGAAGTGCTCGGCCAGCGGTTCTCCCGTCAAGGCGGAGGCGTGCCCGGCGGAGAACTCGTGGTGGGGGAAGATCAGGTCGCTGCCTCCGCCCTGCACCGTCAGGGTGCCTCCTGCACACTTGAGGGCGATCACGGCGCACTCGATGTGCCATCCGGGGCGTCCCTCTCCGAGCTCGGCGCCGTCCCAGAAGGGCTCACCGTCCCGCTTGACGCGCCACAAGAGCGGATCGAGCGCGTCGCGCTTGCCCAGGCGTTCAGGGTCGCCGCCGCGTTCGGCGGAGAGTGTCAGCATGAGAGATTCGTCGTAGTGCGATTCGGAGCCCAACTGCCACACGGCATCGGCGGCTGCACGGGAATCGAAGTAGACGTCGCCATCGGGTTCACCGTCGGTGCCGGGAACGCGGTAGGCCAGGTCGCGGTGGAGCAGGTCGACGACCCCCTCGACGACCCAGTCGATGGCCTCGGTGGCGCCCACGAAGTGCTCGGGCGGCAGGACCCTCAGTGCCTGCATGTCGGCGGCGAAGAGTTCCGTCTGCTCCCTGGCAAGGTCCCGCCAGTCCACTCCGGTGGCGTCCGCGCGCTCCAGCAACGGGTCGTCCACGTCCGTGACGTTCTGGACGTAGTTGACCTGGGAGCCTGCGTCGCGCCAGAGCCGCTGCAGCAAGTCGAAGGCCACGTAAGTGTTGGCGTGACCCAAGTGCGTGGCGTCATAGGGGGTGATACCGCAGACGTAGAGGGAGGAACGCTCCCCGGGATCCACGTCCACGACCGCTTGCGCTGCGGTGTCGAACAACCGCGGCGTCGAAGGGGTTCCGGGG
>NZ_JALAGT010000103.1 GCF_022712295.1 Galactobacter sp.
CCAGACCTTCGGCCCCTACGTGCCAGACAACCCACCGGCAGGCGGCTGGAGTCAGCCCGGTTCCGGCCAGGGCTACGTGCCCGGCTACCCGGCGCCGCAGGCACCCACCCGCCGCCCCGGTCAGGTCACCGCGGCGTCGATCGTTCTGTGGGTCGCCGCAGGCCTGTACACCATCTTGATGCTCTCCAGCATGAGCACGTTCCTGGGCGGCGATCTCAAGTCCCAGTTGCTCAGTGCCGCGGACAGCATGCCCGAGTCCCAGGCTGAGACCTACCGGGACGCCCTCGATCTCTACTCGGAGTCCATGCTCCAGGGTGTCATCTACTTCACCATGGCCATCATCGTCGCCGTGGGAATCGTGGCCGCCGTAGCTGCATGGCGCACCTGGAAGGGTTCCAATGCCTGGCGTATCGCCGGAACGGTGTGCGGCGGCGCCATGGCCGCCTATCAGCTGCTGATGGTGCTGTTCTCGCCCGTGGTCGGAGTGCCCGGACTTGCCATCTGCATCGTCGTCATCGTGCTCTGGTTCTCCCAGCCGGCCACGGCATGGTTCCGCGCACGCTCGGCGAAGCGGTACTGAGTTCCTCGGCGAACCCGGCCGCTCAGTGCGGCACCGGCCCGGAACGATGCGCCAGGAGTGAGAGCTCACTGGCCAGGTCCACGCGCCGCAACGA
Organism: Galactobacter sp.; assembly: GCF_022712295.1. Classification (GTDB taxonomy): domain Bacteria; phylum Actinomycetota; class Actinomycetes; order Actinomycetales; family Micrococcaceae; genus Galactobacter. Next base: position 675 of record NZ_JALAGT010000103.1, read on the forward strand.
CACACCGTCCGGTACCTGCAGAGCCACAGGCGCGAAGGACAGGATGCTGCGCACACCCGCGCCCACGAGGCGGTCTAGGACGTCCTGCGCCGAATCACCCGGAACGGTGACCACCGCCATGTTCACGCTTTTTTCCTGGATGACGGACTCCAGACCCGCCAGATCTTCCACCGTCAGCCCGGCGACGTCGGTCCCCACCACGTTCGGCGCCGTATCGAAGATGGCCACCACAGGGTAACCACGCCGCTGGAAACCCGAGTAACCAGCCAATGCGGTTCCCAGGTGTCCGGCGCCGACGATGGCGACGCGCCACTGTTGGTCCAATCCCAGTGCCGACTCCAACGCGGGTACCAGGTCCTCCACGGCATATCCGATGCCGGCGCGGCCCTTGACGCGCAACAGATTCAGATCCTTACGCAACGTGGCGGGGGTGGTCCCGGCCGATTGCGCCAACCCTCTCGAGGACACCGTGGCGTGCCCGACCATGCTGCCGGAGGTCAGCGCGCGCAGGTAGTAGGAAAGTCTGCGCATGACCGGATCGGGAATCTGTTCCTTGGTGGTTCCCGTCATGCGCTCAACAGCCTGGTCAGGCGCTTGGGTTCGATGCGCCAGAAGTCCCGCTGGACTCCGTCAACCAGCAGCACGGGAATCTCTTCTGCATAGGTTTCCAGAAGCTCCGGAACACTCCCGGCGTCCACGTCCTCCCATGTCAACCCCAGCTCAGCGGTCACGGACTGCACCACGGCTCGGGCGTCGTCGCAGAGGTGGCATCCGGGTTTGGTGATGAGTTGGACGCGGGGGTCTGAAGGAGTCTGCGGCACGGGCTCATTGTAGTGCGTCCGCGACCGCCGATGGCAGGCGGACAACGAACGAGGGGCCGGAATCGTCACTGACGATTCCGGCCCCTCGTGAGCACTCACTTCTTGTTGCGGCGCTGGTGGCGCGTCTTGCGCAGCAGCTTGCGGTGCTTCTTCTTGGCCATACGCTTGCGGCGCTTCTTGATGACGGAACCCATGGGTCCTCCTGCTGTTATCTCGTGGACATGTCGTCTTGTGACACCCAGGGACCCCGATGACCGAGGCGCGCGCGGGCGAAGATCGTTCCTATCCTACCTGCATGCCCCGTGCGCTGTCGCATCGAGGTGAGGTGGCTCTCCCTGTTCCGGGCCGATTCCCCGGAAGGGGTCAGTCGGTTCCGGTGCCGCGGATCTGCGTCGGGTCGATCTGAGCGGAGCCCAGGTAGGCCTCCACCGCGTTCTCCGGGACCCGGTATGAGCGGCCGAACTGCACGGCGGGGAGTTCGCCCGAGTGCACCAACCGATACACGGTCATCTTGGACACGCGCATCACGTCTGCGACCTCAGCAACGGTCATGAAGCGGGCGTTCGCGAAGTGTCGGGGATCCGGCATCGGATGGTCCTCCGTGTCGTTGAGCGGCTTGGGCGGTACTACGAAAGCGCTGAGCGCTGCCCCTAACAGGGTTATTCACGCTGCACCCGCACGAGTCTACGTGAAACCTGTGACTGGTGTGTAGCCATGCGACCGGTGTGTTGCGTGTGACTCGATGAGCGTCGCTACTTGCTGCGACGCCCTCGGCGCTGCTTGTTCTGCTTGGACAAGCGATCGAAGAATTCCTGGGCTCGTTCCAGCCCTTGTTCCACCGTGCGTCCCACGGTGTTGTGGGTGCGCTTGGACTGCGGATCGTCGTCCATGCCCGACGTCTGGGTCTCGCCGACCGTCGTCAACGCGCCGCCCGCGTCGGCACCTTCGAGCCCTGCCGGCGCCGGTAACAGTCGCGCCACGAATTCGTCGACCTCACGCAGCGGTTCAGGGTTCAGTGCGTAGAAACGCCTTTGCCCCTGAACTCGAGTGCGCGCCAGGTCCGCATCCCTCAACACCTTGAGGTGCTTGGACACTGTGGGTTGGCTGACTCCGACGGCCTCCACCAGGTCGCCCACGCTGCGTTCCTGGTCGACGAGGTTCAGCAGGAGGGCACGACGGGTGGGATCGGAGAGGACGGAGAACAGATCGGTGGCCACTCGCACATCGTAGCGAGCCACACCCGTCGGGCGTGGGATGCTCGGGTCGACGTCAGTCGAACCAGGGGTCAAGGCCGAAGGCCGGGAAGAGCTCCTTGCGGGTGGCCATGATGGCACGGTCCACCGGATCCCCGGGGTCGTATCCGACCTCCCACGAGCGCCACCAGAGGTCCACGTCGTCGCCCATCGTCTCCGGGGCGTCCACGCCGTAGCGTTCCTTGACCCATTCGCGGAACGGGGCCGGAACGGGCGTGGAAATCTGCAGCGCCTTCCCCGAGGCGATGGCGACCAGATGGGACCAGACCCGCGGGACGGTGTGGATGATGTCGTATCCGCCGCCACCGGTGGCGATCCAACGTCCTTCGGTGAGGTCGTGCGCCAGGTCCGCGACCGCGAGCGCCGCCTGACGCATACCGTCCACGGTGAGCTTGAGGTTGGTCTGCTCGTCGCGCGCATGACCGTCGCAACCGTGCTGGGAGACGATCACCTCTGGTTCGAAGGCCCTGGCCATCTGGGGCACCACGGCATGGAAGGCCCTGAGCCAGCCGCCGTCCTGCAGGCCCGCCGGTAGGGCCACATTGACCGCGGTCATCGGAGCGTCCTCGCCACCGTTCTCCGCAGCGAAGCCGGTACCGGGGAACAGTGTCCGCCCGGATTCGTGCAACGAGATGGTCATGACGCGGGGGTCGTCCCAGAAGATGGACTGGGTCCCGTCCCCGTGGTGGGCGTCGAGGTCCAGGTACAGAACGCGGGAGACGCCCTCGTCCAGCAGCCGTGCGATGGCACCCGCTGCGTCGTTGTAGATGCAGAATCCGCTGGCCTTGTTGCGCGAAGCGTGGTGCATGCCACCGCCGAAGTTCACGGCGGGACGGCCCTTGTCCTCCAGAACGGACTCCGCGGCCACGAGGGATCCACCGAAGAGTCGGGCGCTGGCATCGTGCAGGGCCGGGAAGATGGGATCGTCCTCGGTGCCCAGACCGAAGGAAACATCCGGCTCTCCATCCGGCCCCGAAGCGTCCCGGACCGCCTGCACATAGGCCGCAGAATGAACCGTGCGTAGTTGGTCGTCATCGGCCACGTAAGGGTGAAGAACCCGCCCGCGGCCGTCTCCCAGGACGTCGAGATCCCGCAGCAAGCGTGCGGTCAGTCGTAGCCGGACCGGATCCATCGGATGACGCTCGCCGAAGCGATATGCGGCCATGGCCTCGTCATAGATCAGATCCACACCGGGGAATGAGGTGTTGGAGATCACGAGAACAGGCTAACTCACGCCTGCGGCAGTGGTTGAATGGTCGCTGTCCGTGAAGCCGACCTATCAAGGAATCCTGAACACCATGGCCGCAGGCCCCCCACCCGAAGAGGACGCACGCCCTAACGTGGCCCTTCGCCTCTTCTACGGTGCACGCGACTTCGTGGATCGGCTTGCGGCCAATTCCCCGGCCCGCCTCGCCATCGGTGTCTTCCTGGCCTTCATCCTCGTGGTGACGATCCTGTTGAGCCTTCCGATGGCCGCAACGGACGGTCACCTGACCCCTTTCGTGGACGCCTTCTTCACCGCCGTCTCCGCCGTGTGCGTCACCGGCCTGACGGTGGTCTCCACCGCCGCACACTGGACGTTGTTCGGGCAGGTCGTGATCCTGGTGGCCATCTTCGTGGGCGGTCTCGGCATCCTCACCCTGGCGTCGATCCTCTCGCTCGCAGTGTCCAAGCGGCTCGGCATCCGTGGGAAGCTCCTGGCTCAGCAGTCCCTCAACGTGTCCTCCTCGGGGCGGCTGGGTGAGGTCGGTTCGCTGCTGCGCATCGTCATCACGACCTCCGTCATCATCCAGCTCCTGCTCATCCTGTGGTTGAGCGCCCGCTTCTGGAGTTACGGGGAAAGCCTGGGTCGTGGAGCCTGGCACGGGGTCTTCTATGCCGTCTCCGCGTACAACAATGCGGGGTTCACCCCACACTCCGACGGCCTGGTTCCGTATGAGGCCGACGCATGGCTGCTGGCTCCCCTGATGCTCGGAGTCTTCTTGGGGTCGCTGGGGTTCCCGGTGGTGATGGTGCTGCTGCATCAGCGGCACCGGATCAGCAAATGGAACCTGCACACCAAACTCACGCTCACGGTCTCACTGGCGCTGGTCTTTCTCGGAAGTGCGGCGTGGGGCGCCTCGGAATGGGGAAATGACGACACCATCGGGCGGATGGGTTTCTGGGACAAGTCCCTCCACACCCTCTTCGCCTCCGTCATGACCCGCTCCGGCGGTTTCAACCTGGTGGATCAATCGCAGATGCATCCCGCCAGTCTGGTCATCACGGACGCCTTGATGTTCGTGGGAGGCGGCTCGGCCTCCACGGCCGGCGGTATCAAGGTCACCACGCTTGCCGTGCTGATCGTGGCCATCCTCGCCGAGGCTCGCGGCACCACCCAGGTCCAGGTCTACGGCCGACGAATCGTGGAGTCCACCCTCAGGGTCGCCATCGCGGTGACCGGTATGGGCGCCACCTTGGTCATGTTGGGGACCATCGCGCTCCTGGTCGTCGATCCGGCTGCCAGGTTCGATCACGCTCTCTTCGAGTGCATCTCCGCCTTCGCAACCGTCGGTCTGTCCACCGGACTCACGGAAACCCTGCCGGCAGCGGGCAAGATTGTGCTGGCAGCCCTGATGTTCCTCGGGCGGATCGGTACCATCACCTTCGCGACGGCTTTGTCCTTGCGGCACACCCGTCAGCTTTATCACTACCCGGAAGAGAGGCCCATCATTGGCTGAACGATACGGCGACCACAACGCCCCCGTCCTGATCGTGGGGTTGGGACGCTACGGTTCCTCCGTGGCCCGGCAGTTGGTCCAGCAAGGCCGGGAGGTGCTCGCCATCGAACGCAACGCGGAACTGGTGCAAGTGTTCGCGGACTCGCTGACCCATGTCGTGGAAGCGGACGCCACCAACCTGGAGGCCCTACGCCAGCTCGGAGCCCAGGAGTTCTCCTCCGCGGTGGTTGGAGTGGGCACCTCGGTGGAGGCCTCGGTGTTGATCACCGTGAATCTGGTGGACCTGGGGATCGAGCACGTCTGGGCCAAGGCCATCACGCCCGCGCACGGCAAGATCCTCTCCAGGATCGGCGCCAATCACGTCATCTATCCGGAGGCGGACGCCGGTGTGCGCACCGCCCACCTGGTGGGCGGGCGCATGTTGGACTTCATCGAATTCGACGACGGCTTCGCGATCGTGAAGATGTACCCGCCCAAGGAGACCCAAGGTTTCAGCCTCGAGGACTCCCATGTTCGGGAGAAGTACGGCGTCACCGTGGTGGGTGTGAAGTCACCGGGAGAGGATTTCACCTACGCCCAGCCGGACACCGTGGTGTCCCAGCGTGACGTGCTGATCGTGGCCGGCCACGTGGAACTGTTGGAGCGCTTCGCCGCGAGGCCCTGAGCCGCTGCCATTGACCCCACAGACTTCGGTTAGCCCCGTGACGCGGAATTTGCCCCGGTCGAACGACCGGGGCAAATCACATCGGCAGGGGTTCATGCCACATACGGGGGCAAAAGAGAGCCTCAGGCGTAGTCCTTCGCCATCTGCAGCGAGCGGGCCACAGCGTTCTTCTCGCCTTCTGCGATGGCCTCGCGCACGCCACGCTCGTCGAAGGTGAGGATGGCCTGCTCCGTGGTTCCCTTGGGGCTGGTGACGGCCTTGCGGAAGGCAGCCGGGTCGGCATCCGGCGTGTCCAACATCAGACCCGCACCGGCCAGTGTGGCCGCCGCCAGCTGCCGCGCCAGGTCCTTGTCAAGGCCGAGCGCCGCCCCGCCGTCTGCCATGGCCTCCGCCAGGTAGAAGGCGTAGGCGGGGCCGGAACCTGACACGGCGGAAACCACGTCGATCTGGTCCTCCTCCACCTCGTACACCTTCCCGGAACCCGCGAAGACGGCACGCGCGGCATCCACTGCGGTGTCGTCGGCATGGGTGCCGCGGGCCAAGGCCACGACGCCCCTGCCCACCTGCAGCGGGGTGTTGGGCATGGAGCGCAGCACCGGCTGTCCCTCGGCCAGGCTTGCTTCCAGCTTGGCCAGCGTGATCGCGGCGGCGACGGAGACCACCACGGTGCCCTCTCGCAGAGCCGGGGCGATCTCCTGGGCGAGTTCGGCGATGGCATAGGGCTTCACCCCGGGCAGCACCACATCGGACTCCGAGGCGGCCCACGTGTTGGCATCGTCGTGTTCCTCGGCGCTGCGCACGGGA
>NZ_JALAGT010000104.1 GCF_022712295.1 Galactobacter sp.
AGCAGGTTGCGCTTGCGTGCGGAGATGAAGTTGCCGGGGACGGCCTGGCTTGAACTCAGTGCTTCCCTCCAGCAGGGCCACACCCGGTATGACCAGCGGGCCATTTTCTTCCCCCACGGGCTCAGTGGTCGGCTGTACTGGTTCGCGGTCCTTCCCTTCCACGGACTCATCTTCTCCGGAATGGTGGCCCGCATCACCGGTACTGCGGAAGGCAGGTCCAAGCGGTCGCTTCCCTGGAAACGAAAGACAGCCCGTACCGGGTCCGCTACCGCAGGTGACCAGTGAGGACGCCACGCGGAAGGTCGGGAGCCGCGGCAGCGCAGAACGCCGAAGGCACACAGGCGGCCCAGGGCAATCACCGCGCACCCGACGCCGCTGGCCAGAAGGTGGTGCGACTGGGACAGCTGCGGCCCGTGCAGGCGTTGCTTCGCTCCAAGCAGTCCACCTCTCAGGCGGGTTTCACCTCTGAACGCATTCCGGCCCGGCTCTTCTCACGCAGGCCCATTCTGTTCGATAACGGCCCAACTCATGACCAGCATCGCAAGGAGTTGGCACGTTTCTTCAGCGCCAACAACCTGAGGCGTCGTCACGGCGCCTTCATTGAGCAGACCGCCCAGCAATTCGTGGCCAAGGCCGCGGTGGCCCCGACATGTGTGCTGGATGAGTTGTGCCTGCATTTCTCCGTGCGGGTGGCCTCGGAGATCGTGGGGCTGACCGCCGGGAATACCGAGGACCTTGCAGGCCGCCTGGAAGCCTTTCTGCGCCAACCGCCGGTGGATCACACGTTGCCGGATCATGGACGCTCCAGCAAGGAGTGGATCAGGGCGGCGCATGGGGCCCTGCTGCCCTTGATGAGTTTCTATCTGCAAGACGTCCGCCCCGCCATCAGGCGCCACCGCGCGCATCCGCAGGAGGACATCATCACTCATCTGTTGGAGAAGGGGTACCGGCCACGGGAGGTGCTCATGGAATGTCTCACCTATGGCACCGCCGGGATGGTGACCACGCGTGAGTTCATGAGTCTGGTCATGCTGAGAATGTTCGACGACGCCGCGTTGCGGCGCCGCTATCTTGGCTCCGCGTCCGCGGAACGCTTCCGGCTCCTGGAAGAGATCATCCGGCTGAACCCACCGGTGTCTCATCTTTACCGCCGCGTACAGAAGTCGGGTGGTGGTTGTCCCCATCAGCCCGGAACCATGGTGGACATCGACGTCGCAGCGACCAATACCGATGCCACGGTCTTCACGCCGGACCCTTTGGAGTTCTGTCCCGAACGGTCGTTGAGCGCGTCCGAGAGAACGGGCCTGAGTTTCGGTGACGGCGATCATCGTTGCCCTGGTTCGCATCTGGCCATACTGGAGACGGATGCGCTGGTGCATGCCCTGCTCCGGGCCGGTGCCGTCATGGAGAGCCCACCCGCGCATCATTTCAATACCTTGGTGCAGGGGTATCAGTTACGAGATTTCGTGATCTCCTTCCGTGCCCACCTGGTCGCCGAGCAGTCCGGGCAGGACGCACCCTCCGGCGCCGAGGAGCCCGGTTAGCCCCCTGAGGCGGTACTCACAGTCCGAGTCCACCAGGGATCCGAACACGCCAGGGTCAGGCGCCCCATCCTCCCTTGCCCAGGGAGATCTCTGCAGTCATCTCGTTGAGGAAGCGGATGACGACCTCGCGTTCCTGGGAAGTGAGGCGGATGGCCGCGTTGACTCGTTTGGCATGCTGCCTACCCACAGTGCGCCTGACCAAGGCTTCCGTCTCCGGGGTGATCTCGATCGCAAAGGAGCGTCGGTCGGTGGGGTGCATCCGCCTGACCGCATGCCCACCGCGTTCCAGCCGGTTGAGCAGCTTGGTGGTGGAGGCGGCGGAAATGTGCAGATGTGCTGCGATCATGCTCGGGATGACGACTTGGTCAAGGCGTTTGGCAGCAATCAGATAATGCAGCGCTCGCATGTCCTGGGAGCTGAGTTTCATGTACTGTTCCGAGGCTTCCAGGATGCCCCGCTCAGCATCTCGCAGCCCGGACAGAGCTCGCATGAGCCTGTCGATCTGCTCCAGCTCTTCCGCATCAAGGTCTGCTGCCTGCGAGTCGGGATTCTCCGAGTCGGCGGAACGCAGTTGATACATGCCTGCTGCGACGGGGTCTGGATCAAACGTCTCGTCTGCGTTCGCCATGCGATAAATAGTACGCCACATCGAGCCGATTTGGCATATAGTAAACTCTTAGATACTTTCTACTCCTAGGGGTGATCTCTGATGAGCACGTTGGTCTGGTTCCGAGACGATCTGCGCGTCAGCGATCATCCGGCACTCAGCGCTGCGGTGCAGGACGGGGAGGGCGTGGTGGCGCTCTACGTTCTCGACGAGGAATCGGATCACTGCCGCCCGCTGGGAGCGGCCGCCAAATGGTGGCTGCATCACTCGCTGTCAGCACTGACCGGCTCCTTGGAGCGGCTGGACATCCAGCTGGTGTTGCGGCGCGGACCGGCCAACCAGGTAGTGAGTCGGGTGGCCCAGGAATGCGCGGCAGAAAGAGTCACCTGGAACCGCCGCTACGGCGCAAACCGGCACCATGATGCCACCCTCAAGAGCTCCTTGAGTGCGAAGAACATCACCGTGAATTCGTTTCCCGGCGACCTGCTCTTCGAGCCCTGGAACATCACCACCAAGGAAGGATCCCCCTACCGGGTCCACTCGCCGTTCTGGCGTGCGTGCGCCACTGCCCCGGTACCGGCCTCCCCGCTACCAGTACCGCCGCCGGTGGCCAGAGGAGCAGACACACTGCCCAGCGATTCCCTGACCTCGTGGAATCTGCTTCCCACGGCCCCGGACTGGTCTGCCGGGCTCAAGGCCCGCTGGACCCCCGGAGAGGCCGCAGCCGGTGCAGCCCTGGAGGAGTTCTTCCACCACCGCTTAGCCGAGTATTCACAACGGGATTTCCCGGACAAAGAGGTTGGGTCAGAACTGTCACCGCATCTCAGATGGGGTGAGATCAGTCCGCGCAGCGTGTGGCACCACGAACACTCCCAGCAAGGTAACGCGAGCCTGTTCCTCTCCGAGCTGGGATGGCGGGAGTTCGCCAAACACACCGACTTCCACTTCGGTCCCCTGCATACGCACAACCTGAATCAACGCTTCGACACCTTCCCCTGGCGCAGCTCAGACGGTGACGAGCTGCAGGCCTGGCAATCCGGCACCACCGGGTTCGGCCTGGTTGACGCAGGCATGCAGGAGCTGTGGCAAACCGGGTTCATGCACAATCGGGTGCGGATGGTCACCGCATCGTTCCTCACGAAGAACCTGCTCCTGGACTGGCGTATCGGTGAGGCCTGGTTCTGGGACACCCTGGTTGACGCCGACGAGGCCAGCAACCCGTTCAATTGGCAATGGGTGGCCGGCTGCGGTGCGGATGCCGCCCCTTACTTCCGCATCTTCAACCCGGAGCTGCAGCAGAAGAAGTTCGACCCCCATGGCCGCTATGTCACCCGCTGGGCGCCCATGAGTGCAACGCCCCAGATCGTCGACCTGCCCTTCACCAGGAAACGCGCGCTACAAGCGTATGAGACCTTGCCGCGCTGAGCGTGGGAACCAACGCGGCAAACACGTCGGAAACAAACTCGGCGACGTACGTCGCCAAGCCGAGCCGCGCTCGTCGGGCATTGGGACGAACTACATCCAGTGACGCTTCTTGAACCAGGCCCACAGACCTGCGGCAAGCACCACCATGGCCCCGATGGCCAGCGGGTACCCGAACGCCCAATGCAGTTCCGGCATCACGTCGAAGTTCATGCCGTAGATGGCCCCGATCAGGGTCGGCGCAAACAGGATGGCCGCCCAGCCGGAGATCTTCTTCATGTCCTCGTTCTGCTGCGCGGACACCAGCGTGGCATTGACCTGGAGGATCTGATTCAGGGCCTCGCGCAATTCGGTGACGGACGTGTTCACGCGCGAGAGGTGATCGGTGACGTCTTGCAGATAGGCGCGCAGCGGATCGGGAATGGCGTACTTGCCGAAGCCGGAGCGCAAGGAGCCAAGGACGTCGCGCAACGGGGCTGCGGCATGTTGGAGGTCGATGACCTCCTTGCTCAGCCGGTACACGCGTTCGGTGACTCCGCGGTGCCCGTCGAAGACCTGCCGTTCGATCTGCTCGCGGTCCACGGTCAGCCCCTGCAGCACAGGGAAATAGCCGTCCACCACGGCGTCCAGGAAGGAATGGACCACGGCCTCGGCACCGAGCCGCAGCAGTTCGGGATCGCGAGGCACGCGGCCCAGATACTCGACGAAATCCTCGCTACCCTGCTCGGTGGACTGCCGGATGATGACCACCACGTTGTCGCGTGCCAGTAGGTGGAACTCGGTGAAGACCACGTCCTCGGCGGAGTCCACGTAGGCCGCCGCCCGCGTGACCACGAACAGCACCCCGTCATAACGTTCCAGCTTGGGCCGCTGTCCGGCGCGCTTGAGGTCCTCCACCAACAGGGGATGCAGGTCCCAGAGTTCCGAGAACTGATCCACTTGGCCGTCCGTGGGATGGTCGAAGCTGAGCACCACGAGTCGATTGGTCGGCGTGCCATCGCTGAGCGTGTCCGCCTCGGCATCCTGCGGTTCCGAGACCGGCGCGAACGCCGACTCGATGAGGTCTTCCCCCGCGGCCTCACGCAACGCCCGGGCGATGGCTTCGGTCTGGTCCGCCGGGTCCACCATGGTGGCGCTGAGTTCGTGCCCGTTCTCGAAACGGGTGATCCGAATGCTGTCAGGAAAGGTTCCGGGGCGCGCCCGGACGGTCTCGGGCTGACGCCGCCGCAGCGAGGTTCGCGGTGTGGGGCGGGTGCTCATGGGCGCCTCCTTGCTCCGATTTCGTGGGCTTGGCGCCCCAGCGAACCTATCACTGTCGTAGCCAATGCCCGACGGCCTCGTTGTCGGCTCCCAGCGCGGGCGCAGCCCGTGCTGGGACCGGGATGGGCGGGTCCCAGCTCACCGGATTGCGTACGCCGCGCGCCACCGGCGCGCCCTCGGCGTCGTGCAATTCAAGCACCGGATGCAGACCGAGGCTTTGCGCGTAGTCCACGCCCTCACCGATCGTGGCGACCTTTCCAGCGGGCACACCCACGGCGGTGAGCCGTCGCTGCCAAGATGCTGCGGTATCGGCTGCGAGCGCGTCCTCGAGGTGGATCTGAAGTTCCTCGCGGTGCCGAACGCGGTGCGGGTTGGTAGCGAAGCGTTCGTCAGAGGCCAGATCGGGGACCCCAAGTTCCGCGCAGAGCCTGTCGAACTGGCCGTCGTTACCGCAGGCCACGGCCAGTGGGGCGTCGGAGCAGTGCAGGGACTGGTATGGCGCGATGGACGGGTGCACGTTGCCGAGGCGGGAGGGTTCCTTGCCCGCGCCGAGGAAGGCTTGGGCCTGGTTGACGAGGCCGGCCTGCAGGGAGGAGAGGAGGTTGACCTCGATGTGCGCGCCCGTCCCTGTGGACTCGCGGCGACGAAGCGCGGCGAGGATACCGATGGTTGCGTCCTTGGCGGTGAGGACGTCCACGAGCGCCACGCCCACCTTCATGGGGTCGCCGTCGGCGGTGCCGGTGACGTGCATGAGTCCGCCCACGGCCTGCACCACGAAGTCGTAGCCGGGAATCGCCGCCCCGCCGGCCGAACCGAACCCGGAGATGGAGGCCGTGATGAGGCCCGGGTTCCGCTTCGCGAGGTCCTCGTGACCCAGACCGAGCTTCTCCAGCGTCCCGACCTTGAAGTTCTCCACCAGGACGTCAGCCTTGAGGGCCAGCGCGCGGGCGGTGGCGAGGTCCCCCGGGTCGGAGAGATCCAGCGTGATGGACTCCTTGTTCCGATTCACGGACTCGAAGTACGTCGCAGTGCCGTTGTCCGAATACGGCGGCCCCCACGAACGGGTATCGTCCCCCGAGCCCGGCCGCTCCACCTTGATGACTCTGGCGCCCAGATCCGCCAGGGTCTGCGTGGCCAGTGGGCCGGCCAGGACACGGGAGAAGTCGGCCACGATGAGGCCCTCGAGCGGTGCGGCGTCGAGCTGTTCGGTCATGGGTTCAGATCTCCTCACTGGCTGCGGCGAGCAGGATGTTCCAGCCAAGCAGATCGGTCTCCGTGCCGGCTTCCTTGGCCTTCCTCGCGTCTTCCCTGAACTCATCCACCACCTCATTGATGCGCTGGAGAAGTTCCTCGAAACGTGGTCTTGACAGGCGGAGGGTGTAGTCGGTGAGGGTTCCACGGATGGTGGGATCCTCCCCCGTGGAGTACTTCGGCGCGTAGGCGGCAACCCGGGCGAGCAGGTCCTGGTGGTCCTGCATGATCCCCGCCATGACCGCCATCCCCAGTTGGCGATCCTGCATGGGAGCCTCGGGGGAACCGATGGTGCGGGCCCCTCCCACCGTCTTCCAGACCCTGTCCCGCTTGTCGCGCGCCAGCTCCGGGGCCTCCTCGATCAACCCTGCGGAGGCCAGGGTGCGCAGGTGGAAGCTGAGCCGATTCGCGGGTTCCCCCAGACGTTCGGCCAGATCGGCGGCCCTGGCAGGCCCGGATTGTCCCAAGGTGGTGAGGATGTGACGGCGGATGGGGTGCGACATCGCCTTGAGCACGTCCGTGGACATGGTCGCGTACTGCTGGGGGTTCTCCTTGGTCACGATGGCCAGCCTATCCGCCCCTGATTCCGATGGTGACAGATAGTCAAATTTCTTTGCGCAAGTTCTGTTGCGCAAGTTCTATTGTGCATTTACTCTGATCGTCATGACCACCCTTGATCAGCCCACGCGGCTGTGGGCCTCGACCGGGTATCGCCGCTGGCTCACTGCAGACACCGCCAGCCAGTTCGGCGGCGCCATCACCGGCTTCGTGATGCCGCTGATCAGCCTGAGCGTCACCGGCGACCCGGCCCAAGCCGGCCTCATCTCCGCCTGCGGCGTGCTGGCCCGGATCTGCGCGACCCTCCCCGGTGGATCCGCCGCCGACCGGCACGAACGTCCACGGCTCATGGTCATGGGTGGGCTGGTGCAGCTGGCCCTGTGCGTGGTGCTGCTCGGCCTCATCCTCGCGGAATTCATGGGGCTGTGGACCCTGTTGGTCCTGAACGTGTTCCTGGGCCTGGCCGGTGGCTACTTCGCACCCGCCTCCGATGCCGCGCTCAAGGACGTAGTGCCTGCCGCGCTGATCGGCCGGGCGCAGAGCGCCAACCAGGGGCGCGACGCCGTGGTTTCCCTCGCCGCAGCACCGCTGGGCGGCATCCTGCTCGGCTTCGGCATGTGGATTGCGGCCGCAGGCGTGGCCGTGACTCGAGTGGCCACCATCTTCGCCGCGCGGGCTCTCGGTGCCGTTTCCGGCCGGAGCGGTCAGGCGAGGAGTCGGGCACCCGAATCCGACGACACATCCCGAATGGGCCGGACCACGGCGGCCCAACCCGGCGAGCTCCCCATCGCCCCCTCGACCGCGGCCGCCGAACGCGGATACGGCGAGACCCTACGCTGGCTCTGGCACCGCCCCGACCTACGGGCCGGAATCATTATGGCCGTCCTGGTGAATCTGGGCTGGAGCATCACCACCACCACCGTCATCTACGCCCTGCAGATGAGCGGTAGCGACCCTGCAGCCATCGGAGTCGTCTCCGGCGCCATGGGAGTAGGAATGCTCATCGGAGCCCTGCTCGCCACCCCGCTGGTGACCAGGTTCGCCACGGGACGGCTCACCCTGGCCGCCTTGCTGCTGACCTGCCTCTGCGCGGCCACCCTCCCGGGGCTGAACACGCTCGCGGGGATCGTCCCGGTGATCGCCGTTGCCGTCCTGGGGGTCCCCGCCCTCAATGCCGGAATCCTCGGCTACATCATGACCGTCACCCCGGCGCACAGAATGGGGAAGGTCTCTGCGGTCGTCAATTTCGGTGCCATGCTCGCCATGCCCGCCGCACCCGTCGTGGCCGGATTCGGCCTGGCCGGACCCGGGCGATTCACGACCTTGGCTTTTGGGGCAGCATTGTGCCTGTTCTCCCTGCTCGTGGCCGTGGGATCAACCGCCCTGAGGCGCATTCCCAACGAAGCGCGCTGGGGCGAGTACGACGCCGGCCGCTGACCAGAGCGTGGACGCCCTGGCAACGGCACAGGTCACGCATGCGACGAGCACACGGCCCTGTCCTAGAATCGGTCCATGCGTGAGATCACCTCTGAGACCGAGTTGGTTTCCCCCTCAGGGAAACTCGTCGAGGCGGCCCTGGGCTTCTCCCGCAGACCGCTGCACAACACCGAGAATCTGCCGCGCGGGTTGCGTCACGGGTGGCATGCCAAGGCCTGGGATCGCTGGACCGTGGTCACCGATGATGTCTTCCTGATCTTGACGCTGGCAGACCTGGACGTCGCTGCCCTGGTCAGGGTCTTCTGCCTTGACCGAGCCACGGGGGCGGTCGCGGAACACGAGTCCGTGAAGTTCGCCCGACCCGCCGACGCCATGGTGTTGCCGGGTGAGGTCCCGCCGTTCTTTGCTCACGGCACGTTGGACGGACTCTCCGTGCGCTTCGATGCTGCCGGGGAGAATCGCACCGTTCTGCGTGCGGAGACCGAGCGCGTGTCCACGGTCCTGGAGGTGGACGCTCACACGGAATCGCTGTCGATGGCCACGTCGCTGGGTCGCGACCGTTTCCGCTATACCGTCACCGGTCCCGCGCTGCCGGTGACCGGCCTGGTGGTGTTGGACGGGCGCGACGTCCTGGTGGACGCCCCCTCCTTCGCCACGTTGGAGCGTGGCCGCGGCCTGTTGCCTCGCCGCACCGAGTCTCTGCGCGCCTGCGCGGGCGGGATCACCTCTGATGGCCGACGGGTGGGTCTCGTCCTCACGGAGGGCCCCGCCGGGCCGTCCTCGGACGTCGCGGAGAACGCACTCGTGATCAATGGCAAGTTGAACGGCCCGCGCCCGCAGGTCACCTGGGACGCTCCCGCCTTGAACTCCGACGCGAAGTCCGCGCCGTGGCATGCGCGAGGTTCCTGGATCGATGCGACCCTGAAACCGGCTCACACGCGCACAGTGACCAGCAAGTCCGGGCTCATCAACGAGACCTGTTTGCAGGCCTTCGGAGAGTTCAGCGGCTCGGCCGTACTGACCGACGGCAGTCGCGTGAACCTCACCGGCCTGAAGGGCTGGGCGGAACGCTCCTCGCGCCGCTGGTGATCTTCGCTGCGCCGCTGGTGATCTTCGCTGCGCCGCTGGTGAGTGGCGCGCGAGAGCCGCGCCCCGTCGTCGGGCATGGGACGTTCCGCCCCTCGATTGAAGATTGACCCCTCAAAACGTGTTCAGCCCCAGTCGTACGACTGGGGCTGAACACGAAATCGGTGGCTGAACGTGGAAACGGGGGGTAATCCGAAAGGCTCAGGCGTCGCCGGGAGCGGGGACCCCGATGCGGCGGTTCGCGAGCACCGGCAGGAACTCACGGACCTCGTCCACACGCTTGCGGGTGACTTCCACCGTGACCAGGCCCTCGGCCTCGTCTGCCAGATAGTCCACCGGCTGCGCCATGGGGTCGATGACTCCCGAGTAGCCGATGGTGGCGGCACCCGACGTGCCTGCCGCGGCCACCCACACGGTGTTCTCCACTGCGCGGGCCTTGACGAGGGTGCGCCAGTGATCGACTTTGTGCTCGCCCTTGTACCAGGCCGCACCGACCAACAGCACGTCAGCGCCTTCCAGCGCCAGGTCGCGGGCCAGCTCCGGGAAACGGATGTCGTAGCAGGTCATGACGCCGAACTTCAGGCCACCCAGCTCGAAGACGGCCCGCTGCTCGGGGGCGCCTGCCGTGATCCGCTCGGACTCCTTGAAGGAGAACGCGTCGTAGAGGTGGATCTTGCGGTACGTGGTGACGATGGTGCCCTTGGCATCCACGGCTACCACGGTATTGAACGGGTTCTCTTCACCGTTGGGCTCGTAGCCGCCGGCCACCACGGCGATCCCGTGGCCCGCGGCGATGAAGGAGAGGCGCTGAACAAAACGGGACCAGTCGCGTGTCACGGCAGCGGAGAGATCCGCAGCCTTGCGGATGGCGAGCATGGATTCCTCGGGGAAGAGCACCAGGTCGGCGCCGTCCGCCTTCGCGGAACCGGCCAGCCGGTCCATGGTCTCCAGGTTCTCGAAGACGTCGCCGCTCGGATCGAACTGGCCAACACTGATCTTCATGATGCTCCACTTCCTTGGACGTTGGGCACGCCGTCATCGGACGCGACCTGGCTACTGCATCACCGCGTACTCACCACGGTGGTTCTGACAAGAGTAACGAGGACTGATGAGACCAACCTGAGTGTGGTCCCATCAGTCCTGGTTCCACGTCTTCGATCAGTCGGCGACGGGACCGATCAGGTCATGCACCACGATGGTCTGATCGCGATCCGGGCCGACACCGATCGCGGAGAATCGGCAGCCGGAGAGATCCTGCAGCGCCAGCACGTACTTGCGCGCGTTCTCCGGCAGGTCCTCGAGCGTCTTGGCGTCGGTGATGTCCTCGGTCCAACCGTCGAAGTACTCGAAGATCGGCTTCGCATGATGGAAGTCGGACTGGGTCATGGGGACCTCGTCGTGGCGGACACCGTCCACGTCGTAGGCCACGCACACCGGAATCTTCTCCAGCCCGGTGAGCACGTCCAGCTTGGTGAGGAAGTAGTCCGTGAAGCCGTTGACGCGGGACGCGTAGCGGGCCAGGACGGAGTCGTACCAACCGGTACGACGCGGGCGGCCGGTGTTCACGCCGTACTCGCCGCCGCTCTCGCGAAGGCGGTCGCCCATCTCGTCGAAGAGTTCCGTGGGGAACGGGCCGGCGCCCACACGGGTGGTGTAAGCCTTGATGATGCCGATGGAACGCTGGATGCGCGTGGGGCCGATACCCGAACCCACGGAGGCGCCGCCTGCCGTGGGGTTGGAGGAGGTCACGAAGGGGTAGGTGCCGTGGTCCACGTCCAGGAACGTGGCCTGGCCGCCCTCCATCAACACGACCTTGTCCTCGTCGAGAGCCTTGTTCAGTACAAGTTCCGAGTCGATCACCAGGGGACGCAGGCGGTCCGCGAAGCCGAGGAAGTACTCCACGATCTCGTCGGCCTCGATGGCGCGGCGGTTGTAGATCTTCACCAGTAGCTCGTTCTTCTGGCGCAGCGAGCCCTCCACCTTCTGGCGCAGGATGGACTCGTCGAAGATGTCCTGGACGCGGACGCCGAGACGGCCCACCTTGTCCATGTAGGCCGGGCCGATGCCGCGACCGGTGGTGCCGATGGCGCGCTTGCCGAGGAACCGTTCGGTGACCTTGTCCATGGTCTGGTGGAACGGGGCCACCAGGTGAGCGTTCGCCGAGACGCGCAGGCGAGAGGTGTCCGCGCCGCGGGCCTCGAGGGCGTCCATCTCCTCGAAGAGCGCCTCCAGGTTGATGACGCAGCCATTGCCGAGAATCGGGATGGTGGTCGGCGCGAGAATGCCTGCGGGAATGAGCTTGAGCTCGTATTTCTCGCCTCCCACGACCACGGTGTGCCCGGCATTGTTGCCGCCATTGGGCTTCACGACGTAGTCGACGCGGCCGCCCAGCAGGTCGGTGGCCTTGCCCTTACCCTCGTCGCCCCACTGGGCTCCGACGATCACGATCGCTGGCATGGAATCTGCCCTCCGTTTGCCGCATGGTGTCTACGGCGGTTTCCGGTCCCGTGGTTCGGGCCCGGGGTCCGGGTCCCCCCGAACACAGGAATGCCTCCCGCACCGAGTGTCCTCGACCAACGACCGGTTCATGAATCGGCGGCGTACGAGGGGCGGACGGGCAAGAGGCTCTTGCAACCTGAGTTTAGCCGGGCGGTGGTTGAACGTTCCAACCCATGACGGGCGCGCCGCCCCCTCCGTCGTGGCACATGCCTTGCTTGGGACTCTGACAGCGACCTCTCACCGTGACACAGGCCAGCCGAATCCACCTCTTGGGTCCGCCTCAAACCGGCGCCATAACTTCGTTGAGCATCCAGACAAGTACGAGCCACGTCGGGGCCCAACCCCTGGATCCCGACCGCGGAAGCAAGGACGCCACCATGACCAACCACAACGACTCAACCAACACCCCCGACATCGACACCACCCAGACCGAACTGCCGTACGAGACCGCTGCCAAGCGCTCCGGCTGGCTCAAGCGGGGCGCCACTGCAGGACTCGTAGCCGTGAGCCTCGGTGGGCTCGGCGTGGGTCTGGCCGCCTGTTCCGGCGCGGCCTCCGCGGACACCGACACTTCGTCGCAGTCGGCCGGCACGTCCTCGAATGGGCAGGCCGCAGCCGGCCAGGGCGGTCAGGGCGGTCAGGGCGGTCAGGCGCCCGACGGGCAGGGCGGACCCTTCGACAACATCGACACCGCCGCCGTCGCCAAGACCCTCGGAATCGACGAGGACACTCTGACCGAGGCCATCGATTCCATCCAGCCTCAGCAGGGCGGCGAGGCCGGAGGGGGCCAGGGCGGAACGTCCGGCTCCGCCGAAGGCGGCGCTCCGGGCGCTTCCGGGGACGGCACCGAGGGCGCCGGGTCCAATGCGGCCGCCGACGGCTCGTCGGGCATGGACGGCGCGGCGCCAGAGGGCGATGCGGCAGAGGGCGATGCGGCAGCCGGCGACGCCGGCGAGGACCCGATGGTGGCTGCCCTCGCCACGGCGCTGGACCTGGGCTACGACGACGTCCTCGCCGCGCTCGAGGACCACGGATTCACGGTCGGCGGCCCTGGCGGTCAGCCAGGCCAGCCCGGCCAGCCCGCCGAATGACGGCTTCTCCCCGTTTCCCGGATCCACGCCACCGAATCGGCGACCCTTGTCCGGGGGCGGGGAGGATTCGGTGTGGGATCAGAGACTCAGTCCCACTCCGCGGTGTCGGGGTCCACGCCGTGAGCGCGAGCATTGGCGTCGATGATGGCCCTCAGCCACGCGGCGAGGCCAGGCTCGCGCGAGTCGTAGTGCTCGGTCCAGCGTGGGTCCGCTGTGTAGCCCTGAGCGATGAGCGACTGCCTGGCATGGCTGACGTCGAACCACTGGCCCACGTTGGCGCGGTGGCGTTCGGCGAGCGCGTTGGCCTCGGACGACCCAGGCTCCACACCTGCACGCAGGCCTTCCGCCAGTGCCGTTTCGAGGTCTTCCAGGGCCCGCTTGGCTTCTTCCATGTCGGCCTCGTCGTGATAGGGATCGGTCCAGACGCTGCCGAGCGCGCCCGCCTGTTCCTCGGGGGTGAGTTCGTTATGTGTCATGTTTCTCTCCAGAAGTGTGTCCACGGAGGAGACCATCTCCTCCAGTCGAGCGATCCGAGTCAGGAGCAGGTCGCGTTGACGGCGAAGGTGTTCCGCCTCGTCTGCTCCGGGTGAGGCCAGAACGCGGGAGATCTGTTCCAGCGGCATCCCCACCTCGCGGTAGACCAGGACCTGCTGCAGCCGCGCGATGTCGGCGCGGGAGTAGAGCCGGTAGCCGGAGCCGGTCCTTGCTTCCGGGGAGACCAGCCCGGTCTCGTCCCAGTGGTGCAGGGTGCGCACGCTGACTCCCAGCGCCCGCGCGGCCTCGCCGACTCTCAGTCCGTTGGTCTCGGAATCGTTCATGGTGAACACTCTGTCCCCTCACGTCGCGTCAGGGTCAACCCCCGTTTGCGCGATTCTTCGCTTCCTACCCGATACGCCCCGTGGAACCCACGGTGCAGATCGGGTTGGAAGGGCGTTCTCGATGCCGCGGGCCGATAGGCTCCGTATATGGCTTTGACGCGCGTACAGGTGGTGGGGACCGCCACGACGATCCTGCGCGAGTACGGCCTCGGAGACCTCACCATGCGGCGTTTGGCCCGCGAGCTCGGCGTCGCGCCGGGAGGTCTGTACTGGCACGTTGCGGACAAGCAGGACCTGTTGGTCGCGGTGACCCAGGAATTGCTGGACGACGTCGACCTGAGTGACGTTCCCACCCCACCCGTGTTGGGCCGCCGCCTGGCGACGGCCTTGCTTCCGGTGCCCGACGCCGCGGACGTCCTCCGCGTGGCCCTCACCTGGCGCCCGCGCCAGGTGAGGGTGCTGGCGCACCTGCGGGAGGCGGCCGTCGGGCAGGGGATCGCTGAGGACGAGCGGGAGGACTGGGCCCGGGGCGCCCTGGACCTGGTGTTGGGTGCGGTGGCCGATCACCAGGAGGCCGCGCGTGCCTCGGCGGCTCCGCCGAGTGCACCGAAGGGTGCGGCTGCAGGCGAGGTCGAGCCACGTCCGGCCGCCCCCACCACCGAGGCGACGTTGGCCAGGGTGCAGCGCGCACTCACCCGGTGGTCGGGCTGATCTCAGGCCAGGGAGTCCCTCAGCAGGTTCTTGCGGATCTTGCCGGACGCGGTGCGGGGCAGGTCCTCCACCACGGTCAGGGTGCGCGGAATCTTGTAGCGGGCCAGCTTCCCGTCCAGGAACTCCATGATGGTTTCTG
Organism: Galactobacter sp.; assembly: GCF_022712295.1. Taxonomy (GTDB): domain Bacteria; phylum Actinomycetota; class Actinomycetes; order Actinomycetales; family Micrococcaceae; genus Galactobacter. The sequence continues at coordinate 14,424 of NZ_JALAGT010000104.1, forward strand.
CGGTGATCTCCGCGGAGCCACGCGGCACAACGAAGGCGTGAGGAGCCTCGCCCCACTTGGGGTGGGGAACGCCGATCACGGAGACGGCAGCGAGGTCGGGATGGCCGGAGAGCACGGCCTCCACCTCGGCCGGGTACACGTTCTCGCCACCGGAGACGAACATGTCCTTCAGCCGGTCCGTGACGAACAGGAAGCCGTCCTCGTCGAGGCGACCGAGGTCACCGGTGTGGAACCAGCCCTCAGCCTCGAAGGAGGAGGCCGCATCCGGACGGTTCCAGTACTCCTTGATGACATTGGGACCCTGCACCAGGATCTCGCCCACCTGACCGGCCGGCAGCTCATCGCCGCCCGGTTCCACGATCTTCACGTCGACGAAGAACTGCGGCAGCCCGGAGGCACCGATCTTCTCCAGAGCGAACTCCGGCGGCGTGGACGTGGCACCAGGCGAGGTCTCCGTCATGCCGTAGTTCATGGTGAACCCGACGCCTTTTTCCGCATAGGCGTCGATGACGTACTTGGGCATCGCGGAACCACCGCAGGTGAGGTTGCGCAGGCTGGAGAGGTCCGCCGTGTCCCAGGCCGGATCCTCCATGAGCATCTGGAAAGTGGTCGGGACGCCGGAGAGCGTGGTGACCTTGAATTTCTGAACGAGTTGCAGGACTTGGGACGGGACGAAGCGGGTCTCCACGACCAGGGTGGCGCCCTTCAACAGGGTGGGCAGCACGCCCATACCCAGCGAGGCCACATGGAACATGGGCGAGATCATCAGCGCCACGTCGGTGGAGGCCACGTCGTAGTCGATGAGGACGTTGAAGCAGTTGGAGGTCAAGTTGCCGTGGGTGAGCATGGCCCCCTTGGGGCGCCCGGTGGTTCCTGACGTGTAGAGGATGACGGCCAGGTCGTCGAGACCAACGCGCACGTCCTCATCGAAACGCCCGACGGCGGCGGACCGCGCGTGCAGTTCATCCAGATCCCAGGTGGCCACGTCGGTCTCGGCGGTAGCCGCCGCCGGAACGGCGGCACCGGCCAAGGAATCGTCGTACACCAGGACGCTGACGCCGGCGTCGTCCAGCTGATACGCCAGCTCCCCCGGAGCCAGGCGGGTGTTGAGCGGGACCGTCACGGCGCCGATGCGACCGGCAGCGAAGAGTACCTCCACGAACTCGGGCGAGTTCTCACCGAGGTAGGCCACGCGATCGCCCGGACCCACTCCGGCATCGGCGAAGGCCGCGGCGGCGCGGGAGGCTGCCTCCTCGAGGTCCGCGTAGGTCAGGGTCCGCTCCCCGGCGATGATGGCCGGCTTGGAGCCGGACTTGACGAGCCTGCGAGTGAGCCAGGATCCGAGTCCGTGGTTGAGCATGTGCGATCTCCTTTGACCTACGACGCGCCGTTGCTGATCACAATCATTGTCGAGTTCAATGAAATGTGTCAAGCCTCACAGTCGACTGCATCATGTCAGCAGCTTGGCCCTCAGCGCCTCGAGCCTGTCGGCACCCAGACCTGCATCAAGCAGATACTGTTGCGCTCCTCCGAACCGATCCTCCAGGACCCCGAGCGTTGCATCCATGGCCTCCGGCGGCGAACCAACCATCAGCTCTCTCAACGCATCCGACACCGGAATCCCATGCGCCTCGAGCCGCCGAAGCTGCTCCTGTTCCCACACACCGGAGAGCCGGGACTCGGTGATGGCGTAGTCAGCCACGATGGACTCGCGATCCGCCCCCACCGCGGCCAGGCTCAGCGCAGACACCACGCCAGTGCGATCCTTGCCCGCGGCGCAATGCACCAGGGTGGGGCCGGAGGCCTCCGCCACAACGCCGATCACCCGCACCAGATCATCCGCGTTGTCCTCCAACAAGGACGCATACAACTGGGCCAGCGCAGGCAGCTTCAACAGGTCGATGCCACCAGGGGCATCCTGCCTCCCCTGCAGAAGGGGAATCCCGACCGAGCGCACGTCGTCGGGGATCACGTCCGGGGCCGCCGAGACCTCCGGATCGGAACGCAGGTCGATGATGGTCCCCACCTCAAGCCGGCCCATCTGCTTGAGCCCCCGTGCCGAGACGGCCACCAGGGCATCCGAACGGAAGAAGACTCCCGGCTTCAGTCGCTTCGAGCCAACCCCCGGAGAGGCGGCGACGTCGCGGAAGTTCGCGGTTCCGTCCACCAGCGACCTAGTTGTCATCCAACGGCTCCTCATGTCGATTCGATGGCACCAACTGTGCCGCCTTCAGGTCCATCTTCCACGAGAGACGCCGTCGACCGTTGCGCCCGTGAACCCGCTCATCCGAGGTTTCCGCCGGATTCTTGGAGGTAGCAAGATCCGCACAGGGATTCGTAGGTGACCTCTCCCCCGTCGATGGCGACCTGATCACCGTGGAACACGAACTCACCGTCCACGCGGCGGGTGTTGAACACGGCCTTGCGCCCGCAGCGGCAGATGGTCTTCAGTTCCTCCAGGGAGTGCGCCACCTCCAACAACCGTGCGGCTCCCGGGAAGGCATGGGTGCGGAAGTCCGTGCGGATGCCGTAGGCCAGCACCGGCACCCCGTCCAACACCGCGATCCGCAGTAGATCATCCACCTGGGCGGGAGAAAGGAACTGAGCCTCGTCCACCAAAAGGCACGCCACGGGTTCAACGTCCACGTGCTGCAGCAGGGCGTTCGGGTCGTCACCGTGGGCGGCCGCAGCGAAGACCTCCCGGACGTCGTCCTCCGGATGGATCACCAGGTCAACGGGCCGGGTCACACCGAGCCGGGACACGATGGAGTCATCCCCCTTGGTGTCCACCCCCGGCTTGGCAAGCAGCACCCGTTGCCCGCGCTCCTCGTAGTTGAACGCCGCTTGCAGCAGGCCCGTGGACTTGCCGGAGTTCATGGCCCCGTAGCGGAAGTAGAGCTTGGCCAAAGGACGCCTTTCACACAAGGAACAGGATGCGCACCGACCTCACGTCGGAGCGCATCCAGTCTAGGCGTGAGCTCAGTCGGTACCGGCCGCTTCCGTGAAACCCTTGGCGAAGGAGGCCAGGTCATCGAGGCTCACTTCACCGACGCCATTGAGTGTGATTTCCGACCCGCCTTTGATGTCCAAATAACAGGTTGGCGAATCGGTATCCTCGACGCCGCAGTACCCGGTCGCAATTCGCGTGGTCGACCCTGTGAAAGCACCCTTGGCCATCTTCTTGGCAGACAACTCCCCCGTGCCGTCTGCGCTGATGAAGTCCGCCTCGTTGTCCTTGCTCCAAGCGGCAAGCCCGGCGAAGCCCGACTCCTTCGATTTCCATTCCCCCACCTGCTCGGGCAGATGATCGGCGACGTCCGACTTCAGCGACTTTCCGGCGTCACCCGCGTCGGCCTCAGCCGCGGATGTCGATTGTTCGGTGGTGGCGCCCTGGGCGGACCCCTTCTCCGCGTCGGAATCGGAACTGGAGCAGCTGGAAATGGCCAGTCCCACGACAGCCACCGCCGCTATGAGGGACAAGCCGTTCAACGACCTCTTCATGAAAAACCCTTCATGGATAACACTGTTTTCCATGAAGACTGCCACTACCCACCTCTCGCACTCAAATCGACACACCCCGCCCCCAATGGAGAGAGAAGACCAACGAAACGGAGGAAAGTGGCAAATGCCGCAGGAACAAAGGAAGGTCCGCCCCGGCCATGAGCCGGAGCGGACCTTCAACAACCACGCAGAGGATCAGCCCTCGATGGCCCCCACGGCCTTGGGGTCAGAATCGTTCAGGAACGTGCCGATGCGCGCCACCTCGTCCACCTCACCGATGGCTGCGGCCGCCCGACGCAGCGCGTACAAGGAGCGCAGGAAGCCACGGTTGGGCTCGTGGGAGTAGGGAACCGGGCCCTGACCGCGCCACCCGGACTTACGCAGTGCGTCCAGCCCACGGTGGTAACCAACGCGGGCGAACGCGTAGGACTCGACCTCGCGACCCTCCGCCCACGCGTCGTCTGCCATCAGCGCCCACGGCAGCGACTCGGCGGGGAAGGCACGCGCCAGGTCCTCGGCCTCGTCGCCCGCGTCGTAGCGGGACACGAGGTCCGGATTCTCCGGCAGCAACGTCGCGGGGATGCCAAGCAGGTTCTCCCCGAGGTTCACTTGACGGACTTCCCTGCGGAGCCGAGCTGCTGGGAGGCGGAGACCACGCGTGCAGCCATGCCGGACTCGGCCAGAGCACCCCAGACGCGGGGGTCGTAGGTCTTCTTGTTGCCGACCTCGCCGTCCACCTTCAGCACGCCGTCGTAGTTGGAGAACATGTGCCCGGCCACGGGACGGGTGAAGGCGTACTGGGTGTCGGTGTCGATGTTCATCTTGATGACGCCGTAGGAGACGGCGTCCGCGATCTCCTGGTCGGTGGAGCCGGAGCCTCCGTGGAAGACCAGGTCGAACGGGGAGGGCTTGCCGATCTTGGCTCCGACCTCCTCCTGGATCTGCTTGAGGATCTCGGGGCGCAGCTTCACGTTGCCCGGCTTGTAGACGCCGTGCACGTTACCGAAGGTCAATGCGGTGATGTAGCGACCCTGCTCGCCTGCGCCGAGGGCATCGATGGTGGCCAGCGCGTCTGCGGTGGTGGTGTAGAGGGAGTCGTTGATCTCTCCGACCACACCATCTTCCTCGCCGCCCACGGCGCCGATCTCCACCTCGAGGATCTGGTGGTTCGCTGCGGTGCGAGGAAGGATGGTCTGCGCGATCTTCAGGTTCTCCTCGAGCGTCTCCGCGGAGCCGTCCCACATGTGGGAGTTGAAGAAGGGGTCGCGCCCGGCCTTCACTTCGGCCTCGGAGGCCTCGATCAGCGGCAGCACAAAGCCGCCCAGCTTGTCCTTGGGGCAGTGGTCGGTATGCAGCGCCACATTGATGTCGTAGGACTTGGCGACCTCACGGACGTAGGCCACGAAGCCCAGGGAACCGCGCACCATATCCTTGACGGAGGAACCGGAGAAGTACGCGGAGCCGCCGGTGGAGACCTGCAGGATGCCATCGGAACCCGCCTCCTGGAGGCCGGCCAGGGCAGCGTTGACGGACTGGGAGCTGGTGACGTTGATGGCCGGGAAGGCGTATTTGCCGCTCTTGGCGGCGTCGAGCATCTCGTTGTACTTGTCCGGGGTTGCGACGGGCATGTCACTCCTTGGGTCGGTGCGGGCCGCATTCAGGGTCCGCGAGCTGAAGCGCCGATGGCCTGTTCATGCCACCGATCACGTCCTCCTTCCATCCTAGCGACGGGGGCCACGAAGATGCGATGGTCTGCCGCAGCCATTACTTCGGTGCGTTGCAAACCCTCCATATGAACCACGGAATGCACATTCCCGGGATTAATCCGCCAGACTGAGGGGGTCACATCCCCCATCCGGAGCACCAATGAGCACGCCGAACGATCCAGAGCGCACCACCGATGACCAGACGGCGAGTGGCGACGACGCCGCGGGCGTCGGCCGGCCGCAGCCCGGCGCGCCCTGGGGCGCTCCCCCTCCGCCCATGCCCGACGTCCCGGGTCCGGTCCCGCC
>NZ_JALAGT010000105.1 GCF_022712295.1 Galactobacter sp.
GCCCAACGAGGGAGCGTTTGCAGAAACGGTGTCGGGCCCCGCTGCAGGAACAGGGGAGATCGTCACTCGGTTGGCATCGGGTGCCGAGTTCGTGTCCCCGGTTCGGGACTTCCTTCACGAGGACCCGACCACAGTGGCCCACTCCAACTTCTGGGCGGGGTTCCGGGCAGGACGCGGTGTCACCGATGCCGAGCTGACCCAGCGCGGGGCAAACCTGGATCTACGTACGAGCCGGTTGGCGGACAAGAAGGCTCGGCTGGACCGGGTTCGGTCCTCGGTCACGAGGAAGGTCAAGGAACTGGCCGTGGATCGCGAAAGGCTCCGCAGTGGCCTACTCAAGCTTTCCTGCAGCCAGGACTTCTACGACCAGGAAACGCAACGTCTGGCCAAGGCCCTGACGGCGTTGAAGGAGGCTCGGGCCGAGCTCGAGGACATGCAGGGCGACGTGGAGATCACTCGCGTGGGGCTGGAAGACGCAGAAGCCGGCATCCGTTGCACACGTGCCAGGCTTCGGCAGGACAAAAAGGTCTTGGTCAGCGACCGGATCGCACTGGACCAAGACCGAGCCGACCTGGACCAAGACCGGGCCGACCTGGACCGAGATCGGGCCATGCTGAATCAAGATCAGGCTGACTGGGCCGCTGCGAGGTGCAACCTCCAGCAGGGTGAGGCCGAACTAGGAGCCGAACCCGGATGCGAATCCGTTTCCGACGATGCCGGATGCGAATCTCTTTCCGACGGTGTCTGGGCGGCTTTGGCCCAGCACGTCATGAGCCAGCCCGTTCCGGTGGACCCGTTCCTTGCGGAAGGCCGGCGGTTCGTCGCATCAGATCCCTACCTCGAGAACCTAGCCGTCCCGGCGTGAAGCTGATCTTGGCGTCACCGGCAATCCCGCCTACGCGGGGCGAACGGTGGTTCAGGGGTCACTGTGGAGCAGGGGGCACAGAGTCAGCTCGAGTTCAGGGGTCACCGAGTCAGCCCGCCGGCTTACCGGGCTCCTGGGGCGGGAGCCACCTGGCGGGGATGTCTACGCCAATCGGGCGTAGGCGACCAAGGGCGTCGGCAACTCGCCGAGAACGGTGAAGCCCATGGCCGTGTAGAAGCCCCGCTGCTGCTCGGTCCCGTCGGTCACCAGGAACTTCTGCCGCACGCCATCGAACGGGGCCAAGACTCGTTGGAACAGTTCCCGGCCGAGGCCCTTCCCCTGGTACTCGGGCCTGATGAGGATGTCCTGCAGGTAGACCATCGTGAGGCCATCGCCCACGACCCTTGCCAACCCGATCAGCTCATCGCCATCCCAAGCGGACACCACGGCAAGGGAGGCTTTGACCGCACGCTGCAGCACATCCGGCTCGTTGGTGTAGGCGGTCCAACCAACAGAGTCGTACAGCCTCACCAGTTGTTCCGCGCTGAGCGACGCATCGGCGGTGTAGGCGTAAGAGGCGGCAATCGGATCAACCATGTCCTCATGGTACAAATGGGGGATGCCTGGATCTCGAAGTCGGCCCCAGAACGAGGCACCCGGCCCCCTGGGAACGGAGTCTCAGGCGACGGTGTTTCCGAGTGATGGACCCACGAAGGCGGTCCCCGAACGTGATGACTCACCCGAACGAGACGACCCGACCGTGGCGTCGATGGTAGATCTTCACCCGTTCGGTCTGCACTGGACTGGAGAAGGCGCAGAACAGTTGGGGGACCAATGCCTCCATGGTGGTGTGATGCTCAAAGTCAACGGGCAGACCCTGCTGCGAGCCGAGGACGACGTCACGCTCACTGCCGCAGCCCTGTTCCTGCTGCGCACCCTGCACCGCGACCATATCCGGGGCTCTCACCGATCCGGCGAGTCCGACGTGACCGGCACGGAACTGCTGTTTCCGCATTGTGGGTTCACCGTTCTGGCAGGGGACAAGACGTGCGGGATAATCGGCTGCGACAGCGGATACGACCTCGGAGTCAGGACAGAGAGCGATCGCGTCACGCTGAGTACGCGAAAGCGCAGTGTCGTGGTGGCCCGACGCCAGTGGGAGCTGGCGGTGCGCGATTTCGCAGCGCGGGTGCGGAGCTTCTATGGCTCAGAACCGCCGAGAGCTCGGATCGAGGACCCTGAAGAGGCCGCTGGATGGGAACAGTTCTGGAACGAGTTCGCAGTCTTGACGACTCGGGGCGGGGTGTGATGAGCCGCGATGCTCGCGCGGAAGTGGCACCCCAAACCCCTGAGCAGCGTCGGCCTGTTCTCCGCAAGTTGATGCGCACGGATGCCCCGGCCGTGCTGGCGGCATTCGAGTCGGACTCCGCGAACATGGCCAGACAAGGCGAGGTCACCGATCTCGCCTCGGCACACCACTACGTGGACATACTCCTGGACCGTGAAGATCAGTGGCCGTTTGCCGTGGTGCTGGAGAAGACTGTGGCGCTCGGACAGGGCTCGGAAGACGGTGCCGGCAGCAGCGAATCCGGCTCCAGCCACAGGTTCGTCCAATCCAACCTGCCAGACCGAGCCAACGCGCGGGGCACCGGCATTGGCACTGACTCTGGCACTGCGACTGGCGGCGACGGTGCTGGTGCGTTGGTAGGGCTCGTCGGGGTTTCCATAGACCGGAACAACCTCAACGGCTGGTTCTGGTATTGGATGTCTGCACACGGTAGGGGTCGGGGGTGGATGAGCGCAGCTGTCGCAACGGTAGCGGACTGGGCCCTTTCAGAGGGCGGTCTGTACCGGTTGGAACTAGGCCACCGAGTGAACAACCCGGCCTCTGGTGCAGTGGCGAGAGCGGCCGGCTTCGTCAAGGAAGGCACCGAACGCGGCAAATTCCTGATCGATGGCCAACGCATCGATGTGGACACGTATTCACGTTTGGCAACGGACCCACAGGGATCCGCGGCACGGCTGGAACTCCGGTCCGTATGGCGACCGATTGACGCGTAACCGATTGACGGAAAGCCGATCACCTCTGCAAGCCGATCACTTCTGCCCGGCGAACTCGGCCCACAGTACGGGTTCCTTGGTGGGCTTGCCCTTGTTGCGCGACACCTGAGCCGTCCACGTCTTACTGGAACGGTCGAAGGTCTCCGTGGGACCGTCCTGCACGTCGCTGACCAGCAGCTCCGATCCGTCGGTGCAGGGGAACCAGCTGAACCAGTCATTCCAGTGCTGAGCGTGATCGTGGGAGACGATGGAACAGGTGACACCGTTGTCGAGTCCAACGCGCAGCGGCGTGGTCGAGGAGCTCGCGGGATCGGAGTAACCGGCCACGGACGGATCCTTCAACCGAGCTGCTTGCTTGCCGTCCAAGTTCTGGATGCAGATGGCCGAACCGCCAGAGCCATCGACCTTGCATGCCAACAAACTCGCGGCGGTGGGGCCACACGAGAAGTACCCATCTTGATCGGAGAATTGCGACTCATAGGGGCCCATCCCGTCGCAGGCCGCCTCGCCTGAGTTCATCTCCCAGCTCTCGTCCGGCCACACGTGCCGGATCTCCGTGGCGCTCGCCGTCGAATGGCCTGAGGAAGGTGGATCTGAGGTTGGAACGGACGGTGAATCCGAGGGCGCATCGGAAGGTGAAGCGGAGCGGGTGCTGGACGGCAGGGGAGGATTCGGTTCCGTGGATTCTGCTTCCGCGGTCGTTTCGCTCGGAGAAGCGCTTTCGATCCCCTCACTCTCACTGGATGCCTGCGACGACGACGGTGCCGGGGCCGGATCGGACGAACATCCCACGCCGGCCGTGAGCACCACGAGCAGGCTGATGCCGCCCGCAGTGAGGGCGCGTCCTGGCGGGAATCCCCGTGAAGAAACGTGGGTGGTCGAGCGATGACACATGCTTAGATCATGAACCCGAGCCGCCGGTGATGCAACGAACCACGCGATCCGAACCGATGGAGCCTGCGCGCCGGCTCAGGCGGAGGTTGCCGCGTCCGCACGGATGACGTCCTCCATGAGCCGGGCGGGCCACGTGGCGACATCGGTTGGAGCGTGAGCAACGGCCAGGGTGGCCTGAGGCATCAACTCGACCAGGGCCTGGGCCGTGGACACCGGGTGCCCCGGGTCGTCGATCCAGGCGAGGATGGAGGTCGGCACGTCGATGCGCGCAACGGCGTCCTGTGGCGGGAAGTCGGCCAAGGCTGCCCCACGGAAGATGGTCGGAAGCAGGGCCGGCGAGACGTCCGGGCGGATGGCAGGGGTACCCACCGTGGCAGGCGGCTTGGGCTTCAGCGCACCCTCGGAGACGAAGGCCTGCAGGCCCTCGTTCTCGATGAGTGCGGCAGAGTGCAGGTATTCGGTGGCCTTGGCCGGTCTGGTGCTCCATGCCGTGGAGGGCAGCATCAGGGTGAAGGAGGAGAAGCGCTCGGGGTCCAGTACGGCCGCGTGCAGCATGGTTCCGGTCCCCATGGACGGACCCACGCCGTGGACCTTCTCACCAGGGAAGTATGAGTCCAGTAGCGCCAGGAGGTCCTCGGCCAGGTGCGCCCACTTGTAGTCCTCGGGGCGATTCGACCCGGTGGAGCGCCCGTGTCCGCGCGCGTCGTAGCGCAGCAAACGAGTCCCGTGCAGCCCACGCCCCAGGTCGAGGTCGAGCAATCGATCGTTGGCTCGCGACGAGGTCAGTCCGTGCAACTGGACCACGGGGTGCCCACCCTCGTCGCTGAACTCGGTGTCCAGCACGGCGCCGTGCACCTGGAAGCCGGCCATTGAGTTCCTCCCGCTCTCGAACGCGATGACGGATTCATGCGTTGGACATGAGAGTACCCAGCCCAATGTTTCGATCACGTTCACAGGGCCTTGCGATCAGGCGTCCGCGCACCCGGACAAGCGGCCCCACAAGGTCTCAGTCGAGCTCTCAGACAAGCGGCCCGACAACCTCTCGGGCACGCTCTCAGACAAGCGGCCGGGCGGGTATCCAGGCACTCGAGAGCACTCGAGAGCACTCGAGAACACGCGCTCGAGAACAGGCGCTCCAGAAACTTCTATTCCTCGATGAGTTGCGTGACCTCGTCGAGGAACTCTGGGAGGGAATGCACCCGCTGCACCAAGCCTTGGACGCGTTCGGGGGAGGAGAAGGCCCCGACGAATTGCTCGAACACGGTCTGGAAGGCCTCACGGTCTGCCTCGGAGAACGCGGCGAAGACCACCACGTGTACCCGCTGTGACCCCCAGGAGATCCCGGAGGGCGAGACCCCGATCGCCAGGGCGGTCCGGGACGCGGTCATGGACATGGAATGGGGAACGGCCAGTGTCTCGGTGAAGGCGGTGGAGCTCATGGCTTCCCGGGAGATCGCATCGGTGACGTGCTCTGCGTCGATCACCCCGTGGTCCACCAGTAGTCCACCCAGGCGCCTGATCGCGGCCTCGGAGCCGTCATCCGGGAGCGGCAACACGAAGGCTTCATCGGACACGTAGCGACGAAGTTCGGACCGTAGTCTGCGCAGCCGCCGCCCTCGTCTTAGTCGGGAGGCCGCAGCGTTGACCCGGTCCACGTCGGCTTCCGTGAGGAACGGCCTGATCCGCACGATCCGCTCGGACGGCGCGGGAGGATCGATGGTGGTGAGCACCAGGTCCGTCTGCAGTGCATCCCAGTCCGGGTCCAGCCGGGTCACGACGTTCGCGACATCCAGGTCGTCGCCGAGCGAACGCGTCACCGAGGACGTCAGCAGCTCATGCAGTTCGTAGTAGCCGGGGCACACGATGGTGGCGCTCAGCTGCGCCTCCCTGGTGCGGCCGCGCTCCAGCTCCCCACCGACGTGCATGGTGACGTAGGCGATCTCGTCGTCCCCGACGCCGAGATCCAGGTTCCGCGAATCCAACCGGCGTCCGATCGCCCCGACCAGCGCCACCGCGATCTCGAAGATCATGGGGTAGGTGGATTTCAGGGACTTGGTCAGCGGGTTGCGGGTGATGGCCCCTTCCTTGGAGCGTTGCACCAGGTTCTGCATGTGCAGGCTCAGCCGAGTCAGGAATCCTTCAGCGGTGAGGTCCACGGCGTACTCCCGGCCCACCTGCTCCGCCGCGGCACGCACGGCATGGTCCACGTCCGTTGGCACCTGGGCGGGGCGCCTGGCGGTGTCGGGGACCACCACGCGGGTGCGAATCACCGAGGCAAGGTAGGCGCGGTCTCCCGCGCCGAGCTCGGTATCGAGCGTGGTCAGGGCCAAATGCCCGACGACGTGTGCCAGCCGGTCGCGATCGTCGCCGTCGGCGCCGTCCGCCGGGTCCGCGAAGCTCTCCAGCGGCTTCCCCCGGCGGACGCGGCCCACCGTGACGGCCACCTGCAGCGAGAGGTCGGCGATCGCGAACTCGTTGACGAAGTAGCCCATGGAGATCAGGCGCTCGGCCAGGGCGTCGCGGAAGCCGGCCAGCGCGGTGGAGGAGATGGTGTCCTGCCCTGCGGCGTCGGCGAAGCGGCCGAGGTCGAACGTGGTCTCCGTCAGTTCGTCCTGCACAAGCGTGGTCAGCAGCCGGCGGCGGGCCAGCTCCGGACCGTGCAGGCTCAGGGCGGGGCCCGACCTGATGAGTTCCAGGTCGCCGACGGCGCGCACCAGGGCGCGAACCCTGGAGAGGTCGTTGTTCACGGTGGCGTCGGAGACATGCAGAGTCTGGGCCAGGTGGTAGACGTTCTGGTCAGAGTCGAGAAGTGAACGCACCATCTTGTGCATTCGGTCGCGCTGAGAGCTCGCGGAGGGTGCACCACGCAGCTGTGCAACGGCATCCGGAACCACCTTGTACCCACCGGGTCCTGAGGCGACCACGGTCGTCTCAGGAAGGGTGCCGTTGAGTGCCGTCACGTAGCTGCGCACCGTGCGGGTGGTGACCTGTAAACGGTCGGCAAGCCGGGTCGCCGTGTGCCACCCGGGTTCGTCCACGAGGAGGTCAAGCAGGGCCTCTTGGCGTCGTCCGGCCACACTCAACCCCCTCTCTCGACCTCTGTTCCTGTCCCAGCCTACCGGGGCGGAAAACACCACCTCCCACGCCGGTTTCCGCCCCCGCGGAAAAAAGATTGGTTGCCGTGGGTATGGGATCAGGACAAGGATGAGGATCAGGTGCGGTGTACCCGGCAACGAACACGACGTTAAGGAAGCGATCGATGAAGATCACGGTGATGTGTGGGGCAGGTGCCATGTCCACGTTCGTGGCGCACCGCCTCCGCAGGGCGTGCGATTCGGCAGGCCGCGACGACCTCGTGGGCGTGTCCACACTGAAGGCCGGTGTGTTGCCAGGAACCGATCTGTTGTTGCTCGGGAACCACGTCCCCAAGAATGCCGAGGCAGTGTTGGAAGCGCAGGAGGCAGGAATCGCCGTGGTGCGACTCCCAGCCAATATCGCCTCCGACATCGACGGGCACCGAACCCTGGAACTGGTCCACCAAGCAACAACTGGTCCACCAAGCAATTGAGAGCAAGACCAAAGCACACTCAACCGATGACGAAGGAGTCTGAACTCATGTCTACCGTTACGCGAACCGTCACCATTGCCGCTTCTCACGGACTGCACGCCCGCCCCGCGAAGCTCTTCGCCGAGGCAGCCAAGAACTCGGGACTGAAGGTCACCATCGCCAAGGGCGACGGTAAGCCCGCCAACGCCGCCTCCATCCTTGGCGTCATCGCGTTGGGTGCCAACACCGGCGACGAGGTGACTCTCACCGTGGATGGCGACGGCGCAGAGGCCGTGGCCGATCAGCTGGTCGGCCTGCTGGAGACCGACTCGGACGCGGAGTGAATGCCGTGAGTTCCACGACTGAACTGCACGGCGTCGGGATCGGCCAGGGCGTGGCCTCCGGGCCGGTGGCCTGGATGACTCCGGCACCGGCCGCTCCGGTGGACGGCCCGGCCTCCCGCCCGGCCGCGGAGGAACTCGACGCCGTCCACGCGGCTGTGTCCGCCGTGGCCGCAGACCTGACTGCCCGCTCGGAACAGGTGGACGGCCCCGCCAAGGACGTCCTCGAGGCCCAGGCCATGATGGCCGAGGATCCCACCCTGGACGAGTCCGTCACCGACCTCGTCAACGAGGGCAAGTCGGGGGAGTGGGCGGTTCACCGCGCCTTCGCCGACTTCGCCGAACAGCTCAAGGAGCTGGGCGGCTACCTGGGCGAACGCGCCGCGGACCTGGCCGACGTGGCCCAACGCGTCGTCGCGCACCTGCGGGGGGTCCCGGCCCCGGGCGTACCGGACCCCGGCCACCCCTTCGTCCTCGTTGCCCAGGACCTGGCCCCCGCGGACACCGCGCTGCTTGACCTCACCAAGGTCCTCGCGGTGGTCACCACCGAGGGCGGTCCCACGTCCCACACGGCCATCCTGGCAGCGGACAAGGGCATCGTGGCCGTGGTCGGCCTGGGCGACGGCTCCGCGCTCACAGACGGCGAGACCGTGGTGGTGGACGCCTCAGCCTCCACCGTGACCGTGAACCCGAGCGACGAGCAGGTCGCCGAGGCGGAGTCCCGGGCCGAGGCCCGTCGCGCCGCTGCGGACGCGCCGCTCACCCCAGGTGCGCTCGCCGACGGCACGGCCGTGCCGCTGCTGGCCAACCTGGGTAATCCGGATGGCGCGGAAGAGGCGGTGGCACTCGGCGCGGAGGGCGTTGGCCTTTTCCGCACGGAGTTCCTGTTCCTCTCCTCGGAAGAGGCACCCTCCGTGGAGTCCCAGACCGAGTCCTACACCAAGCTGCTCTCCGCATTCCCCGGCCAGAAGGTCGTGGTGCGGATGCTGGATGCCGGCGCGGACAAGCCGCTGGCCTTCCTCACCGACGAGGGCGAGGAGAACCCGGCCCTCGGCAGGCGTGGCATCCGCTCCCTGCGCAATCACGAGGAGATCCTGGACCAGCAACTGGCGGCCCTGGCCGCGGCGGACGCCGCGACCGAGGCCAAGCTGCAGGTCATGGCTCCCATGGTCGCAACCGTGGAGGAGACCGAGTACTTCGTGGCCAAGTGCCGCGAACACGGCATCAAGGTCGCCGGCGTCATGGTGGAGGTCCCATCCGTCGCGCTGCAGGCCGACCAGGTCTTCGCGAAGGCCGACTTCGGTTCCATCGGTACCAACGACCTCACGCAGTACACACTCGCCGCCGACCGGCTGCTTGGCTCCACCGCCACCTACCAGGACCCATGGCACCCAGCCGTTCTGAAGCTCATCGCGATGATCGGTGAGGCCGGCGCCAAGCACAACAAGCCCGTTGGCATCTGTGGCCAGGCGGCGGCCGATCCGCTGCTGGCCGTGGTGCTCGTCGGTCTCGGGGCCACCAGCCTGTCCATGTCACCCAAGGCGCTCGTGGACGTGCGCGCGGAGATCAAGAAGTTCACCTTGGACCAGGCAGTGCAGATCGCGGCCGCGGCCGTGGAGCAGGCCGAGGCCGCCGACGCCAAGGCGGCAGCGCGTGCCCTGGCAGACAGCTTTCTCTGAGCCGCCCTCTCCGAATCAGTTCTGAATCAGTCATCAGCAACCGAAGCAGCCCCACCTGCTGCTTCACCATCAACCCGCACCATCAACCCGCACCATCAACTTTGAGCAACTCGACCTTCCAAAGGACATCATCATGAGTGCCACCGCCACCGGTGCCGAAGGCACCAAGAACCGGAGCAGTCTCCGCGTCGGCGTGCAGAAATTCGGGACCTTCCTCTCCGGCATGGTCATGCCGAACATCCCAGCGCTGATCGCCTGGGGCATCTTCACGGCCTTCTTCATCGCGGACGGCTTCACGCCGGTCCCGTCTCTGGAATCCGTCCAGACGCCGATGATCCACTACCTGCTGCCCGTTCTGATCGCCATCCAGGGCGGCCGCATGATCCACGAGAACCGTGGTGCGGTGGTCGCAGGTATCGCGACCTTCGGCGTCATCGCCGGTTCCGACTGGTTGATCGCGCAGGAGAACATCGACCTGGCCGCTCAGGGTGAGAACCCCATCGGGCAGATCAACATGTTCATCGGTGCCATGATCATGGGGCCCTTGGCCGCTTGGGTCATGAAGAAGCTTGACCAGTCCTGGGCAGGCAAGATCAAGGCCGGCTTCGAGATGCTCGTGGACATGTTCTCCGCCGGCATCCTCGGCTTCGGCATGGCCATCGTGGGCTTCTTCGGCCTGGCGCCCATCGTCAACTGGCTGATGCACATCCTGGGCGACGGCGTTGAATGGCTCATCGATCGCGGCTTGCTCCCGCTGACCTCGATCCTCATCGAACCTGCCAAGGTCTTCTTCCTCAACAACGCCATCAACCACGGTGCGCTGACTCCGCTCGGTATCGAGGAATCCGCCGAACACGGCAAGTCCGTGCTCTTCCTGCTCGAGGCCAACCCCGGCGTCGGAGCGGGCCTGTTGCTGGCGTTCACCTTCTTCGGCGTCGGTGCCGCCCGCGCCTCCGCCCCCGGTGCGCTGCTGATCCAGTTCGTGGGCGGCATCCACGAGGTCTACTTCCCCTACGTCATGATGAAGCCCGCACTGCTGCTGGCCGTCATCGGTGGTGGCATGTCCGGTGTGGCCGTGAACGTCGCCTTCGGCACCGGGTTGAGAGCGCCGGCCTCTCCGGGATCCATCATCGCTGTACTGGGCCAGACGGCAGGAGGCTCTTATCTAGGCGTCATCCTAGCCGTGATCGTCTCCGCGGCCGTGACCTTCGTGATCGCCGCGGCCATCCTGCGTGCCTCTCGTAGGCGCGACCTCGAGGCAGAGGCGGCGGGCGGAAGCAGCTTTGCCGCTGCCGTGGCCGCCACCGAGGCCAACAAGGGTAAGTCCTCCTCCGTGCTCGGCTCCATGGCGGCGGGCGGCGCCGCCGCGACGGCCGTGGCCACCACGGCCATCCACAACGTGATCTTCGCCTGCGACGCAGGCATGGGATCCTCCGCGATGGGTGCCTCGGTACTGCGCAAGAAGTTCAAGCAGGCAGGCATCACCGACATCGACGTGACCAACAAGGCCATCGCGAATCTGCCCGGCAACACCGATCTGGTGATCACCCAGCAGCAGCTCACCGACCGCGCCAAGCAGAAGGAACCGGGCGCAGTCCACGTCTCGGTGGACAATTTCATGGGTGCACCCGAATACGACCAGGTGGTGCAGATGGTGCTGGATCAGCGCAACGGCGGGGGAACTGACGCAGTGCCCGACGACGCGGCGTCGGCTTCCGCCGACGCGGCACCTGCCACCGCGGAACCCGCTGCTGCGGCGGCGGCCGAGCCCAGCGCGTCGGGCATTCTGACTCCGGGTAACGTGCGCATCCACTCCGGGTCGGCCACGAGGGACGAGGCCATCGAGGAGGCCGCCTCCATCCTGGTCGCAGCGGGCGCCGTCACCGACGGTTACGCACAGGCCATGAAGGACCGTGAGGCCACCGTCTCCACCTTCATGGGCAACGGCCTGGCCATCCCGCACGGTACCGGCGAGGCCAAGGACACCGTCATCGGCTCCGCGATCTCGGTGGCCCGCTACGACGGCGGCATCGACTGGGGCGACGGCGACCAAGCGAAGTTCGTCATCGGCATCGCGGGCAAGGACGGGGAACACCTGACCATCCTGGCCAAGGTCGCAGAGCTCTTCTCGGACGAGGACAAGGTGGCCCAGCTCGAGGCGGCCTCCACGCCCGAGGAGATCTACCAGCTCGTCAACGACGTCAACGAGGACTGAAAGGAACTGAGCAACCATGAGTGATGTCTCCACGACGAGTGGTGTCTCCAAGAAGGCCGTGCACTTCGGTGCTGGCAACATCGGCCGCGGCTTCGTAGGGCTGCTGTTGCACAACGGTGGCTACGAGGTTCTCTTCTCCGACGTGGCCGCGCCGCTGGTGGACGCCCTGAAGGCGGCCTCCTCCTACACTGTGCACGAGGTCGGTGAGGGCGGCGTGGACCATGAGGTCACCGCCTTCCGGGCCGTGAACTCCGCAGAAGAGCCGGATCGGCTGGCGGACGAACTCGCCACTGCGGAGGTCGCCACCACAGCGGTGGGGCCCACGGTCCTGAAATTCATCGCGCCCAACCTGGTGGAAGGTCTGCGTCGTCGCTCGGTGGACGCTGCGCCGCTGAAGGTCATGGCGTGCGAGAACGCCATCGGGGCCACCGACACCCTGCGCGAGGCCATCGTGGCAGCGGCAGGGGAGGAATGGGCCTCGCTGGAGGGCAAGGCAGTCTTCGCGAACACGGCCGTGGACCGCATCGTGCCGGGGCAACCGGCCGACGGCGGGATCGACGTGACGGTTGAGCCCTTCTTCGAGTGGGCCATCGAGCAGGGACCCTTCGGCGGGGACCTGCCCACCATCCCCGGCGCCCACTTCGTGGATGAGCTCGGTCCATACATCGAGCGCAAACTGTTCACCGTCAACACGGGGCACGCTGCCACGGCGTACTTCGGTGCCCATGCGGGCATCGAGAAGATCTCGGACGCGCTGGCCTCGCCAGCGGTCGAGACGGCCGTGACCGCCGCCGTGGAGGAGACCAGCGCCCTGCTGGCTGCCAAGCACGGCTTCGACCCAGCGGACCTGGCCGAGTACCGTGCACGGATCCTGGATCGATTCCGCAACCCCGCACTGCCTGACACCGTGCAGCGGGTGGGACGGCAGCCGCTGCGCAAGCTCTCACGCCACGAGCGCTTCGTGGGCCCTGCCGCCGAAGCGGCCGAGCGAGGGCTGTCCTCGTCCGCGCTGGTCGCCGCCATGGGCGCCGCCCTGTACTTCGACGAGGCCGGCGACGAACAGGCCGTGGAACTCCAGGAGTTGCTCTCCTCCATGAACGCGGACGCCTTCACTGAGCACGTGACCGGGTTGGAGCCGGAGCATCCGCTCTACGTCAGCGTGCGTGACCTGGTGGCGGCGCACCAACGCGGCTGAGTCTTTGACGTAACACGTCGCGGCTGAGTCGTTGACGCAACACGTCGCGGCTTGACGCAGCGGAGTCCGGCAAATGCCGTCCAGGCACATCTTGTGATCTGGATGACATTTGCCGGACTCTTTTCTGGCATGAGCGCGTATTAGTTTGACGCGCATGCGCCTCACCAATGTGGCCCATCTGCGCCTGCCCTTCGGGCGCCTCATGGGCTATGACGTCACCGTGACCGACCTGCCCGGCACCGTACCGGTCTCCTTCGACCAACGTCGCCATGTGGGCGGCGGGGCCCGTCCAGGCTCCTGGATGGCGCTGTCCTTCACCGTGCCCGGACGGGCGCCGCTGGAGGAACTGGCGCAGGCCTGGCTGTCGGTGATCGCCAGGCACGGGACCCTCACCACCGTCTTCACGCCTGAGCCGGACGGCGCCCCTTCCGCTCATCCGGTCAGGATCGGCCCGGGGGAGTGGGTGGAGCATCAGATCGGGGAGGGGCAGGCCGTCAACGACGCCGTGCGGGACGTGCTGGACAGGGCCTGTTCCCCGTTCGAACGCCCCTCGCACAGACTCTGCGCGCTGGAGACCGAGGCCGAGACCACCGTGGTGATCGGTTCCGACCACTCCCACGTGGACATGTGGTCCATGCTGGTCATCGCCCGGGACCTGCTCACCGCCTTGCGTCGGATTCGCAAGGGTGAGGGTGGGCAGTTGGATCATGCACCGGACTTCGCCGATCACACCCGTGCCCTGGCCCGCAGGCCCACGGCGCCGGATGAGGTCAGGCGGCGGTGGGCGGAGATCCTGGAGGCCTCCGGCAACGTGATGCCGCGGTTCCCGCTCCCCCTGGGAGACACCGCCACTCATGCGGAACGAGTCGAGGTCAGAGACGTCCTGGACCGGGACGACGCCGCCGCGTTCGCCGTGGCCGCCAAGGCTGCAGGCGTCTCCACGCTGACCATGGCCGTGGCCGCCATGACGGCCGTGACACGCGAACTCGCGGACACGGGGCTGCGGGCGGTGTTCCCGGTGCATTCGCGCTACGAGGAGGCTTGGCACGATTCGGTGGGGTGGTTCATCACGAACTCCGTCGTCGAGAGCCTGGACCCCACACCCTCGGCCGCGTCCTCTGCAGTCAGGGAGGCCATCCGGCTCGGATCATGGCCGCTGGAGGACCTGCTGGCTCCCTGGGGTGGCATGCCGGAGGTCCCAGGGATGTTCGCGATCTCCTGGCTGGACCTTCGCAGGCTCCCCGTGCGCATCGACTCCCGAGCGTTGAACGCCGAATACGTGGGAGCCACCATCCGTACCGATGGCGTCATGCTGGGGTTCATCCTGGACGAATCCGGGCTGCACTTACGCTGCCGCTACCCGGACACCGAGGAGGCACGCCGGAACGTGGGCGCCTGGCTGGATCTGTTGCTCACCCGATTGCGCGGCATCGCGGCCGGATCCGTGTCGGGGATGCTCCCAGCCGGCGGCACTGCGTATCGGATCGAACGTGCCGAACGCGCTGACGTCGCCGCGATCGTCGATCTGCTCAACCAGGACGAGGTGGGACGCGACCGTGAGGCCGCCGACCTGGAGACCTACGAACGGGCCTACGACCTGGTCACCCGCGATCGGTCCAACTACCTGGCCGTGGTGCGTTCCCCCGGTGGGGAGATCGTGGCAACCATGCAACTCACCGTGATCCCCGGCCTGTCCCGGGGCGGTGCCACCCGCCTACAGATCGAGGCCCTGCGCGTTGCCGAGGAACATCGGGGGCGTGGGCTCGGCACCGCGATGCTTGGCTGGGCGCACGAGCACGGCCGGGCCCACGGAGCCGCCCTGTCCCAGGTGGACACCGACCAGATCCGGGTCCGGGCCCGCGCCTTCTACGAACGCAACGGGTACCAGGCCCACCATGTGGGGCTCAAACGCCAACTCTGAGCATGGCACATGCCCGGTAGCTCATGCCGGGTGGCTCATGCCCGGTGGGCTGCGGCGGCGGCTCATGCCCGGTGGGCCGCGCCCGGTGGCTCAGAACGCCGGGATGAAGATCTCGACGCGGCGGTTGAGCTGACGCCCGGCCGGGTCGTCTGACCCGTCCTCATTGGTGTTGGGCGCGATGGGCTTGGTCTTGCCGAAGCCCTCGGCCTCCAGGTCGGTGGTGACGCCGTCACCCTCCAACACGTCCACCACGGCACTCGCCCGGTTCTCGGAGAGCGTCTGGTTGAACTGAGCGGAGGAGATGGAATCGGTGTGTCCGTAGACGCCCGCCTTCGGTACGTCCGCGTCCTTGAGCACCCCAGCAACCTTGGAGAGCGTCTCCTCTGCCTCGGGCCGGATGTCGTACTTGCCGAAGTCGAAGAGCACGCCGTCCTCGAAGGTGATGGTGGTGCCGCAGGATTTGATGGGCTTCAGCGCGTCGATGGGAGGGAAGGAACCGATCGGCGCCACCTTGGGCAGTTCGCGGTCGGGGAACTCCTTGGTGCCGTCGGGACCCACCACGGTGGCGGTGCCATCGGAACCGATCGTGATGGTCAGGTCGTTGTCGGAGTATGTGCCGGTACCGTCGCCGTTGTTGGAGGTGGTCACGTCCTCGTCGGAGAAGGTGCCTGATCCGTCGCCGTTGTTCGAGACCGTCTCCTCACCGGAGGAGAACGTGCCTGATCCGTCACCGTTGACGCTCACGGTCAGGTCCTTGCTGGAATACGTCCCGGAACCGTCGCCGTTGTTGGTCATGGTGATGTCCGGCCCGGAGTAGGTGCCCGATCCGTCACCGTTGTTGGTGATGGTGGTGTCGCTGGAGGACACGGTGCCAGAGCCATCGCCGTTGTTGGTGATCGTCTTGCCGCCTACACTGGCGGTTCCGGAGCCATCGCCGTTGAGCACCATCCCACCGGAGACGAGACCCTCCCCGTCGCAGCGAGCAGGGGAGACCTTGACGCCGGGCACGGACTTGATGCTCTTGGTCGTGTTGATCGTGAACTTGTCCTGCGAACCGGCCAACAGGCCGAGGTCCGGCAGCTCGATCGCTGGGATCGGGGGGATCTCGCCCGGCTGGTAGCCGGGGACGGCGTAGGCCAGGTCGGCGTCGTCCGTCCCCTCACCGTCGTCTGCAATGCCCGCCGCAGGCGGTTCGGTCGCGTCCGCGACCTCGGCGGGCGGGGTGGACGCCTGTGGCGTCGAGGCCGCCGTGGGCTGCTTCTCGGCAGGTTGTGAATCGGAGCCTGAGCAGGCAGCCAGGGACAGGGAAAACGCGGTGATGCAGCCGAGCGCAATGGCGGCAGGGAAGTGGCGTGACGACATGATCCAGAGCTTATTGTCATTGTGTGATGAATGTCCATGACAAGGTCACGAATGGCGAATTCGCCGTCTGATTGACTAACGTCGTGTGAGGCCATGGCGACCTCTGCAGGGCGCCGTGAACCACCGTCTTCATTCCACGTTGTCATCCACCCAAGAAGAGAGGCTGGACGTACCCGATGAGCAATCAGGGCGACCCCGACCAGCAAGGCCGAGCCCCGGCATACGGACAAGGCGGGCACAGTGGCCCGCCCGTACCGCCGACCAACTCGACGCCACCTCAACCGCCGGCTGATGTGCCGCCGTCGCCCGACGTGCCTCCGGCCCCGCCAGGCACGGGACAGCCGCGGGGGGTCTACTACGGTCAGGCACCCTCGCCGCAGAACGCACCTCCGGCTCCGCAGAATGCTCCGTCCGCGCCTCAGTACGGACCCCCGGCTCCGCAGTATGCTCCGCCGGCGCCCCCCGCGGCGCCACGGAAGCCGCTGAACCTGAACATTCCTTCAGCGGCGTGGATCCGCGCCGCCGTGGTGGTGGCCCTGCTGCTGGGTGGATCGCTGCTGGCATCCGGCCTGATCGTGGCGTTCGGCCTTCCCCTGGCCGCGAGTGACGAGCCCAGCCTTGGCGGCAAGTGGTTCCCCTTCATGATCCAGCTCTTGGGGCTGGGATACGGCGCCTCTGCGCACATGAAACTCGACGCAGACGTGGCCGATTGGGTGGGCATCAGCGGCAGCGTCTCAGCCTTCGCTGTACCGCTCTTGGTGCCGTTGCTCGGACTCCTCGCCGTGAGGCTGTTCGGCCGACGCGTCAAGGGCGGCATCACGGCACCGTCTTGGGCGCCCCGTCTGGCTCTGGCTGTGGCAGGCGGTCTGGCCTTCGCCACCGTCGTCACGGTGGTCTCCGCGATCGCCCGCATGAAGATTCCATTGGACGAGGGGGAAATGGCGAACGCGTCCCTGAGCGTCCACACCGCCGGTTTCCTCGGCTACCTGTACCAGTTCCTCATAGCCGCCGCCGTGGTTTACGTGGTCTTCCTGCCAAGGCAGGGTGCCGGGTACTGGCAGCGCACGTTGCGGGACACCGCGGTGACGGTGGCAGAGCACCTGCTGTCGCTGACCGTGCTCCTGGGCATCGTGGTCACCATCGTGGTCGCGGTGTCCGAGGGCGAACCCAAACTTCTGCTCTATGCGCCGCTGTTGGTCCCATACCTGGGGACCGCAGCGACGGGGCTCGCCAACCTGGTGTCCGTTGGATATTCCACCAGTGCCAGCAGCAGTGACCTGGTCGAAGAGTTCTTGGGAAGTGCCGGCGGGCGCAACGAATCCTTGAGCGTCTTCTCCGGTGAATTCCCTGCCTGGGTGTGGCCCGTCGCTCTGCTGATCGCCTTGGTGTGGATCGTGGTCATGGCACTGCGTTGGCGGGTTCGTCGTGGACTCCCGGGTGACGTGAGCACCGACCCGCTGAGCTGGGTGTTGCTACCCTCCGCCTATCTGGTGGCCGGGCTGGCCCTGCTGGTCACGTCCTGGGCAAGCTTCTCGGTGAAGGGCGGCGTAGAGGGGTTCGGCCAGACCGTGTCGGGCAGCGCCCACGTCAGGATCCATCTGGCTTGGTGGGTCTTCTTCGTGATGGCCTTGGTCGGTTTGCTCGTGGAGGTGGCTTCCCGCTGGGTGGCCCCGGGCATGGCCCGGACCATGCCGACCAAGCTGTTCGGCTTCCTCACCCTGTGGGTTCACCGGCCTCCCACCACTCGACACGGCGTTCTTGCCGCTCCCGGGCAGGCTGGGGCCCAGCTGATCCCGACCGGGCACGAGCGCTCCGCCAGGGCCAAGCGCTGGTGGCTGCTGGGACTCATTCTCGCGTTGGGTGCTGCGCTCATCGTGGCCGGCGGCTCGATTGCCTATGCGTCCCTCTCCAAGACCGTCTACGGGCCCAACAAACAGGCCGAGAAGTACCTGGATGCCATCGTGGATGGCCGCGCCGAGGACGCTGTGAAGTCCTACTCTCCCGATGCCTCGAAGGATCAGGGCGTCCTGCTCACCGACGAGGTCTACGCGGAGGCAAAGAACCGTCCCACCTCCTACAAGATCACCGATACGCAGATCGACGACGACTACGCCTCCATCACGTACTCGCTCACCATGGACGGACAGAGCCAAGAGGGCCTGCAGATGATCCTGGAGCGCAGCGGTAAACAGGCCGTGGTGTTCTCCGACTGGAGGATCGTGAACGCACCGGAGCAGAGCGTGCGGATCGCCTCGGGTCCGGAGAAGACCCAGGTCAACGGCGTCGAGGTCGAGTTCAAGGGCCTCACGATGAGCGAGCTCGGGGCCTCGGACGAGGACTCCTACTACGACGAGTCCGACGAGGACGAGGGGGAGGGCCAGAGCTACCCGGTGCTCCCAGGCGACTACGAGTTCTCCGCACCCGAGGCCTCCAAGTACGTTTCCTACGGCCAGGATCAGAGTGTCACGGTGCTGCCGGGTGACGATGCCGACGCCGATGGCTTCTCCCCGACGTACACGCAGGCGGTGATCGAGGACGCCACCTCGCAGGTGCGCTCCAAGTTGGACGCCTGCGTTGGCTCCAAGTCCGAGTACCCCAAGGGCTGCGAATTGGCCGGATGGGTCTGGGACGAGAAGGGGGAGCAGCCCTTCAAGATGAAGTCCCGGAGCTGGTCTTCGGAGCCGGAGATCGAGGTGTCGAATGCTGACAACGGCTACGGAGTCTCGGATCCGTCTGAGCTCGGCGGCGAGATCGAGGTGGTGGTGCATGCCACCGTCGAGGTCGAGTACCGCTACAAGTGGGACAAGAAGGACGACGACTGGATGGACTCCTCACGCTCCTACAGCCTGAGCGACGATGACGATGACTCCTGGTCCAGCCGCCTCACCTTACCCGTCACGGTGGACGGCGACGACCTGAAGGTCGACATGTCCGTGCTGGGGAAGAAGCAGGACAACAACGGCTGGTGACACCCGAGATCGATGGGTAGTACAGAGAAC